>DAOUET010000026.1:0-53720 GCA_034430155.1 Anaerolineales bacterium
AGCAGATAAATCTGCACCAATAAGAGCGCAAAACCTGGCGCAGTCCAGGTTCTGAATCCGCCAAAGGGCGGATTTTGGGTTCTTGTTCATGTGACTTCAGTCGCCAGGCCAGACTCACCCCCGATATGATATACACCTGACCTTCGGACAAAAGTTCGGACATTTTTGTCATTGCGAGCCCCACCAGGGGTGAAGCAATCCCCAGCTGAAGGCGAGATTGCCACGCTTCGATCGCAATGACAGACTGAATTTAAGGGTTTTCTGATTACCTCCGAACTTTTGTCTCAACTTGAAATACACACGTTGACTTTTCTTTTTAAACGAGTATATTAGGGAGCAAGAGAGGTGAACAACTGGTTGCGGGTAAGAAATTCACTCCCCCAGAAAGAACGGTGTCTGTGAGTTTGTTTCCGAGCATGGGAGGCTCACGTAAATGAAGGGCGTTTATAGGGTTTTGAGAGTAATTGCAGCCTATTGCGTGGGGGCGCTCATCGCGATGGTATCCTTCGGGTTGATGCTGGGGCTGGTCTGGTCACCTATGCTCCCCCAGAGTAGCTTCTGCCGACTGGCCAGCCTACTATTAGTCTCAGGCCTGGCAACCCTGGCAGGAGGATTTGGAATTGGGCTATCCGTCGGAGAAAAGCGCACCTTTCACGCCGCCATCTTCGGTCTGGGCTTTGGCCTGGTAGGATCCACTTACACCCTGGGGCTCGACCCGACCGTCTTAGGATATGCCCTGGCAACCGGCTTATTGGCGCTGGCAGGTGGGTTCATCTCCAGCAGGTTGACGGTTAAGGTGCGGCGATTACCTAGGCATGGAGCTGCCTGAAGTTGAATCGGTCTGGACACAGCGCCTGGTTCATGGCGGGATAAGGTATTAGTTATTTACGAAGGTATCAACCAGGTTCCGGTTACCTCTAAATCACTATAAGGAGTCTCGATGGATTACAAAGCATACCAGGAGAAATACTTCGTCAATCCTGCTCCTGAACCACGCTTCCAAGTTAAAGGAATCTTCGGTGCCACCTTATTCTTTCATGATTTTGAGAGGGCAGCTGGATACTACACGCAAGTCTTGGGTCCACCCGCTTACATTGAGGGCGAAAATACGCTTGGCTGGCGGATTGGGAGTACCTGGTTGACGCTACTGCGCGCTCAAGCGGCCAATCCCAGCAACGTTGAGATAAATATCGTCACCGAAACACCCCAAGAGGCCGAGCGCCTCCAGGGCGCTTTCATTGCCGCAGGAGGCACAGGTCAAGAGCCTATAGATAACCTGATGTATGAACCCCTCCATATGTGTCCCGTCAGGGATCCCTTTGGCACCGAAATTCTGATAAGCAGCTCATCAGGCTAAGCGCCAGGATGATTTCAGAGCGTACGACCAGATATCCAGGTAATACCATACAGTTAATCCGTCGGAGATCTTCACCTTGAGTTCCGAGATCAGACCGCAAACCCATTATTCCGAACAAACATTCAACCAAGTACACCTGGAAGCAGGCGAGCTGGCCTCTTGCGAGTTTTACGATTGTAAATTCATACAGTGCACTTTCGTGGAATGTGTCTTTCGCAACTGCCGGGTAGTCAATTGCACTTTTCATGAGTGTGATATCAGTCTCGCTCATTTTCCAGGGGTTGTCTTTGCTAACACCCGATTTGAAGACTCGAAGGCAATCGGGGTCGACTGGACGCGAGCAGACTGGACCGCAATCCGGCTGGGGGATCCCATTGGCTTTTATAACTGCGCCCTAAACCATTCTATTTTCATCGGTTTGAGCCTGAAAGGCATGCAGGTCAGGGATTGTATGGTTATTGGCGTAGACTTCCGGGAGGCAGATTTATCCCAGGCCGACTTCGGTGGCAGCGATCTAGGGGAAAGCATATTCATAAACACCAATCTGAGCGAGGCTGACCTGAGCAAGGCGCGGAATTATCAGATAAAACCAGGGCAGAATAATCTAAAGAAGGCCAAGTTCTCATTACCAGAAGCGCTATCGCTGCTCTACGACCTGGACATCATCGTCGTCGAAGAAGTAGAGTAAGGCGCCCGGCAATTGATAGCCAACTACCAAAGGTCGAAGAGGATGGGTTGGCAAGCCGGACCTGGGACGATTAGCAGAAAAAAAGAAGCATCACCTTTTAGCATCATCAACATTTAAGCAGTAATATAAAAGCAAGATGTACAGGCGACTGGAAATCATCCATCCACAGTTACGATATTATTATCAAGGTCAATGGCATACAGAGCCCCCCCAGGAAAATTGGCATCCTGGGCACAGCCGATATCTCCTGGGTAGCGCGATTGCGAGGACCGAATAAGTCTATTCCGATAAACACCAGATTTTTCTTTACGGAGAAGGGCTGGCGAGCGATTGGCCGGCATTACGAGTTGCCCAACCTTTCGGCGAGCGGTCACCATAATAAATAAGATAGTTAGCAAAACCTGATGCGATCCAAGCATATGGGTTATTAATGAGAGGGTGAGATGGCTTCTGTTGAGCAGGTGTTGGAGATCCTGAGGGGGATGGCTAGACCCGACCAAGTGATGGGCATGGCACGTTACGGGATGGCAGCCGAAGGAAGGCTTGGAGTCGCCGTCCCAGAGATGCGCAAACTGGCTAAAAAACTTGGTAAGCACCACCAGCTGGCGCTCGATTTGTGGAAAACGGGTATACCTGAAGCCCAGATCGTGGCTGGAATGGTGGCTGAGCCTGAAGAATTAACCGAAAACCAGATGGAGGATTGGGTAAAGCAGATCAACTCCTGGGACGTGTGCGACCAGGTGTGCATGAATTTATTCGAGAAGAGTCCCTTAGCCTGGGGTAAAATCTTGGATTGGTCCGAGCGGGAAGAGGAATTTGTCAAGAGGAGCGCCTATGCGCTGATCGCTTGCCTGGCATGGCACGACAAAGAGACCGGAGACGGTCGATTCATCCAATTAATGCCGGTTATAAAACGAGGGGCGACGGATGAGCGCAATTATGTCAAAAAAGCGGTCAATTGGGCACTCAGGAACATCGGGAAGAGGAACCTGAAACTCAATGCGGTGGCCATAAAGACCGCTAAGGAAATCCAGCAAATCGATGCCAAGGCAGCCCGCTGGATCGCCTCTGACGCTATCAGAGAACTCCAGGGTGAACCCGTCCAGAAAAGGCTGAGAAAGTGAGCAATGACCGCCCTGCCCGGATAAGGAGAATTATATGGGTGCGATGATTTCCAGCAAATCAAGCCATCAAAAGGAGAACAAGCCTGGGGCGAGTTCCAGCATCGGTTGGAGAGCGTTGCTGCGTTTTGCCCTCTATTTGATATTGACGCCCCTACCGCTGTTCGTAGCAGCTGGCCGGGTCAATTGGACCATGGCCTGGATCTTCTTTGGGTTGAATGTAACCTTCACAATCTTCAGCAGGTTGATAGCTTACCGCAAGAATCCAGCCGTGTTAATGGAACGCGCCCAATCCCTGGAGGCGGAAAACGTCAAAGAATGGGATAAAGGGCTGGTGCTGATCGTCGCGCTGATCGGTCCTATCTCCATCTTTGTAGTGGCCGGGCTGGATTTGCGTTTTAGCTGGCTCCCAGAGGTGGCCCTCTCCTGGCAGATCGCCGGGTTG
Source organism: Anaerolineales bacterium (assembly GCA_034430155.1). Lineage (GTDB taxonomy): Bacteria > Chloroflexota > Anaerolineae > Anaerolineales > UBA4823 > DAOUET01. The sequence continues at coordinate 3,612 of DAOUET010000026.1, forward strand.
ATCTTGGTAGTGCTGGGGTACACCTTTGGCAGCTGGGCGCTGATAGCAAACGCCTATTTCTCAGCCGTGGTGCGCATCCAGGCCGAGCGAGGTCACACGGTTATCCGGGAGGGACCTTACCGCTATGTGCGCCATCCTGCTTATGCAAGCTCGATAGTAACTTTCCTGGCATTTCCACTGATGTTGGCTTCCCTGTGGGCCTTGATCCCGGCGGTGTTCACCATTCTGGCGGTCATTCTGCGTACGTCGCTGGAAGACCGCACCCTGCTGGACGAACTACCTGGTTACTACCAATACGCCCAAGAGACCCGCTATCGCCTGTTGCCTGGTGTGTGGTAAGAGCCGAACACGGGTTTTTTAAGATAGGAGAAAACCAGATTATGGGGAAGATGATTCAGTTCGAAGTCAATGCCATTCCGGCAAAAGCGTGTATGGCTTTTCCGGATGGCATGAAGGGAGCAGGTGTGCTGCTACTGCATGCCTGGTGGGGGTTGAACGAATTCTTCAAACACACGGCCGACCGCCTCGCCAGGGAAGGCTTCGTGGTGCTGGCACCAGATTATTATCAAGGCGCTATCGCCAGAACCATCGACCAGGCAGAAGCATTAAGATTAAAAGTAGATCGCAAAGCCACAAATAATCTAATTAATGGGTCGTTGGATTATTTATGCTCCCAACCACAGGTCGTGTCCCCTCGGGTAGGAGTGATCGGTTTTTCGCTGGGTTGCGGCTACGCCTTAGGGCTTGCCAGGAACAAGCCAAAGAACCTCTCTGCAGTGGTGCTGTATTATGGCACCGGCGGTGGCAAGTATCAAGGTGTAAACACCGACTTTCTCGGCCATTTTGCAGAACATGATGAGTGGGGCGCGGATGCCAAAAAAGTGAGCGCCATGAAAGCGCGGTTAAGCCAGGCGAATGGTGAGGTCAAATTTTACACTTACCCTGGCACCGGACACTGGTTCTGCGAAGAGGATCGTAAGCAGGCTTATGTTGAGGAGGCTGCTGAGAAAGCCTGGGCGCGCACCCTCGAGTTCTTACACTCAAAGCTGCCATAGAAACCCTTTGATTCATGCGGAGAAAAATGAATGAACCGTTCTTATCACGCCATCCGGAGGCCTGTCAGGCGTCCTGGAGCGGACACCAACCTGCTCATCACCCTGCTCAGCTTCGCCTTGTCGGTCTCGCTGACACGCCTGTTCCTGGAACTATCCGGGTACCCCCAGTTGGGAGGCGGCAGCTTACATATTGCCCACGTTTTATGGGGCGGACTGCTGTTGTTTGTGGCTGCCCTGTTACCGCTAATCTTCGCCAACCGTTGGGTCTACCCACTGGTATCGGTGCTGGCAGGATTGGGCGTAGGTCTATTTATCGACGAGGTGGGTAAGTTCATCACCCAAACCAACGATTATTTCTACCCACCGGCTGCACCCATCATCTATGCGTTCTTCCTTATTTGCGTATTGGTTTACCTGCGAATCAACCGCCAGCCAATCCGCCAAGGACGCAGTGAACTATACATCACACTGGAAATGATGGAAGATGTACTCGATCGCGACCTGGATGCCCACGAACGGGAAGAGATCGTCATGCGCCTCAATTACGTGATCGCTCAGAAAGACCAGTCCGATCTGGCCCGCCTGGCTGGAGAGCTGCTGGATTATTTCAAAGATGAGCACATTTACATCGCGCCGACCCCCCCAGATTACATGAAGAAGCTGGAAGGGCGGCTTCAGCGTCTCGAAGATCGTTACCTTGACCGCAAACGCTTTTGTACGGTCCTGGCGCTGGGATTGACCGCCATGGGGTTGTTTGCCGCCAGCACATCCACCAGCGTGCTGATCACCAGCCTGCCGAACACTTACCTCCAGGCAACCTCGACCTCGGGAATGCCGATGAGCAGATATGTCGGCTTTTTCTGGTACACTGGCCTGCAGGTCGTCCAGGGTATAATCGGCCTGGCACTCCTGGCAGCAGCAGCGCGGCTCATCAGGGGTGGCGAGCGCCGGGGTCTGGATTACGCCTTGTACGCCCTGCTCATTTATCTGACGATGGTGGACTTGCTGCTGTTCTATTACTACCAATTTTCAACCATCATAACCGCCATCGTCCAATTCACCCTCTTATTAGGAGTGCTGTATTATCGACGGAGATACATCCAAGGCAGCCCGATTGAGGGCGAGCCTGAGTCCTGATCTTTTCGGCTGGTGATATCAGGCGGCAATACACCCCAGATAACTCCTGCAGCGGCACCGCCCCTCCTCGTCAAGCTAAAAAAGAAGCTTGCAGTTAAGAGATGGCCACAAACGGCAGCTAATAGTGGTCTGCGTCCTGCATAGGTCAGCGGGTCTTACCATAGGGGTCGGGATTTAGTGGTGGTCAGCCCTCACCTTGAAAACCAATTCACACCCGAAAAGAACCTCAACCTTTTAGAAATGCGAGTACCTGACAACTGCCAGGTATACAAATCGGTACAACTGGTATAATGGCTTTTCAACCTGCTGGTTACAGCGGTATACAAAACCGAACCTGATGATAGGCTCTGTCCCAGGGAACATCCGCAAGGATTTCAAGCCAAATACTTTTCAGCGGTGATCATGTCCGCAAGTCTGTTCGCAAAGAGCCAGGTTTGGCCGGTGGCGCTGGGGGTGTTAATGTTAGCTGTCTGTGACCTGCTTGTGGAAATCGCAGAAATCTCCAGGGCTTAATTACCAACTGAGGATCTAAACTGCCAAGAACCCTACCGAGTCAGGATGAGGGCGGAGCAGATGGCAGTGAGTCACATCACCTGATTAACCCAACCAAGGTGCAATTTGTAGACACGCTCAGGATTCATGCAGCAGGAGAATTTGGGTGAGGAATTTTAACCAATGAAGCGCGACCACTCATCCCCTAAGAGCTCTTAAGGCGAAATTACAGACGTTATGAAAAGGCAACACAGATTAATGGTAAAGCCAGATTACGAAGGTGCAATTGATTATGCCATCAGCCAATTAAGGGAGAAACTGCCTACTGATCTTATCTATCACGATGTCGATCACACAGTAGGCGACATTTTACCCTCGGTTGTGCGATTGGCAGGCATAAGCCAGATCGAAGGAGAGGATTTGCAGCTGCTCAGAGTGAGCGCGGCCTACCACGATATTGGCTTCATTCACAGGTACCAGGGACATGAACTCGCCAGTGCCAGGATGGCAGCACAGATCTTACCCAATTTCGGTTTAAATGATGAGCAGATTGAGCGTATCATGGGCATGATCCTGGCGACGCGCCTGCCGCAGTCTCCCAGGAACCTGCTGGAGGAGATCCTGGTCGACGCTGATTTGGACATCTTGGGGCGGAACGACTTTTTTAAAGAAAGCCTGCGATTGCGCTTCGAGCTGGCCCTTTATGGTCGCCCAACTAATGAGCAGCAATGGTACCAAGAGCAGCTCAACTTTTTAAAGGAGCACAAGTACTTCACAGAAGCAGCTAAAAGCGTACGCGATGCTGGCAAGCAAAAGAACGCCACGCTGATAGAGTGGTTGATTCAACGGGGCGGGCAATAACTTTCCTGCAAGACAACCTTAAGGGTTATTTCAATGCAGAGGGCTTCACAACAAGTAGTGACGATCAGGACGCAGGGTGGCCTAACCCCCAGAGGACTGATAAAGCGGCTTGACCGATTAGGCCTTATTTGGTAGACTAGGATCCAGTTCTTCGAAATGCAATTAAAGAAAGGAGGCGTACAAATTATGTCGGTCATCTTAAGACGCGATCTTGATTATAGAAGTGCGCCTCGTGGCGAGGGAGGTTAACCGACCACGCCGATATCCTCCCCACCTAACAAGTCGTGGCCACAGGTGCACTGCGCTCCTGTGGTTTTTTGATTCTCGAGCCGAGTAACACCAGGGCGCGGATGGAGCCTATCCGCCTGGCTTATGCCGCAGGAGCAAATCTTTCCCCTGCGGCATGATTCTTTAACCCCGCTACGGGAATGATTGGAGAGCCCATCCTTCACATAAAGAAGGCAACCCGAAATCTTATTAACAAAGAATTGACGATAAAGAAGAGCATTCGAGATGAGTAGAAACAACCTAAATGAATATAACGATTTGTTAGACGGTTTTGAGGATTTGGAAGGGCGAGGAAATCTGCCCAGGATAAAAAACGGGCTTCCCGAGCGACCACGACGGCAGCGCTTAGCTGCTCCTCAGCCTAAAACCAAGCGCTCGCAAGCAGAGATCATCTCCGAGCTGGCCGACGAGGCTGCCGGGGAAATGGGTTTTGAATTCAGTTACAACGCTTCCCGCCACGAGCGCCAGTGGATCATCGATTCGCTGAGTGGCTTTTACCAGAGCCGCTGGTTTGACGATATCCTGCGCTTGCTGAAAGGTGGTAAGGAGGCTTCGGTGTACCAATGCGCTGCTAAAACCCCGAGGAAGCGCAATTACATCGCTGCCAAAGTTTACCGTCCCAGGCGGTTCCGCAACTTGAAGGACGATTTCCTGTATCGTGAAGGCCGCGAGCGATTGGACGCGGATGGCAACGCCATCATCGACGATCGTATGGAGCATGCCATGAACAAGCGAACGGAATACGGCCGGCAGCTGCTGCACACCTCCTGGATCGAGCACGAATACAAGACCATGCAAATTCTGCACAAAGCCGGGGCGGATATCCCAACCCCCTATACGCGCGGGGATAATGCTATCCTGATGGAGTATATCGGCGGAGCAGATACCCCCGCTCCCACCTTGATCGAAATCGAATTGAGCACAACCGAGGCAGGCAAACTGTTCAAACGCATCTTGCACAACGTCGAGATCATGCTGGCGAACAAGCGTGTGCACGGTGACTTGTCGGCTTACAACGTATTATATTGGCAAGGTGAGATCAACCTGATCGATTTCCCCCAGGCTATCGACCCCCGGCAGAACCGCAACGCTTTGCTGATCTTTGAACGCGATATCACCCGCATCTGCGAGTACTTCGCACGTCAGGGAGTTCAATCCGACCCACGCCAGCTGGCGCGCAAACTATGGAAGGCTCATGGCTACCGGGTCAGAGAGCAGGTGCACCCGCGTTGGTTGGACGAACAAGATGAGAACGATCGGGCTTATTGGAAGAGATCGAAGGATGAATAAGACCAGACGCAATGGAGGTTACCCCTGCTACCCCCATTGCCTGGGATTTCAGATATAAAGGAGACGGGGGCACCATGAGGTTCTGAAAGGCTCGCCCAGCGGGATGGGCGAGTGGTCGAGCAGCCTACATAGAAAATGTGATCAGATATAAAAGATGAAGTAAAATCTGGATAGCAATGGCTTGGCTTGTTGGTCATTCTAACAATCTCTTGAGGAGGGCACCCATGCGAGTAAGCGGGCAATTAATCTTTGGCTTTTTGATCTTGTTTGTAGGGTCATTACTGTTGTTGGGCAACGTTTTCGATGTGAACCTGGGAGCGATCTGCTGGCCATCGGTGTTGATCCTAATCGGGATTTGGATGCTAGCACGGCCGAGAATGACAGCTCCAGGTGCGGGTCTTAAGATACTACCTATCGGGGACATCCGGCGCTCGGGGGATTGGCAGTTGGCCAACGAAGATATCCTGACCTTTATCGGGGATGTACGTCTGGATATGTCGACCGCAAAGATACCTGAGGGCGAAACCCGCCTCGGGGTTTACGGGTTCATCGGCGAAATTGCCGTGACTCTACCCGAGCAGGTGGGCGTATCGGTTTCATCGATGGGCTTCGTCTCGACCACCAGATTATGGACGGGTAAGCGCGAATCCTTCCTAGTGCCCATCAATCAGGTCAGTGAAGGTTATGCTGAAGCGCAAAGTAAAGTACGTATCGAGACATATTGCTTCATCGCAGAGCTAAAAGTGGAACGCGTCTAGGCATACTACAAGGTAGAGAGGTTGATCGTGCAAAAAATAAATTTGATGGAGAAATTCAATCTATTTGACCAATACTGGACACCGAAAATCGTCGGTGAATTGAACGATCAATGGGTAAAGCTGGCCAAACTAAAGGGGGAGTTCGTATGGCATCACCACCAAGCAGAGGATGAAATGTTTCTGGTGGTGAAAGGCCAGCTGAGAATGCAGCTGCGCGACCGGGAAATCAACCTGCAAGCTGGTGAATTCCTGATTGTGCCGCGCGGCGTCGAGCACAAACCAGTAGCAGATCAAGAAGTGCATGTGTTGTTGTTCGAACCCAAGACCACGGTCAACACTGGGGACCTGCGGGACGAACACACTTTGGAAGAATCAGAATGGATATAACCAGCCTTTGAGAACACCCACGACACAGCCTAATCTGCTTGATGCTTCATAATTCACAGGATAATTCAAGTATCAGAGGTAACCCCAAGGAAACTTTCCTTGGCGATCGAAAGATATACAACGGGAGCGAGGTTATGCTCATTGCCATAACCAGAGAAGTCAGTGAAAGCATCCAAGATTGCCAGTTGGCCCATTTGCCCCGGGCGACGATCAATCTCAGGCGAGCTCAGGAACAACACCGCCAATACGAAAACTACCTGGCTGAGCTGGGCTGTGAAATCCAGCGCTTACCAGGGGAGCCTGAGTTGCCAGATGCAGTCTTCGTTGAAGATGCCGCCCTAGTGGTAGACGAGCTGGGGGTCATCACCCGACCAGGAGCTTCATCGCGCCGGGCTGAAACCCTCTCTGTCGCCAAAGCGTTGGATAACTACCGAGAATTATGCTATATCAATCCGCCGGGAACCCTGGATGGGGGTGACTTGTTACTTGTTGGCAAAGTATTATATGCGGGCCTCTCGAGCCGCAGCAACGTAGCGGGTATCGAGCAATTGCAGTCATACTTAACCCCCCACGGCTATTCGATTGAAACTGTGAAAATAAGTGATTGCATACATTTAAAATCGGCTGTGAGCCAAGTGGCCGAGGAAGTCTTGCTAATTAACCGTTGCTGGGTTGATCCCGGTGCCTTCGAGCATTTGGAACTTATCGAGGTAGATCCTTCGGAACCATTTGGCGCCAACGCCTTGCTGGTAAACCATCGTGTTTTGTACCCACTGGCATATCAAAAGACACTCAACCGGTTGGAAAAACATGGTCTCGAAGTTGAAACGGTAGATGTTTCGGAATTGGCTAAAGCGGAGGGTGGGGTGACCTGTTGCAGTCTGATCTTCCGGGGCTAAAGGTACTGTTTCCATAAGGCCAGGGGGAGCCGTCCACGTGTGAACTGAAGCAGTGACCGGTTCAAAGCGCGGTAATAATGGAAAAATCGCCTGATTCCGGTCAGGCGAGACTTCTCAGCTGATATGGATAGTATGTATTGGAAGATCAAAGCTCAGAGGTCATACCGATAGGGGATTCCTGCAGATGAGGCCAAAAGCAGCCGGCAGGCGGTTTTTGGAGAGGCTTGGGTCGAAGGAAATGCGTCATTTACCCCCCAAGAAAGCTTTAGCAGTCCTGCCATTGTTTGCTATAATAAATGTAAGTTCTGCATATTGATTATTCCCGTCAGGAAAGGAAGAAAAGTACCAGCATTAGTGACATTAAGAGTACAAATTACCAGCACATCCCAACGCTTTCTGACAATTCGGTGGTTAACCCGAACCGAGATCAGAATATGCTCTGCATGACTTGCGGAGGGCATCGTGAACAAAACTGCTGGCGGTCGTCTGGGTTCGAACACCGGGACCTGGACAGCATGATGGCTAAACACACAAGCCGCTGACTCTTCGTCGGTGGTTTGTCTTTTCTCCCTACCTGCATCGATAAGTGCAGGAGCACATCTGTAAAGATTTGTGATTGAGCAGGTGAAAAATGCGGCGTACGCTTGGAAACATAGTCGGATTTGTGCTGACTTGGGTAGTGTGGCTGTGGCTGGCAACCCAGGCGCTTTCGCCCACGATTTATCTCGTCATCGCGGTTGGCGGAGCCTTGGCCGCGATCCCGCTCGTGCTCCTGGGGCGTTGGTTGCTCGAATATGAGCCCACCGTACTGCGCGCCGAAAGGGTAACTGCCTGGGTTCATTATGCCCTGGCGATCTTGTTAGGCTCAGCGATCTTGACCGCAACCCGTTTGGGGATGGATTCGCCAACCTGGCCTATATCGCTTCCACCCTGGGTGGGCCTTTTTCTAATGTCAATCAGCGCGCTGGGATTGCTGCTGGTGATCTTCACCTTAGTGCTAAAAGGGTTGGGCGCCCCCTTTGCAATCGCCTTGACGCGAGTGGTGGTCACGGATTGGATTTATGCCTGGACGCGCAACCCCATGGTAATCAGCGCTCTGGCGTTCCTGGTAGGCCTGGGATTATGGTTGCAGTCCGGGCTGTTCCTGGTGTGGATCTTAGCAGTAGTGAGTCCGGTTATGTTGGTCTTCCTGACAATTTATGAAGAACGTGAGCTGGAAATCCGTTTCGGTGATAATTACAAGAGTTATAAAGCCAGTACGCCGCGGTTCTTACCGCGAAGACCGCTCAAATAGAATCGATCAAAGCAACCATCCTTTTTCGTAACTTCGTGGGAGGTGGATGATGATGACACCCTACACTCAAAAGCCCAGAAATATTTTGCTGACCGTGGATGGATCAACCCATGCGCAGGCAGCTGCGCATCTGCTGCGGGATTTACCGTTAACCAAAGGTTCCCTGATCACAGCCATGGCAGTGCTTTTGCCGCGCAATGCCTCTGATCACGCTACCATAGAAGCTATATTGGAACAAACCAAAACTATTTTAGAAAGAAAGCATGTAGAGGTAGAAACCACACTGGTGGCTGGCTACCCAACTGCCACCATCCACGAATACGCAGAAAAGCACAACCTTGACCTGATCGTATTAGGCGCTCAAGGGTTGCGCGCAACATTGGGAATTTTACTGGGAGGCGTAGCCCAGCAGATGCTGGAATATGCCAGCTGTCCGGTCCTGATCGTAAGAGCGCCCTATAACGGCTTAAGGCGGGTGCTCCTGGTGACCGATGGATCGATATATAGCCAGCTGGCAACCGAGTACCTGGCAGAATTTACGCTGCCAGCGGACACCAAAGTAGAAGTGATGCACGTGCTTCCCCCGCTACCAGATCCGAATTTGATCGCTAAATCCTGGCCGGCTGGATCGGAAATGATGCCGGTTATCCCTATCGGTGAGATGAAGGAAGCCAGTGATGACCAGATCGAAGAGGAAGAGGAGTTTGGAGAAGCCCTCTTGGAGGAAGCCCGGCAAAAGATAATGCTTCCGGCAAGCGATACGGGTTCTACCAGCCCCTGGCAGGAAAACGTTGGCACAGTGTTGCGATGGGGCGATGCCGCCAGCGAGATCATCCAATTCATTAAGGAAAATGGCATAGACTTGGTGGTGACGGGCTCACGTGGTTTGAGCCAGTTGCAAGGTATGCTGCTGGGCAGCGTCTCTCGCAAACTGGTGCACTATGCCGGATGCAGCGTGTTGGTAGTTAAAGGCATCCCAGGGTAAGCGCTTATTGGCCAACCAGCTGAGTGCAGGTCAAAATTTACTCATGCAGGCAGAATGAGGGTTGAAAGTTAAAGATTTTAGATTGTTAAGTTCAGATCAAGTTAGACCGACCTTAAAGGGTAGAAAGTCACCCAAGGAGGAACCTATGGCTCGCTATCAAAACACAGTTTGGTGCGATGGATGCGGGATCGAGATCACCTGGGGAGCTCTGGTCGTTGGCAAACACCACTACTGCTGCGAAGATTGCTATGGCGGCGTGGCGTGTAAATGCGCTGAACATTTCAATCTGTACGAGGAGCTGTACACAACCCAGGCTCAGCCCGGTTTTGTAGTTTGGGATAGAAATATTCTGGTTTAGTTAGCAAGTAAAGGCTGCCGGTTTTCAATTCAATCGAGCTAGCTGGTCGGCTACCGAGTTCAAATGCCTGCGGACCAACTCGATATCGGTTGCTTCCGGCGCTCGCAACAGATATTGCTCCAGATAATACATAGTCTGGCGCAGCCAGCCTTTCTGGTGGTGCATCAGACCAAGATCGCGTAAATGGTCTGGCAGTTCGGGTTGCACCATCCGCAGATATTCCACTACAGAGATGGCTAAATCCCACCGTTCTCTCGCCACATAAACATTTCTTAAATTATTGAGCATACGCGCCAGAATATCTTGCGGAGTGGCCGGTTGCAGCCATTCCCTTTGAAGAGGGCCATCATAACCGCTGGTAAGCCTGACCAGCTGCAAGCAATCCGACTGGGATAGACGGACACCGCCATTAAAAGGATCCAGATAGATCGTTCCGGAACTATTCGGGACCGATACAATAAAGTGGCCTGGCAGACCCACGCCACTGGCCGGCAGGTCCAGCCTGCGAGCTACCGCCACATAGATTACCGACAAGCTGATGGGGATACCCAGCCTGCGGTCGAGCACTTCGTTTAGATAGCTATTGCGGGGATCTGAAAACGCCAGGGTATTGCCACGAAATTCCATCTTCTTGAAGAGGAACTCGGCTAATGCTTTGGAGCGATTGGCAACCGGGAATTCCCCGGTCACTACCAGACGGGCTGATTCAGCCAGCCAGTCGATCCGAGCCATATAGGCTTTCACATCCAGATCGGGGTAGGCAATGGATTGCGCAAAGCGGAAGGCTGCCCGGGTAACGTCCACAGGGAAATGATCTAATTCCTGGCGAAAGGTTCTCTCAACCATATATCGTCACAACATCCGTTTACCCAAAAAGAAGAACAGCAGGCAAATATCAGGTTTCATTTTTGCCAAGGACAACCGACAACGTATTTATGGTAACATGATTCCGATCCTCTGGTATGCTTGCCTATCATAATCATTAAGGAGTATCCTATGAGAAAACAATACTCGCTGGTGCTGGTTTCAGTCCCATCTAAGGCGGCTGGTGAGGAAATAGCTGACCTATTAATCCACAAACAGCTGGCAGCCTGCGTCAACATCCTGCCTACCATCAATTCGGTCTATACCTGGCAGGGAGAAACCAAGCACGAGCAGGAAGCGCTTCTGGTGATTAAGACTAGAATGGACCTGTTTGACGAGCAAGTACTACCCGCTATCCGGGCAGCGCACCCTTACGAAGTTCCAGAAATCCTGGCCTTGCCGATCAAGACCGGTTCAAAAGATTACCTGGATTGGATGGACAGTGTGATGGTGCCGCCAAATTTGGGAAATAAGTTGAGGAATCTTTAGGTATCCTGAGAAAACGAGGAGTTCAAGCTAAGAGTTTTGTGATTGATACTCACCAGTTCGACTATGCGAAAGAGTGATCCCCGTTCAATCCCTGGGATCTGGTGAGATTCTGGATCCGCTGGAATATCGTATATAATCACCCAGGATATGGTACCCGCTTATAAGGAGGTAGATTGAAAGATATGGAGGATTTTTCCAATAAAGTAGTGATTGTAACCGGCGCAACCGGTAATTTAGGTAGCGTGTTGGCGCGCCGCTTTCAAGAAGCTGGAGCCTGCCTAGTGTTGGTTGATCGCGGCGACGATTTGCTTTTTGAGGTATTCGCTGACCTGGTTGGTTCTGACGAACATTACCTGGCAAATTGTGCCGATTTGACCGAAGCTAAAGCGGTGCAAGAATTGGTAAAGAGCACCATGGAGCGCTTTGGGCGAATCGATGTGCTGGTACATACGGTGGGCGGTTACCAGGCCGGCTCTGCGCTTCACGAGACTTCTCTGGACACTTGGGACTTCATGATCAACTTGAACGCCCGCTCAGTATTTATCACCTGCCGGGCGGTCATCCCCCACATGCTGAAGCAAGGTTCAGGGAAGATCATCTGCATCGCCGCTCGTCCAGGGTTGCAAGGGACTGCAAAGGCGGGAGCATATGCCGCCTCCAAAAGCGCAGTCATCCGCCTGATCGAAAGCATGGCAGCTGAATTGAAAGACAAAGGTATCAACGCCAACTGCATCATCCCCGGCACCATCGACACGCCTCAAAACCGGGAAGCCAGCCCGCAGGCGGATTATAGCCGCTGGGTGCAGCCCGAATCACTGGCCGAGGTGATCATGTTCCTGGCTTCCGATGCCGCCAGGGACATTAACGGTGCGGCTATCCCGGTGTATGGGGGCAGCTGATAATTAAGCAGTACTTGCCATTCCGCTCATTCTGTTTTATCATTCTGGCAGATTAATTTACCTGACCCGACCTTCGCGGGAGGTCGGTTTTTTTTGAGAAGCATCATGAAACCTTTTCAATGGTTAATGGGGTTACTGTTACTCTTGCTGTTAGCAGGTTGCGGCTCGTCTGGCAACCAACCTACCCCGGTAGCGTCAAATCCAGCCACACTCCCGCCTCCGCAGGTATACACCACCGCTTCGCCAGACGCCCAGGCTGCTGCACAAGGCTTCTTAAATGCCTGGCAGGTGGAAGATTACGAGAGCATGTACACCATGCTTTCCGACAATAGCCGCCAAGTTATATCCCAGCAGGATTTCAGCGCTTTCTACCGCAACTTGGCGATCGAGGCCGCCTTGGAGAAAGTCGAAGCCCATGTGCGCTCTATCCAGACCCATACCCAACAGGCTGAAGTGGCTTACCAGGTGATATTGCACAGCCTGCTGGTGGGGAATATTTCCCGCGATATCCAGATGGATTTGGTCAAGGAGCAGGGACAGTGGCGAGTACAATGGGATGCTGGCCTGGCACTACCCGAGCTGCACGGCGGAAATTCGCTTCTTATGGAATACCGCTCACCAGAACGCGGCTTGATCTATGACCGGGATGGCGGTTTGATGGTCGCACCGGGGGATGCGGTCGCCATCGGCTTGAACACCGGTGAAGTGGATGAAGATAAACAAGAGGATTTGCTCAGCATATTCTGGCGTATTTTCGGCTTGCAGCCGGACACCCTGGGTGAGCGCATCGACCAATACCGTCCTAACGGTTGGTACCTGGCGATAGGGGATATGTCCGTTGATGAGTTGTCAGTCAACAGAGCGGTCCTGAGCTCCTACGCCGGAGTGACTCTGGAGCCGTTTAACTCCGCTCGTTATTATTATGACAATGGAGTGGCTCCTCACGTGGTCGGATACGCCAGCGCTATCCAGGAAGACGAGGTCGATACCTATAAACGCCTGGGGTACAACGTTTGGAGTGAACGGGTGGGCCGGGCTGGTCTGGAAAAGTGGGGAGAAAACCTGCTTTCAGGAGTGCTCGGTGGTCGTCTGTCGGTAGTGACAAGTGATGGCGAGCCGCTAAGCACTTTGGCGGAATCGCCAGACCAACCTGCCGAGGATATTTACACCACCATAGACCGCTCGCTGGAGATCGGCGCGCAGCGCGCCTTGGAGGGTTTCCGGGGCGCCATTGTCGTCCTGGAGCGAGATACCGGTCGGGTACTGGCCATGGCTTCTTCCCCCTCCTATGACCCGAACCTGTTTGATCCTAATAACTTCAACCGGCCTTACCTGATCGACAGCATCATCGATCCAGTCACGACCCCCTGGCTCAACCGGGCAACTCAAGGGCTTTATCCCCTAGGGTCAGTATTCAAGATCATCACTATGTCGGCCGCTCTGGAAAGCGGGTTGTATTCACCTGCCAGTGAATACTACTGCGATTACACCTTCACCGAACTGCCGGGCATAACCCTCTACGATTGGACCTACCAACGCTTCCAGGAAGATGAGAAAACACCCCCCAGTGGTCAATTGACCTTACCGGAAGGGTTGATGCGCTCCTGTAATCCGTTTTTCATGCATATCGGGTTGGATTTATATGATCGCGGTATGACCCAGACCATCGCCAATATGGCGGGCGGTTATGGTCTGGGAGCTTTGACTGGCATTCAAATCGATGAGGAAGCCGGGAATATCCCCCTGCCTGGCGACCGGGTTGAAGCCACCAGTTTGGCAGTAGGGCAGGGAGACACGCTGGTGACACCCTTGCAGGTAGCCGATTTCATCGCGGCGGTTGGTAACGGTGGCCGTCTCTTCACCCCCAGTGTGGTGGAGCAGGTGGTGACAGCTGATGGGCGTACGGACAGCTCTTTTACCCCCGAGGTTAGGGGCACCCTACCAATCAGCGCGGCCAACCTCAAGATAATCCAGCAAGCCATGACCAGCGTGGTGAGCAATTCGCGCGGCACGGCTTATTATGCCCTGTCGAGTTTCAGCCGGGCTTACCACATCCCGATTGCCGGAAAAACCGGTACGGCTGAAACCGGAGATAGCGATCCACATGCCTGGTTCGCAGGATATACCTCCGCTGAAAGGGAGGGTAAGCCCGATGTGGCTGTGGCGGTGCTGGTAGAAAATGTGGGCGAGGGCTCGGAGTTCGCAGCACCGATATTCAAGAGGGTGCTGGAAATCTACTTCACCGGCAGCCCGCGCAGCAAGTACCCTTGGGAATCGCAGATCGGCATACCCAAAACACCTGAACCGGAAGGAACCCCCACACCAGAGAGCACGCCTTAGCCATCGCTGTGTGAGTTGCATTCTGTGGCATCGGCGACTGAAGTCTTAGCCAGGAAGACCAAAGCCCGCCCTCCGGCGGGCTGGATGAACCAGACAGTCGCCGCAGGGCGACTTAGGGTCTTTGTCGGGGGGGTTTCAACTGCCGGGTTGCCAACATCCCTCTCAGATTAACCTTGTCAATTTCCAGATGGTGATATAAGCTACCTCGAAATCACGGAACTTCCTGAGGTGATATTACGTCTTCAGCGAAGTTCAATCACAAGCTGACAGCTTATGAAGGACAAGATATCGCAGACAAAGACCACTCGCTCTGGTGCGAACCCGGCAGGTGAGCTCCAACCGCCCAGGTCCATGCAATCAACCCATCTTCAGAGCAGCCCACCGGCGGGGTCCTGGCGCAACTCCCAGCGGGCGCGCCTGCTATTGTGGGGAATAGCGATGTTTCTTCTATTTGGGTTTGCTGCCTTGATTGGAGGCTTGATGGGCTTCAGTTCGGTGGCGCAAACCAACCAACGCCAGGCCAACTTAGATAAAATGGTAGCTATCTCCGAACAATACCAGCTAGCGGTAGAGGACCTGACGGCCGGACGTTACGAAATCGCCCGCCAACGTCTGGAATGGGTGCTCTCTCAAGACCCGAACTTTCCGGGGGCCAGCCAACGCCTGATCGAGGCGCTGGCGATCCTGTACGCCACCGCCACACCCACCCCCATACCAACGGAAACGCCAGTCCCAGCGACCGCAACCCTGACGACCACCCCTGACTTGCAACCTTTTCAAGATCTGCTGGATAGCGCCCATGCACACCTGGCAGAGGGGGATTGGAATGGAGTCATTGATACGTTAATAAACCTGCGAGGCATGGACCCGGCTTACCAGGTTGTTCAGGTTGACCGCATGCTCTACCTGGCTTTACGACAGCGAGGAGTCGATAAGATCCTGCACCAGGGAGACCTGGAAGGCGGTTCTTACGACCTGGCACTTGCCGAACGCTTTGGGCCTCTAGATGCAGAAGCCAACAACGTGCGGGAATGGGCTCGCATCTATCAATATGGCTCTGCCTTTTGGGGAGCTGATCCCAAAACCGCGGTGTACTATTTCAGCCAGGTAGCTGCCGCAGCCCCTTATCTAAACGACGGGACTGGTTGGACAGCCATCGAACGTTATCGGGCTGTATTGATCCAATACGGGGATAAACTGGCCAGCCAGGGGGATTGGTGTAACGCAGAGCAACAGTATCGTCTGGCGTTATCTATCCGGGTCGACCAGGCTGTTTCTACCACCGCCGATTACGCTGCTTACCAATGTAACCCGCCAACCGCGACCCCAACCCTCACGCCGACCGTTACAATGACCCCCACCCCTACCATTACCGAGACGACAGCACCATCCTGGACTCCAGAACCCAGCAACCTGCCGCCTGCGACCGAGACGCCTGCACCCAGCATGCCTGCCACCGTTTCGCCATTACCCTCAGAGACTATCCTCCCAAGCCAGCCAGTGAACCCTTCTCCCAGCCCGACGGAGACTACTCCCCCTCCGGTGGAGACACCCACCCCACCAGCAATGCCCAGCGAGACTCCGATAGTGACGGCAACCCCAACGCCTACGCCGACAGAAACCGCTACTGTGGAGATCACCCCTGGACCACCGCCTACCAAAAAGAAACCATAGCAGTTTGATCCGTGATCTTTATCCTATGACCCTGAAAACACCACCCTTAATCAAAATATGGTTAGTCCGCCTGCTGCTGCTTGCCGGTATGCTGGTCGTGGCAACCCTGATCGGTTTTTGCACGTACCTGGTCGTGCGCCTGGTGATGGGAGCAAACTCTCAGGCGTTTGTTGGTCAGGGACCCCAGATCGTTGCACCCACTTCCATTCCTCAACCAGGGATTACCGACTCATCCTTGCCAACCAAGACCAGTGAGCCAGCGGTGGCGCCGCTCAGCCAGCCCACCCTCACACCTTGGGACGGCGCTGGCAGGGTAACCATGTTGATCCTCGGCCTGGATTATCGCGACTGGGAACAGGGCAGCCAAGCCTCCCGCAGTGATACCATGATCCTGCTCACCCTTGACCCGCTGACTCGCACCGCTGGCATCCTTTCCATCCCACGGGATACCTGGGTAGCAATCCCGGGCTTCACCCACGCCAAGATCAACACAGCCTATTATTTGGGTGAAGCACACAAACTACCAGGAGGCGGCCCTGGGTTGGCGGTAAAAACTGTCGAGCAGTTCCTGGGAGTTCCAATCAATTACTATGCCCAAATCGATTTTGACGCCTTCGTGCGCTTCATCGACGAGATCGGTGGGGTAAAAATCAATGTGCCTGCCGAGATCACCATAGATCTCTTGGGAGATGGTGCCAACACCATTAAAACCCTCAAACCCGGACCTCAGGTGTTGCCCGGCGAATGGGCTCTGGCTTATGCCCGTAACCGCAAGACTTCCGAAGGCGATTTTGATCGCGCTCGTCGCCAGCAGCAAGTCGTATTGGCCATCCGTAACCGCATCCTGAGCCTGGAAGCCTTACCCCTTCTGATCCAGAAAGCACCGGTCCTCTATCAGGAACTGGCCACAGGCATCCATACCAATATGAGCCTGGAGCAAGCTATCCGCTTGGCGCTACTGGCCCAACAGGTGCCTGAGGGTAACATCAAGCAAGGTGTGCTGGGTAAGGAGTACATCATCTTCGGGCGTTCTCCAGACAACCTGAGCATCAACATCCCCATCCCGGATAAAGTCAACCTGCTGCGGGATGAAATCTTCGCCACCTCGGGAGCGCTGGGACCTCTGACACCCGGCTCCCCAAGTGAACAGATGGCTGCCGAGGTAGCCCGGATGGCGGTCTATAACGGCAGCCGTGACCCTGACCTGGGTGAGCGCTTCGCCAGGTATATGAGCGAGCAAAGCGCCCAGATATCTCAGGTGGGGGAAGCGCAGCAGCGATACACCCTGACTACCCTGATAGATCACAGCGGCAACCCCTATACAATTAAATATCTGGCGTCGTTGTTGGGGGTGCGCCCCAGCAGGATCATCCTAGATTACGCCCCTGAAAACCGGTTGAGTGTCGAAGTGTACCTGGGCTATGATGCCGAAGGGATTTCTCTGCCATAATGATCTATGTGACCTCTGACACTTGACCCCAACCCTGTTAAGACTCCATAATAGAGCAGGTCAACCCGAAAATAACGGAAAGGAGCATACCTATGGATGTCTTCCGAAAGGCGCTGGGTATCGTAAAAGGCGACCGACGGGCTTACCTGACCATCAACTTGCTGTATTATGGCATTGTGATCCTGGCAATGGTGTACGCTTCCCTCGACCGCCCTACCCAGCAAGCGCTCCTGAACTCGGTTGGAGCAGGATTTGTTAAGGGACCGCTGGCTCAGGTGGGCCAGGTATATGAACAGCGCCAGCTCATCCAGGCTACAGCTGTAACTTTCGCGGTTAACCTGTTTCTGGGGAGTTTTGTGGCCATCATGCTGCCCTCCCTGATCCTACCGTTCAGCGGCTTGCTGGTAGGAGGCGTGCGGGCCGTCCTTTGGGGATTGTTGTTTTCACCCACCAGCCTGGAAATCAACAGCCAGAACCTAGTCTCTGCCCTGTTCATCCTGGTGCTCCTGCTGTTAGAGGGCCAGGGTTACGTATTGGCTATGCTGGCAGCTTATGTCCAAGGCAAGGCTTTCCTTTCTCCAACCTCCGTAGGGGAAACCAGTCATGCACGAGGATACCTGGTTGGCTTGAAGCTCGCAGCTTTTCTGTACCTGCTCATCGCCGTCGTCCTGATCCTGGCCGCCATATACGAAGCTGCCGGTGTGATCCTGGTTTACGGAAAATGATCTTTGAATACACAGATAAAGATACATAATTCCAACCTTCTGGAGAGTTACACGGATAGGTGCAAAGATCAAAGCATAGGCGATTTTTTCTTTAGCTACCAAAACCAATCCTTCGGTGCTTACTTGGTTCCCTGGTTACTCGAAGAGGATTTCAGCAAATTCCTGGTTAAAGCCATCATCCCTACCGGAATGGCAACCACCCTGGTGTCCCCACCAACCTTATTTAGCTATTCACTTCCTCCAGATGGGATTTCCCAACCGGAAGGAAAAGTGCAGCTGGTCTACAGCACGGACGATAGGTAATAGTCTAAAAGATCCGACTGGATGGGATGAAACATAAACGATGAAGGAGTGTCAATGATGGATCTAATAGAAACACCCAAAAAACGCGCTTACTTCAACAATCTATTGATCAGCGCTTTACTGGCCTTAGCCATGCTGGCATTTGCACTACCCCAGCCGGTACTGGCGGCAAAAACCTGCGAAACTTATTACACCGTGCAGGCGGGTGATACCACGCCATATATTGCCCACACCCACCACTTGAAGTGGCAGGATATTGCGGAGGCTAACGGCATGAAAACATCTGACCGTTTGATAGTTGGCCTGCAACTTTGTATCCCAGCCTCCAAGATAATCCAAAGCGGGAAAGCGCTCACCACTCCGACCAGCGATAGATATGCCAGCCTACTGATCTCGATTTTCGCAGGACGCATATCTCTGAGCCTGTCAAGGTTCTACCAGGAGCACGTCTACCTGGTTAAAGTACGGGACCCTGCTGTGGGGATCAACGGCTGGTCAAAAATCGGCTATATCAAGATTAAGAATACCACCAGCCTCAATGCTGAGTTGGAAGTACCCCAATCCTTACGTCACCTGCCGCAGCTATGGGTTTGTCTTAAGGACCAGACTACCAATGAACTGATCTGCCGCCTGGCCCTCAACCCATAACCCAGGAACTCGCTGACCGTTTCTCAAGTTCAGTATGCGGAGATATCCTTAATTTCGCTTGCAGCCATCGACCCACAAGGATGATTGGATGTATGGGGTGCAACTGGTAGAGGTATTAAAGTACGCTTTGGAAAAACGCCATGAACCTCGTAAATCCAGATTTTCCTGGTTTGGTCCAGATGAAATCCCCATCCCGACTCAATTCGTGGCGTTCCGACTGGCGGTAATGGTCACAGGCATCGAAGGAGCAGGAGGGGGGTGGTATTATCCTTAAATTCATTTTAAGGTAAGATTGCAGGTAATTCGCGCACGGCTTGGAACGATTATCCAAGCAGTATGGTAGATTCTGCGCCGGACAGGAGCTTAGACCATGATAGAGCTATCCAAATTAGAGATTTTCCTCTTCGCGGCTGAAGAATTAAATTTTTCCGAAGCTGCGAAGCAACTCCATCTATCCCAACCAACCATCAGCCATCATATTCAATTACTTGAACACGAATTAGGGGTAACTTTATTCGAACGCTCGAGCTCCGGTCTGCACCTGACAGAAGCCGGGCAATTTCTCTTACCCTGGGCGCACAAGCTGATTCGTGAGTCCATTGAAATGCAGGAGATGATGGCTTCACTACAAAACAAAATCGTCGGTTATCTAAGAATTGCATGCAGCACTACCACCGGGAAATACCTGCTGCCCCAATTTGCCGCCCGATTTCACAACCAGTATCCGGGGGTTAAAGTCACCATTCTCTCTTGCACACAGGAAGACGTCATCCCGCGGTTGCTAGAAGAAGAGGCTAATCTGGGAGTACTCAGTCGCGAGATATGCGGGGATGGCTTTGAATGTCAGGAATTCTTTGAGGATCACATCATTTTAATCGCACCACCCAACCATCCTTGGGCTGAGCACCAGCTTATCGATCCAGCTGACCTGTTAAATACACCGTATATCATCCGGGAATCCAACTCGGGAACCCGCCGGGTCATGGCGGCTGAACTTGCCAAACATGACATATCGATTGATGACTTGGATGTTTTTCTTGAAGTGGGTAATGCTGAAGCGATTGTCGAGACTGTAGCTGCCGGTTTTGGGGTATCATTCGTTTCCAGACTGGCCGCTGCCTGCGCCCTGGAACGTGGAACCGTGGTAGAAGTGTCTGTCGCTGATCTCGATCTCCGGCGAAAGATCTACATGATGCGAAAAGGGATCGAAAATAGATACCGTGCTCAGGATGTTTTTTGGGGATATATTCACGATCCTTCTAACACGGATTTATTGCGAATGGCTGAAATGTGATTGTTTGTGGGTTCAACCTGCGCTTGTGGCGCAGGTTGAACCCACAATTCCCTTCTTTTTAAGAAGATACCCTTTTACTTAGAAGGTAAAGGTCATCGTGGCACCCTCGGCATCCATCAAGAAGGGTGGTAGTTTCTCGACCACGATGCGTTCATCGCGCCGGTCATTGGGGTCAATGTCCTTGTTTTCTAGCGCCAGTTCGCAGAGGGTAACCTTTTTCGCCATCTCGATGAGTGTGTTGAACAGCTCAACGGGATTGGGCAGGCCTTTGGGCGTGCCGAGCTTCTCCAATTCACCCTTGAGCGACCAGCGGGCACCCGCCGGACAGTAGAAGAAGTGCACCTCGTAGTCGAGGGCGATGCCCGACGTGGCGAAAATCAACGCCGGCAGGATGTTGGCGGGGGTATCGCCATTGCATACGACAACCATTTTTTCACTCATACGATCATCTCCTTATAAATAGTATTTCTAAAAGTCAATTTTCCATCAATCCACCAGGTGGATGTTCCCGGTAATTAATTCCTTAATCAGCGCCACCCGCATCTAGCGGTTCTCTCTCCGGAAGCGGCTTAAGTGCCCCAGCGTACAGCGCCACAATTCGATATAAAGCGTGGGCGAATTTGGTAAAAGGGATCAGCAACAAGAGTTCACCGAAACTGGTTGCCGGTTGCGATTCCGCCTCCCCCATGACCAGTGCTGTCATAATGCTGTCGGTGTCAGCATGGTTGCACATGATCACGGTCTTATAGATTTCTTCATCCATTGATTTCATTCTTTTGATTTAAGAATTCGGGTTTTTGTGATCTGAAATTGACGTCCATCTGGTCTTTTCCTCCTAATCCGCCGGGGCAAGGGATCCGGCGGAGGTTTGTGTAGCGGTGGCCTTTTCCTTCAGGGCTTGGAAATAGATGGCAAAGGGTCGGTATGCCAGGTGTGACCATTTCCCAAAAGGTACTTCCAGCACCAGCATGGGTGTCAAAATCGCCAGATGGGCCACATAGATGTAATATGTTGCCAGGGGTAACCCTAGATAACGAGAAGTGTGAACGAAGATGCCCGTTAGGGCCGTCAGAAGCAATAGGATCGGGAATATCCAGTCACTGGGGTGGGAGAAACGGTGCATTTGGTGGTCATGTTTGATGCGGCCCCAAATCGCGTCGGTGGCGCCAAAGAGCAGCGCCACGGTGGCGTAATACCCAAGCCACCTTTGCGGGTGCCAGACGGGGTAAAGGTTATCGGTCTGGAACCACCTCAAGAAGACGACGATCAGGACAAACATGGTCACATAGCCACTGACCAGGATCCAGTGGTTGCGCCAACGGAGCTTGGTAAGGAAACGATCGCCCTGGTCCTCGTCACATTTTGAGAAACGGATTTGGGTGACAAATTGGTAGAGCAGCTGCCAGGCTTCAGTGAAATACAGAGCGAACGGTATGCTGACCTTTGCCCCCCGGTGTATGGTGAAGAGATACATACGAAAGACGTTGGAGAGTAGAAAGAAAGAAAGACCGGCGAGCATGATCCAGTCCAGGATCTCAATGATTGGGGCAGGGGCAAAGGTGTTGAGAGCGACGTGGTCGGTAACAATAGGGCCATGAAAGAGGGCAAACATGACCATTACAAATGTGGCCAGCAGGAGAACGGCGCCGATCTCCCATACCTGTGAGGTGTAAAAGCGGCGGGCCAGACCGGTCCAGTCATATTGGGCAGTGAGCCAGCGCCGCATGGCCATCTGGGCTTCGGCGGGTTCTGCCTGGCGGGGACAAGTTTGCGAGCATTCGCCACAGTAATAGCACAGCCAGGGATCGATGCTGTCGAGCAGGCGATCCCGCAGCCCCACCTGCAGCAGGCGGATGTTGTTTCTCGGGAACGGGGTCGCATCCGTCGAGAGCGGGCAGACCGCGGTGCAGTTGCCGCAGTTGAAGCAGGCTTCGATATCCACCGCTCCATAGGCTTTGATTTCATCCATCAAGTGGGTGTCGACGCGGTTGCTCATTTGGCCACTTCCTCTGTGAGCTGGTATTGGTAATACTCGGCGTCCTGTCCGACCTCGCGCAGGAGGTCATACTTCTTCATCGCCATCACATGCCAGAGCACCTGGTCGGAGGGCAGTTCCGCCACACTGGCAATCTCGGGGATGGTCTTCGGGCCGCCCTTCATCGCCGCCTCCATCTGCTTGCGGAAGGCCTTCTGCTCTTTGAGCAGTTCCTGGGTTCGCTTGACGGTATCGGCGTGCTCCTGGCGCAGGCGCTTGAGGATAGCCATGCGCTGCTTAGCCTTCTCTTTATCGTTCATGCTCCCACCTCCGCCAGCGCCGGGATATCGGCGGCGATGGCATCCACCATGGCCTCATACTGTCCAAGTGTCCACCCCTGCACGTCAAGGGCGCGGTTCGGGCAGACGCTGACACACACGCCGCAGCCAACGCAGTTCGCTGGCGAGACGACGGCGCACTGCACCTCTTGCCCGTCGATGATCTTCGTTTCCAAACGGATGGCCCCCTCATACTGGCAGGCCTCCACACACGCGCCGGTGCCTGTGCAGCGCTCTAGATCGACACGCGCTACAAACGGCTCCAATTCGACCCGGCCCTGGCTGAGCAAGCCACTGACCTTGGCAGCGGCCGCTTCGGCGGCGGCGCAGCTCTCCTGGATATTCATCGGGCTCTGAGCGGTGCCGGCCAGGATGATGCCGGTCACAGCCGTCTCCACCGGGCGCAGCTTGGGGTGCACCTCCAGCAGGAAGCGGTCGCTCCCGGGCGAGACCTTGAGTAGGTCGATCAGGTCCTCCACCGGGCTGGGTATCATGCCCACGGCCAACACGACCAGATCGGCCGGCACCTCCAGCTCCTCGCCCCAGGTGAGGTAGTCCTTGACCTTCACCACCAGCGGGTGACCATCGTCGACCGTGTTGGCAACGACGTTGGGACCCTCTTCAGCGTGAAAGCGCAGGAAGCGCACGCCGTTCTTTGAAGCCTGTATGTAATAATCTTCGTGCCCGCGGCCATAGGTGCGGATGTCTTCGTAGATGTCAAAGAGGTTGATCTCCGGGTAGTGGCGGTGGAGGTCCACCGTTGCGTGCAGCGTGGCCGTACAGCATACCCGTGAGCAGTAGTCGTTCACCTTGCCGTCCGGCTGCGGTTCGTGCACGCCTTCCACCTGGCGGCTGCCGACGCAGTGGATCATGGCGATCTGGCGCACCGGGTGGTTGTTCCAGGAAAGCTCGGGCTTGCCGTCCGCCATGGCCATGATGCGGATGAACTGAGGCAGGCTGACAACCTCCGGGAACTCGCCGAAGCCATACTCGCCCGGGCGGAGCTCATAGGGCTGGAAGCCGGTGGCGATCACGATCGCGCCCACTGTGAGCTGGAAGGTCTTCTGCTGGCGCTTCAGGTGGATGTGCTTGGGGTTGAGATTGGCGCACTCGCCGCACAGGGTGCAGTGCTCCCAGTCGATGGCCGCTGTCTGCGGGTAGCAGCCCGGATAGCGCAGGTAGATCGCCTTGCGTTTAGTGAGGCCGTAGTTGAACTCGTCGGGGACCTCCAGCGGGCAGATGTCGATGGTTGCCTGGATATCCTGAGCGTCGCCGCTAACACCGCGCGCCTCCTGGTGCAGCTCGACCTGGAAATCGCCGACGTAGCCCTGCACCCCCACCAGCTCGGTGCCGGTGTAGACGGTAACGTTCGGATGCTGGACAACCTTCTCAATCATTTCGTGCAGGGCGGGACGGGCCTCCTGGTCGGTCGGGAAAACGCCTTCGAGCTGGGCCATATGGCCACCGAGGAAGGGGGACTTCTCGATCAGCGTGACTTTCAGGCCGCGGCGGGCGATGTCCAGCGCGGCCCGCAGCCCGGCCACCCCGCCGCCGATGACCAGGGCGTGTTTCTGGGCCTGCAGACGGATCGGCTCCAGAGCCTCCAGATGGCGCGCTTTGGCGACGCCGGCGCGCATCAGACGGATGGCCTTTGCCGTCGCGCCCTCATGGTCATCGTGGGTGACCCAGCTGTCCTGCTCGCGGATGCCGACATGGTGGTAGAAGTAGGGGTTCAATCCGCCCCGGTTGACGGCGCCGCGAAAGGTCTGCTCGTGCAGAAAAGGGGAGCATGAGCCGACCACAATCCGGTTGAGGTTGTGCTCGCGGATGTCCTTTTCGATCATCGACTGGCCGGCGTCTGAACACATGGAAAGGTCGGTGCGGGAGACGATGACGTTCGGCTGATCCCCCAACACTTTAGCGACCTTATCGACGTCCACCACATCGCCTATGTTCCCGCCGCAGTAGCAGGTGTATACCCCGATGCGAGGTTTCTCTTCTTCAGAGCCCTGGGCCGGCGGTTTTTGTTTTTCGGGTTTCGATGTCTTTTCAGGCATGGGCCATTTCCTTCTCAGTAGCAGCCGGGGTCTGATCCACGTGGGCGCGCGGCTGCCCATTGTGTGCTTCCAGGTAGGCCGCCGTCTCGGAGGCTGCGGCGCCGGCCATGATGATGCTGTCGACGATGTCCATCGGGCCCATCGCCGTGCCGGTGGCAAAGATACCAGTGCGCTCGGTCACCGAAGGAGATAGGTTCGGGGATACGGCCTGGATGAAGCCGTCCTCCGAAATCGGGACGCCAAAGGCCACCCTCGGGTCGTATCCCGGCAGTATGCCCACGGAGAGCACGACCAGATCGTGCTTGCGCTCGACGACTTTGGAGTTTTCCTCCATTACCTCCACGCGCACGGTCGGGTTGTGGTCCTGGTCCTCCGTGATCCTGGCGACCTTGGCTTTTACAAACTCGATCCCCATCGCTCTGGCATTCTGGTAGAACTGCTCGTAGCCCTTGCCGAAGGTACGTATATCCATATAGTAGATGGTGATGTCTGCCATCGGCAAGGTGCCGGCGAGCAGCATGGCCTGCTTGATGGCGTACATACAGCAGACGCGCGAGCAGTAGGGCACACCCAGAGTTTCGTCTCTCGAACCCGCACACTGGACGTAGGCAATCGAATCGGGTTCTTTGCCGTCGGAGGGGCGTAGCACGTGCAGGTAGGGGCCAGTGGGGGCCAGGAGGCGCTCCATGGTCAGGCCGTCGATGACGTTCGGGAGCTTCCCGGCGCCGTATTCCGCCTTGGCATCCGGGGGCGTGATCTCATAGCCGGTGGCCAGTACGATGGCGTCGGCGTCGATCTCCAAATCCTGGGGCCCCTGCGTGAAATCAATGCATCCCTCGACGGGGCAGGCCTGCTCACATTTGCCGCACAGCAGGCAGTAGTCCATATCGAGTACCGCCTTCTGAGGCACGGCGGTGGAGAAGGGGACCCGGATGGTACGATGGGCGCTCAGGTTCATCTGGAAATCGTCCGGCACGTCGACCGGACAGGCGTACTCGCACAGCCGGCAGCCGGTGCACAGGCTGTTGACCACATAGGTGGGTTTCTTGACAGCGTGCACGGCGTAGCCGACGCTGTTCTGGTCGATGGACTTCACCTCGGTGTAGGTGAAGAGTTCGATGTTCTCGTGGTGCGCCACGGCCGACATCTTCGGCGTGGTGATGCAGCTGGCGCAATCCAGCGTCGGGAACACCTTGCTCAGGGCAATCATCTTGCCGCCGATGCTGGGTGCTTTTTCGATTAGCGCCACATGGTAACCCTGGTCGCCCAGGTCCAGCGACGCCTGCATGCCGGCGATGCCACCGCCTACCACAAGCGCGTCCACACGCAGTTTCTGTTCTGCCATAGTCTGATGACCTTCCTCTGTGACCTCAATTATGCCCCCGCCTCCGAATCGCGCAGGATGCATCCCGTCTTGAATAGCGCACCAGGCGCACGTCAGGGCGGGGTGGGGCGTTACGCCGGCTCGGGCTCGAGCGCCGGGGATGCCGACAGCTCCGCCGAGACCGGCCCGACCTCCGCTAGCAAGGCCTCCATCTGCTTGACTTCCTTGAGAAACGCGGCGGTGCAAACGGTGCAGATCGCCACAAGACGCAGCCGGCGGGTTTCGATGCCGCGCTCTTTCATCAACTTGTAAGTACGGTTGATGATCTCGGCCGTCTTCTCTGCGCTGCCTTTGTAGGGGCTGTCAGTCCCGCTGAACATCACCAAGATGGCATCGATGCCCTTTTCAAAGGTCTGCAGGTAGAAATGCTCCGGAAACATGGCCGCCGAGATTACCGGCAGGATATAGGTGTTGGCTGGGTAGTCCAGGTGAAGCTGCCCCACCGAGTCTGCACCGCGGTATCCTCCGGAGAGGGAAGCCAGGATCAGGATCTTGGTGCCCTTGGCTTTTCCGTTCGTCCCCATCCAATAAGCTCCTACTTCATGCGGCGCAGGAACAGGCGGTCATAGCCATCTGCTTCGAGCGCGCCCAAATATTCGTGGCCCACCTTCGCTGCCCAGCGCGGGATGTCGTTCTTCGTGTTGGCGTCGCCGGACCACACTTCCAGCACCTCGCCTACCGCGACGACGCCAATGCCTTTTTTGGCCTCCAGCAGGGGGCCCGGGCAGGCGCTACCGCGGGCGTCAACAACCTTGGCGGCCTGGATTGAGGACAGATCGATCGATTCCGTAGTCATGGTTTTGCTCCTTTTATGTGTATGCCTGAATTTAGCTCTTCAATATCGATTGAAAAGATCCCTGGTGAGGGGCGAGTCTGGGTCAGCAGTTCCCGGCACCGCATCCCTGGCTCGCTATCAGCGATGCGGTAGTAGATGGTCTGCGCTTCCCGGCGGGAAGTCAAGATACCTTTATCTTGCATCAGATGCAGGTGCTGAGAAGTATTTTGTAATGAGGTTTCAGCTGCACCAGCTATCTCGGTGACAGATAATTCCTGATCTGCTAAGGTCCATAGAATCCGAAGACGTGTGGCGTTGCTAAGAACTCTATATAAGTTAGCTTGATGCCTTGCCAGGTCTCTCAGTTCTGCCTTCATATTGTTTACCAAGTATGGTGATCTAACACCACGGGCTTACTCAATAAACTTTTTAATTAACGGTTAGGTTAACTATATCCCTGGCAGGCAGGCTTGATAAGTGATGCTTGTCACAAAGTCCATTGGTTTTTTCTATATATGTCTATAGATTTTTTCGATATACTTTAATTAACTCATATTCCGCAAGAGCTGGCTGCGGAGAAAGCTCGGAATGCAACTAGCGTAATTCCTGAAAGGCTTACTGCAAAGCCGCCAAATACAACAAGGGTTTCAACTGATAATGGTTCTTGTTAGTTCACACCTTCAACAATAAAATTTTGACAAACGACCACAGAGCAGCCACGAAGGTGTTAGTTTGAGTGGTCTCGGTGCGAGTTGGTGATTTGGCCAACGAAGCATTTTGCTTGAGCGAAGGATGATACTCTTCGACTTTCCACTCGCCGACCTGGGCTTTAACCGGCATGGGAAAGACCGGGCTATGCAGGTAGGTGTGCCCAGGCACCATGGCGCACATTTTCAAGTCAGCCTTTTGAAACAGGCCGAACTCTGGACTGAACTACAGGATCGAGACCTGCTGCTCCAGCAGCATACCTTTATGGGGGTGGATCATTTTGACAGTTTGATTTTGCCGGGCAACCGCGCTGAGGATGTCGAAGGCATCGGTCGGGGCCGGATCGTCGTTTGAAGACATGTCGGAAGCCTCCGCCCACACCCTTGAGAAGCTTACCCCCCAGGATCGAGAATTCGAGCGTGTTGGATTGGGTGGGATCAATTAGATGGCTGCTGTGCAGCTATTCCAGCATAGACAAGTTTGCCAAAGGGGACAACTTTAAAATTTATCAGGTGGATTGGTGCGGGTCGCGAAGTGCGATTTCTGGAACGCCCATCGGGCGGGGGTCATGTCGTGAGGGAGGAGAGTCAGGGAGGAGGGCAATCTTTCAGAACAAGTAACCGGCCGATTGCGTGCTGGCAGGAAGCAGGGTCGACAGAATGATATTCGAAAGCGTAGGTGACGATGTAGCGGTCCTCATTTTGCCTCCGGATTTGCACGCCTTCCTGGGAATTGGTCAAGCCATAGTTACGCAAGAATTCGTAATCAAAACTCCTGCCGATGGTCATGGGAGCCGGGTACCATTGGTTCATGCTGCGTCCCATGTCATTAATCCAAGGCCACCTGCCCTCTAGGTCATAATACACGGGGATGGTCTGGCTCCCGGAAGCCTGCAGCCAATCCTGGGCGATAAAATCAACGACCCGGGTTTTCTGGACCAGTGGCACGTCGGCGTTGGAGAGGTAATCGCCACGGAAGTTGAGATGGGAAGTGATGACCTGGTACCCCAGAATCAGATTGGCGGAGATATACAGGGCGGAGAGCGCGGCAGTTGCCCGGTTGAGAAAGGGTTTCGAGGTACGGTCGAATATAAAGGGCGTCGAAAACCATAAGAAGATCAAGAAAGGCAGAATTTGAATGGACTGGTCGGGACGTTCAAAGCGAGTCCAATCCGGCCCGCCAAGCAAGGGGGAGAGGGCACAAGATAAGAGGCTGAAGGCCAGGGCGATAATCCAGGCATTGACAGGTAGAGAGGATTGCGATCGAGAAGCAGCTGCGCTGGAGGGGCGCCGCAATGAAAAGAAGAACAGGGCTAAACTGACCAGGGCGAGGATAACTTGAACCCAATGAAATACACCCAGGGAAGTAAGAAGAAAATCAGAGGAGGGAGGCAAGATATTCGGGCTGGACTGGTGAATGGGCTCCAGCGTTCCCCGGGACCATTGCAAAACGGACCAGCGGGGAAAGCGCAGGATAGCAAGCGCCGAAGTGAACAGTTTTTGGGTCCAGGGTAATTTGCCCGTGAAGATGGCGCCAATTTGACCCCATTCAACCGCCCGGAGGTAAGGCAACCAGGTCAGAGCTAGAAATGCGACCAGGACCGCCAGGCTAGTCGCGGTATTCAAAATCCACCGGGTGGTCGAACTTTCTGGTGGTTTATAAAGTATTAGCAGAAGGAATAACAGCGCAAAGACCAAGGCATTGACGATCCCGGCGAGATAGAGCGAGGGCGGTAAGAGCACGACCAAGAGCATCAGGGGAAGGAATTTAACGCTCGGACGGCGCAGGTAACTCAACGCCAGGCCAAAGAAGAGTAGATCCACCGAAACCATAAGCCACTGCCCCCAGAACTCAACGGAGATGGCGCGCAGGAACACAGAGGAGAGCAGAGGTCCGAGAATGATGAGCGCTGGACGAGTGACGCCAAAGACCAGCCAAACGATCCAGACGATCAAGGCTGCCTGGACGGTGCCAAGGAAGGCGCTGATAAAAAGAAGACCGGGTAAACGACTGAGCACGATCGCAAGCAGCGGAAGGCCGTTGGGATTGGGAATGTCATAGGAGCTGATCAGGCCGACGGGAAGATCGAGAGGGTTGCGGGTGTACCCCAGCCACAAATTGGTGGCCTGATCTTCACGCCATTGAGAGACGGAAGCCCAGCCGACCCGATCGAAAATAATCAGCCCAAAAAGAAAACACAGCAGGAATACGATCAGAATCCTTTTGGCCGGTCGTTTCCCGAGGGACGGGTCGTTTAACGCTTTGAAGTTGAGCATGATGGTTTAATATTAACATTAATCAGGCTGCGCGTGAGGAAGGGTTTACTGCTACAATTAAGCGCTCTTTAACGTCTGTGGAAAGGTCAATGTAGTCCCTGGCAGGAATAAGCAAATGTCCCTTCAAAGTAAAATCGGCTTGGGGATAGCGATCGTATTGTTCGTCACGTATGCTTTTTTCCCGCAAGATTTTCGCAACGAGAACGTGGTCAGCCGCATGGCGCTAACCCTATCGATCCTGGAAGATGGCACAATAAATATCAACAAATTCCAGGACCATACGAAAGACATCGCCTTCTACGACGGCAATTACTATTCGGATAAAGCGCCCGGAATGGCTTTCAGCGCGCTGCCCAGCGCGGCACTCACGCGGGCAATCCGGATGAGTGGGGGAAATGATGGCGCAACGCTGAGAGGTGAGAAGCTAACCCGTAATTACCAAATTATCGTTTACTGGAGCACGTTATTCACCTCCGGGTTGATGACGGCTATCACCGCGTTGGCGCTTTATTTCCTGGCATTACGTATTGGGGCCAATACGGCAGGAGCTATCTTCGCCAGCCTGGCTTATGGTCTGGCGACCCCGGCCTGGGGTTGGGCAGGCGCTTTCTTCGGCCATGCCATGGCGGGCGCCTGTCTCTTTCTGGGATTTGGGGCCGTCTTCCACCTGGTTCACGGCTCACTTAACCCCCGCAAGGAAACGCTCACTGCCGTGCTGGCTGGAGCTCTGCTGACCTGGGGAGGGGTGGTCGAATTCACCACCTTGCCGGCGGCAGCGATCATCGTGGGGTACGGGATCATCGCCGCTCGGCGCTGGGAGCGGAGGAGGATTGTGCGGGTTGCTTTGAGTGCAGGGGCTGCTGCCATCCTGTTTGCGATCCCGTTACTGGTTTATAACACTTTAGCGTTCGGATCGCCTTTCCGGGTTGGTTACGGAAACGTGCCCGGATTCGAGGGGTTGAGAGAGGGCTTCTTTGGACTCACCTACCCCCAAGGGGACGTACTCTACCGCCTGATCTTCCCCCAGTACCGGGGTATCCTGTGGTATGCACCGATCCTGATCAGCGTTCCGTTCGCTTTCTATATTCTCTGGAGGGAGGGAAAGTTTCGCGGTCTGGCATTCGTGCTCAGCCTGGTCCCCCTCTATTTTTTGCTGATGAACGCCTCGTATTTCTACTGGGATGGCGGTGGATCTACCGGTCCGAGGCATCTGACACCAACCCTGGCGTTTCTATGCCTGCCGCTGGGGATACTGTGGAGCCGGACTCATAAGACCTTCAAACCAGTTTTATTGGGTTTGCTCGTGCTTAGCTTCCAAATTGCGTTCGTCTCTGCGGCGGTGGACATGGCCAGCCCCTCAAATTTCCGCGAACCTTTATTTGATTATCTGATACCGGCATTTCTAGAGGGCAATATCCTGCGTCCACCTTTTATCAGAGGATTGCACGGTCATATGATTTTAAGCCCATTGTTCTTGATCTGGGCGTTGGGGTATCTGTATGTGCGCAGATTGTTTGTGAGGAGCGATGGTTGAGAATTAATTACTCATGCTATGCAGTTGGTGGTTGCGTAGAAAGCTCGGAATGAAACCAGTGTAATTCCCGTAAGGCGTGCTGCAAAGCCACCAAATACAACTGAGCTTTCAACTGATAGGAGCAGGGTGATTTGAATTGCGCATCAATTAACAGGGCAAGAATTCATCCTGCCAGAGAGGGAAACGAGCAATGAGCAAGACGAGCATGCGTGCAATCTCGGGCGAGGAAATGTTGGAGATCTTATATCAGCTAAACTCCTACTCCTTCCACCCCTCACCCCCGCTGCAGGATAGAGAAGAATGGCTGGAAAGAATCCGGGATCGAAAGGGCATCACCTGCTATGCCCTCTTTGAGGGGGATGTGCCGGTAGCTAGCGTAGCCAGCACACCAATGAGCCAGCAGGTACGTAGTAAAGTTTTCAAGATTACTGGGGTCTGGGGTGTGGCCACCCTCCCCGGGGCTCGCCGTAAGGGTTATTCCAGGCGCTTGCTGAGGGGCTTGTTGAAAGCAACCCGCCAGGATGGGCGGGTGCTGTCTTGCCTATACCCATTTCGCGAATCGTTCTACCAACGCCTGGGCTATGTCACCTTTCCCCAGCCATTGAAGGCAAAATTCCACCCTCTGTCACTGGCACCGCTGGCTAAAAAAAATCTAGGTGGTACGGTCAAGGTGGTGCTGATCGGCGAAGGTTACGACCAGTACCGCCAATACCTATACAAGCTGCAAGAGCGGGTTCACGGCATGGTAGTGAGCGATTATGGTGATATTGCCTGGGCACAAAAGAAAAATCAATGGTGGCTGGCCCTGGCCGAGGTGGAGGGAGAGGTAGTAGGTATGATGCTGTATGACCTGCGTGGAGACCACGTAACCGAATTTAACCTGCGTGCCATCCGCTTCTATTACGAGACTAGCCTGGGAAAGTACCTGCTGCTGAAGTGGATCGCCCACCACATCGACCAGGCTAACCAGGTTGAGATCTGGCTGGCCCCTTTCGAACAGCCCGGCACCTGGATGGTGGATATGCGTCCAGACTTTGAACCGGTATTCTTCGCCCCGATGGGACGTGTTTTGGATGTAGGTAAAATCGACGGCATGCGGAGCGGACCAGGGTGTTTCACCGTGCGCCTGAGGGACCAGCTGTGTCCTTGGAATGAAGGGATCTGGCGGTTTGAGAGCATTGCGGGGGACTTAAAAATCCAGGCCGCGCAGAAAGCTGATTGTGACCTGAGCATTCAGGGTCTGGCAGCGTTAATATACGGGACACACGATCCCGGCGACTTCGTGATACGGGGTTGGGGGAATCCTTCACCCGAAACCCAACGGGGCATGCGGAGCATGTTTCCACCCTTGTCCCCGTATATACACGAGATGTTCTAATACAGCTCGTAGACCAGGGCCCTTACTGCAAAAAGGCGCTCAATTATTCTTCTCCGGCCAGATTTTCCATCAGTCAAGGGCCTCTAACGCATACTGGGTTCGCTCCATATCGGGTACAGCAAAGACATATAATCGCAGCTACTCAACCCCTGTTTTTAAAATTACTTCCCAAAGGAGCATATCTCAGGTGACCGGTTGGGTTCAACCTCACCCCTCTAAGCAAAACAGCACTAAACTCAGAAATCTCTTTTGAGTCAGCGAGTTGCGAAGATAGGATGATGAGGACCAACAAAACAAATAAATACCCGAAATTAGACACAAATTGGGTTAATATCCATTGTAAATTCATTTTGGGTGGAAGTCAAGAAAAATTCATCCCCTTATGTGAAAGGCTTGTCTGACATTGTGAGACAGGCAGGTTTTTCAGTTATTGTTAAGTTCCAAATGCAGGGCTTCTTCATCTAAAGGCTGTGAGACTTCCATTTCTGTCTGCTGCAGTTCTTCAAGTTGCAAACGCCTAGCTTCACGCCAGCGCCGCCACAGGATGAACAATCCCAGAGCGCCCACTATAGCCTGGCCGATAAACACGTCCAACCCGGTCCCAAACACCGCTGTAATGGCTCCCGGCAGCCCATCCCACAGACCGTGCAGGATCACCACTGTCAAATACGCCCCAATCACCTTGAGATTCAATCTGAAATGCCCGGCTTCGCCCTCGCGAAACAGCACACTGGCCAGGATGGCGGTCCAGGTGCCGTGCCCCACCGGCGAGAGGATGCCCCGCAGTAGGGTCACCCCCACCGTCAGCGACAGGCTGCCTCCGCTGCTCAGAAAGGCGCTGAAGGCATAGCCGTTGCTCTCCAGGGCGGCAAACCCCATCCCAGCCGCCGCACCCAGAATCAGCCCGTCCATCTCGGAATCGTGGCGCCGATGCCGCGCGATCACCAGCACCCCCAGAATCTTGACAAACTCCTCGATCAAGCCCACCAGGAAGGCTGTGGCGAAATCCAGCTGCTGGATGAAGAGCGGCTCTAACCAGGAAGCCGCCATCACTCCCAGAATGCCCCCGTAAACAAACCCCAGGGCAG
Source organism: Anaerolineales bacterium (assembly GCA_034430155.1). Taxonomy (GTDB): domain Bacteria; phylum Chloroflexota; class Anaerolineae; order Anaerolineales; family UBA4823; genus DAOUET01. The sequence goes on from DAOUET010000026.1 coordinate 37,615, forward strand.
TGGTGGGCAGGGACAGCTGGCTCAAATCCCGCCGCTCGTAGAAAAAGGCCACGTATGTCACCGGCACCAGAAAACTGCCGATCATCACTACCGTGGGAAACAGGTTGGGGTTGCCGGTGACCACCAGGGTGAACAGGCCTATGATGTAAAATAAAAAGCCGACCAAGAGCACCCGTAGCCAGGCGTTGGCACGCCTTGGCGGCCTCTGAATCAATTGGGGATCATCTAACTGCAGCATTGAAACCTCCTCCCTAATCGTCTTGCGCCCTACGGATCACTCGTCTCAGTGCTCTTACTTACCTCGACGATATCCATTTGGGGGATTTTTTCACGGGCTTCCGAAACGAAGCGGGGACCCAAGATACGCTCCAGATCATCCCGTTCTACTGTTTCCTCTTTCAGCAGGGCTTCAGCCAGTTGGTCCAGTTTCTGGCGAGCACCGCTCAACAAGCTCTTAACAACCTGGTAGCGTTCATCCAAAATACGTTGCACATCCTTGTCGATGCGTGCGGCGGTCTCTTCGCTGTATTCACGTCCTTGGGAAAGTTCATATCCTAGGAAAGGTTGCTGTTCGTCGGTATTGAGTGCCATGGGACCCAGTGTGCCCATCCCCCAGCGAGTCACCATGCGCCTGGCCAGCCGGGAGGCCTCGATCAAATCGTTCTCAGCGCCGGTGGTAATATCATCCATGGCGATTTCTTCAGCCGCTCGCCCACCCAACATGACCTCCAGACGGGCGAACAGGTATTCCCGGCTGTAATTATATTGATCCTCTCCTGGCAATTGTTCGGTCACTCCCAAAGCGCGGCCACGCGGGATAATGGTGACTTTGTAAACCGGGTCAGCGATTGGGGTTAACCAAGCCACCAGGGCATGACCGCCTTCGTGATAAGCAACGATCATACGATCGCGTTCATTAAGCAGCAAGGAACGTTGAGCTCCCAGCAAAACCCGGTCTACAGCGTCTTCAAAGTCCTGCATTTGAATGCTTTCATTATCGGAGCGAGCCGCGATCAAAGCAGCTTCGTTGCAAAGGTTAGCAAGATCTGCGCCGCTGAAGCCAGTGGTGGTCTGAGCCATCACGTTCAGATCTACGTCCGGGGCCAGCGACAGGTTACGGGTATGAATCTTCAAGATGCCTTCGCGGCCGCGCTTATCGGGTAAGCCAACCGTAACCTCGCGGTCAAAACGACCCGGGCGTAGCAGAGCCGGGTCAAGCACGTCCGGCCGGTTGGTAGCTGCCAGCACAATGATTTCGTGATGTTCATCAAAGCCATCCATTTCCACCAAGAGTTGGTTGAGGGTCTGTTCGCGCTCGTCGTTGACGTTGCCCAAACCCGTGCCGCGCCGGCGACCCACGGCGTCCATCTCGTCAATGAAAACGATAGCTGGTGAGGTGGTTTTGGCTTGCTCGAACAGATCGCGCACCCGGCTGGCGCCTACACCCACAAACATCTCGACAAACTCCGAGGCGCTGATGTTATAGAAGGGTACATTGGCCTCCCCGGCCACGGCTCGCGCCAGTAAAGTCTTGCCTGTCCCAGGCGGCCCAATCAGCAGGACACCATGAGGTATGCGGGCTCCCAATCGGTGGTACTTTTGAGGACGGCGTAGAAAATCGACAATTTCAGTTAGTTCTTGCTTGGCCTCATCGACGCCAGCTATGTCTGCAAAAGTGACTTGAGGACGGTCGAAGGTGTGTTGGCGGGCTTTGCTTTTTCCAAAGGTAAAGATGCCCGACTGGCCACGGGTCGCCTGGCGCCCGATCCAAACCATGACCAGGACCAGCAACAGAAGCGGCAATCCATTTGCCAATAGAATTGAAAATATCGGATTGGGCGGAGGAGAGACATTGATCTGTACGTTCTTAGAATCTAACAGGGAAATCAGGTATGGATCTCCCTGCGTATCTGGAAATGTGGTGGAGAAATCTACATAAGTGACCGGTGCCGAGGCAGTAGGCTGGGACAAGCCAGTTTGCGTAGGGGCAGCAGTAGGCGTCGGGGCGAGGTAGGGTGAAATGAATGTACCGGTGATTTCACTACCGGAAATCTGTACACTGGCGACATTGCCATCTTTTACCTGGGTCAGAAAGGTGCTGTAAGGTATGGTAATTTGAGGTTTGCCCTGGGGCAGGAATAAAAGCACATTCCAGAGCACCAACGCCAGCAAGACGACCCACCAGATCCAATGCAAGTTTGGTTTTTGGGTGGGTTGTTCAGGGTTTTCCATGGTTGTAACTCCTCACTGCGTTATACAAATTCTAGTAATTCCCTCAGGGAGGGATAATCTGGACAAATAAAACGGCAAAAACGTAAACGCCCTAAAGGATCTGGGTTATTAAAATTAAATTTATTTATAATAAGACAACCTGATAAATATTATTATCTACCAAAACAGACTAAATTGTCTTTAACATTCAATTATAGAATTCTTTTATGGTTATTAAACGCCTTTTCTGCATGACCCCCATATAAAACATTTAACTCCTCCAGCCTACATTGTATATACCCTTGGCGATTAATTCTATCAGGGATTTCCTGATTTCTCCTCCAACAAAACCCAAAAAATGGGGACTCTTTATACAATTCAGGATCACCACCGTTAAATACGCCCCGATCACCTTTCGATTAATTCCTCCAAACCGATTCTTGAACCAACTTTAGAACTGCCCGGCAAGAAGCATGAGCATACATCTACAGTGTGGTATTTTACCCTCATACTGGTCTCCCTTATTCTGATAAGCTTTTACTACCTTGAGGTTCACTTCCGCCCGAAGGGCGGACTGATGTATTATCAATCCAGAATCAAGGGTACCACCCATTAAATAATGGATTGTTATTATGGCAATTGCGAATAAGAAATAGAAGTCTCGAGTAAGGTTTTCCCAGGGCTCTTAGATAAAAAATCCTGCTGGTGATTTGCCTTCTATTCACCGCCATTATTAAGCTTAGTTAACTGCAACTATCCGGTTTGTTAACCGTATTCAGGCCGAGCTGTAAGGCGCCGTGTGCTAAAATATTTAACAACCGGTAGAATCTCCAAATAAGCAGAGCTAACCTGATTGGTTGGCTGCGATTGGAAATCATCAAGGTTTGGTTTGGCTTGTTGGCTGAAATATCGAGGTCAAAATCCTCGAAGGATTAATTACGGATAAATAATCAAGAAACCCAGGCTCGCATAAGTAAAATTGCGAAAAGAGAGCGTTTGCGATGAAAAACCCTACCCGCTTTTGGATTCTTTTGGCGGTTATCGTGCTATTTTCAGTAACTGTCAGCTGCATGTTTGCCAGCCAGTTACTTGGAGAGGCTGGACCAGCACCCTCTATAAGCCCGATCGAGGTCACCGCCACTCAAATCCCGCCAACCACACCAGAGGCGACCCAGGTCTCAAGCCCAACCCCTCCCCCCCCACCAGAACAACCTGCGCCAACCTCTACTGCGCCCCTCCCAACTACGGAACCCGCTGCAAGCAATCAGCCGTGTGTCGAGGAGACCTGCGTCTATGACGGGTATTTCCTTTTGGAACGTCCTATCGGAAGCGGTGGACGAAATACCATCGATTACTCTTATCGTTTCGGTATCTATGATAGCCAATTGAAGGACGTTCACCGCGGCGTAGATTTCCTTAATTCAAGCGGAACGCCCGTCCTGGCCGCTGGAGATGGTGAGGTGGTGGTGGCGGGGGATGATCAAAAAACGCTATATGGACCATTACGCAACTTTTACGGCAACCTGGTTATCATCAAGCACCAGCTGCCAGGATTTTCCCAACCGGTTTTCACGCTATACGCGCATCTATCCCAAATTTCAGTGAAGGTTAATGATCCGGTGAAAGCGGGCGATGAAATTGGGCTGGTAGGGATGTCCGGCGGCGTACCTGGTAGTACCTTGCATTTCGAAGTCCGCCTGGGCGAAAATTCTTACGCCACTGCACGTAATCCCGAACTATGGTTAACCCCTCTTCCCGATGAAACCGACCAGCCCCAGGGCGCTCTGGCTGGACGCATACGAGACCCCGAGGATAATTACCTGCAAGTCCCCAATATCGTGGTCGAGCGCTTGAGTGGCCCCGGGTTACCAGCGATGGACCGCTTCTACTTAAAAACATACGCAGAAAAGCGCCTGATAGGCCAACCACCCTGGGAAGAAAATTTTGCCGCCGGAGATTTGCCAGCTGGCCAGTACAAAATTTCCTTCCTGTCTAACGGGATGCAGCAACAGGTTGTGGAGGTACAACCTGGCAAGATCACCGTAGTGAATTTCACCGTCAAATAGCCCCCACGGGATGACGCAAAGATGACCTTCTAATCCAACCATATACCCTGATCGCTATTAATTTAACAATTTACTTTCTTGAAAGACACACCAGGTAGGAAACTACCTGGTGTGTTTTTAACCAGATCAGCAATCTACGCAGCTCCCACTTCATAGATTGGGGGATTCCCTCTTGACAAGCATAAAAAATTAATATATAGTAATATAGATTGGGAGCGCTCCCAATTTATCAGAAAAATAACTGGTATTGTCAAATATAATGGGTAAATAAGCGCATATTTGTAAAATTAATTCAAATCTTGCGATAATAATAATGAGAGCGCTCTCACAATACCCTCCGATAAGTCATAAATTTCGCATGCCCATGCAGAACTTAACACTTGAAGATATCGCCCAATTAGCCGGAGTTTCCCGCTCGACGGTTTCACGGGTGATTAACGATCATCCCAATGTGAGCGATTCGGTCCGGCAGCGTGTCTTAGAGATCATCCACCAGACCGGTTACCAGCCCAACCTGGCGGCCCGTTCGCTCGCTTCTCAGCGATCCAACATAATCGGCCTGGTCATCCCCCGCAGCGTATCGAACCTCTTTATCGATCCATATTTCCCCCGCCTGACCCAAGGTGTGGCTCAAGCGTGCAATGAGTCCAATTACACCCTTTCGCTCTTCCTATTCCACACCAAAGAGGATGAGCACAACCTTTTCCCACGCATCAGTCGCCCCGGGCTGGTGGATGGCATCATCCTGCAGTCTACAAACGTTGGTGATGGACTTGTTCAACAACTCAGCCAGAGTGGAATTCCTTTTGTAATAGCAGGACGTCCGATGGAGGTTTCTGAGGTCAGCTATGTGGATGTGGATAACATCACAGGGGCATATAGCGCCGTCAGACATCTGGTTCACCAGGGTTACAGGAGAATTGGGACTGTCACCGGTCCGCTAAACTCTACCGCCGGTCTGGACCGATTAGAGGGATTTAAGCGAGCTTTGTCCGAAAGCAATCTCGATTTTGACGAACAGCTGTGCATAGAAGCTGACTTCACCGAGGGCGGTGGTTATTATGCTGCCCAGAGATTATTGCTTCAAAAACCGGATGCTTTTTTCATCGCTTCAGATACCATGGCTTTAGGAGCATTACGGGCCATCCGTGAGGCCGGGCTGGCTATCCCGGATGAAATCGCTCTGGTCAGCTTTGATGATCTACCCATCGCCAGCCGAGCCAATCCTCCCTTGACCACCATCCGTCAACCCATCCGTTATTTAGGAATTAAACTCGTCGAAACCTTGTTAGACATCCTCGAGAATGGGTCGAACCCACCACGCCGGGTGGTCTTCGGCACGCAACTGGTCATTCGCGAGTCATGCGGAGCGAATCGATCCGCCCCAGAAAGGCTCCGATCCTAGGCAGATTTTCCACAAAAAGGCGTGATAGGAGGTGAATGCTGCACAACATAAGAATGTATCCCTATAACCACGATTCACCAGCCTATTGTTCAATTTGGTAGCAAGGCAGTGGAAACCTTGATCGACTTGATTGAAAACGGGATCAAACCTCCCGGCGCACTATCATGGAACCAGAGCTGGTCATTCGCGACAGCTGTGGCGCAAAGCAGAAAATGGTCGTTGAGTAAGAAAAATAGATGTGCATGATAAGTAAGGACTTCGATCCCAGATATTTAATCGCCCTGCAACCAAGAGGAGGTGGAAAATTATCCATATAAAAAACTGATCTGACTAACCAATTGTATTAATCAATCGATAAAATACTAAGGAGAATCAAAATGAAACGCTTGTATTTCTTAATAACTCTATTCATGGTGATGGGCCTGGTGCTGGGAGCCTGCGCAACACCTACCCCGGAGACAATCATTCAAACCGTGGAAGTGCCAGTGATAGAGACCCAGGTGGTCAAAGAGACCCAGATGGTGATCCAGACCCAGGTCGTTGCCCCAACATCCGCGCCGGGTGAACAGCTTTCCCGCAACGAAACTATGTACTTCAATGGTCAACAGTGGAACCCGGTGGTGTGCTGGAATCCATATTCTTCCAACTGTAACAATGCCATGGCGATCGCCCAGCAGGACAATGCCCGCGTCCTCATGTTCGAAACCCCGTACCTGTACGACATGCTCGATGGCGGGTCGTATCCATTACTGGCGGATGGTCCGTATACATGGAACGATGCCCATACCGAGATCACCTTCAAGATTAAACCGGCTGCACATTGGAGCGATGGCACCCCGGTAACCGCCGATGATGTCGCCTATACCTGGTATGCCAATGTCAAGTATGAATCCAATGCTGGGGTTAACTTTAAAGATTTCATCGACTCGGTCGAAGCGGTTGATGCACAGACGGTGGTGGTCAAAGCCAAACTGGATGCAGACGGCAAAGCGGTCAATCCTCTGATGGTGGCGGCTTACCTGACCGGAAACTACGTGCTCCAGGAAGCCTGGACCCAGACTCTTGAAGCGCGTACAGGTGATCCTGAGACATTCAAAGCCGACGTCGCTGAAGATGTGGTTTACTCCGGCCCTTACCATAAGTTCTTCACTGACGATACCAAGGTTATCCTCGTTCGTGATGACAATTACTGGGGCCAGGATGCCAGCATGTGGGGCAAGCTGCCAGTTCCGAAGTACCTGGCGCATCAGATGTTTAAGGATAACGCGGCCGGCTCGGTTGCTTTGGCACAAGGTGAAGTGGATGTCAGCCAACAGTTCAACTCCAATATTCAGATTTTGTGGCTCAACTATGGGCTGCCCATCTCCACCTACCTTCCCGATCCTCCATATGGCATTGGTGCCAGCCTGCCAACCGCCTTCTACAACATGAAATCCTATGGTTTAGACCAGTTTGCAATCCGCAAGGCCATTGCTATCGCGGTGGACTACGACACCATCATCGCTAACGCCATGACCAACCAATCGGCTACCTTCGCCCAGGTGCCACGCTCGTTGATGAACCCGACCCCCGGCGAGCAGGCCCTGTACGACCACGATGCTGTCGCGGACCTGCAGTGGATTGGCAAGGACATTGAAGGCGCTAATAAACTGCTGGACGATGCCGGCATTGTCGACACCGATGGTGATGGTTGGCGGGAATACAATGGGCAGAACCTTCATTACGTTGCAACCTGCCCCAACGGCTGGTCCGACTGGCAGGCGGCGATTGAAGTGGTGGCTGCCGCTGGTAAGAACATCGGTATTGATATCACCACCAACTATCCTGAATGGGGTGTTTATCAGACGGTCGTCACCGATTGGCAAGCTCTGCCCGATACGGGATATGATATCTTCATGATGTGGTCTGATGGCGCTGGCCCGACCCAACCTTGGGGACGCATCCGCCATCTGATCAGCTCAGAATTCGCTGAGACACAAAACAACTGGAACGGCAACTGGGGTGGCTACAAGAATCCTGATGCCGATGCATTGATCCAGGCAATCCCTTCTGAAACCGATCCCGCCACGCTGAAGGAAATGTACACGGAATTGGTCAAGACCTACCTGACCGATATACCCTCCTTCACGCTCATGTACCGGCCGCAATCGTTCCATGCGGTGAACGAGAGTGTTTGGACGAACTTCCCTCACCAGGATGACGGTACCGACCCACCCGTCCCGCCACTAGACTGTATGGATGGTTGGAGTGTCGCGTGCTTGTATAACGTTACACTTGTGAATCCGTAACCATTCATGCAAGGAAACAGCCATGTTTCGCCAACCCCGGAACATGGCTGTTTGTTATAATGTATTAATCGTCTTTTTTTAACAATTTATCAACTTAAGATTACCAGGAGGTGCTGGGTTGAAAGGATACCGCAAATATTTCCTTAACAAGGCTATTTGGTTCTTGGTCACCTTTGTTTTCGCCATCATACTGAATTTCATCCTACCCCGCCTGATGCCGGGCGATCCGGTAGCGGTAATCACACAAAGGGCTACCCAAGGCATGCAAAGTGCCAGTGGGATCCAGGCGGTTTATGAGTATTACCAGAAAGCGTTTGGCACCAACAAACCCATGCTGACACAATTCATCCTCTATATAAAAAATATCGCCCATGGGGATTTTGGTTTATCGTTCAGCCAGTACCCAAGACCGGTGTTAGACATTCTCAAATCGTCCATCTGGTGGACGATCGGCCTGCAGTTCCCGGCGATCATCGTCGGCTGGCTGATCGGGAATACGCTGGGGGCATTGGCAGCTTATCTCAAAAAGGGTTTTGATAAAGTGCTCATGCCAGTCAGCATTTTTGTGAGCAACTTCCCGGCCTTTGGCATGGCAGTCATTTTACTGGTCATTTTTGGAGTCGGATTAAATTGGTTCCCTACTTCAGGTGGATATGGGTTTGACCTGATGCCCGCATTCTCCTGGAAATTTATCTGGTCAGTGATCGTCCATTACCAATTGCCATTCTGGTCGATCGTGTTGATTGCCATCGGAGGTCAGGCGATCGGCATGCGCTCCATGGCTATCTATGAACTGAATGCGGATTATGTAAAATTCAGCCGCTTTATGGGGATCAAAGACCGCAAGATCATCGGCTATGTGTTTAGAAATGCCATGCTTCCACAGGTGACCGGATTAGCCTTATCGATCGGAACCATGATCGGAGGGGCACTGGTAGCGGAGATCATTTTTAGTTATCCGGGACTTGGTTACACCATGCTAAATGGTGTGATGGGACAGGATTATCCGCTGATCTCAGCAACCACATTGATCGTCACCTTGATGGTGCTGATTGCGATGTTTCTGATCGATATCGTTTATGCCTTTATTGACCCGCGCATTAAAGCAGCGCAGTTGGATTAGGAAGTTATTTTGATATGAAACATACAATTCGACAAGTTTTTCGCTCTCCAAATTTTATGTTTGGGTTTATTGTTTTTGTGCTCTTGTTACTCATCGTGATCCTTTATCCGATATTTGTAAAATATTCTCCATTAGAAATCATCGGCCAGGGTACTTTCTTCCCGCCTGGCGTCTATGTGAATGTTTATGACTCCATCGGTGCTCCGAGGTATACCCTTAATCTGGATGATGCTGCTGCCAATCGCATCGGCAGTAAGTTGGACGACCAAGAACGCCTGGACATGAAGACATGGCTTGTGGCAGATGGCTTTCCTGAAGATGAGATCGATATCAGCGATACAGCAAAACTGATGGAACAGTGGGAGAACAATTATGACCCGACGGTGCGGATTCCCGGGATGACTTATGCCAATCAAATGTACTATCAAAGACTCAACGCCTCGCTCCAAGGAATTTTATCCATCGAGGGGGTGACCATTGCAGCAATAAGCGCGGAAATGGGTGCCTTGGAGGAAACAGGTACCATCCCACAATCCGATTACGTGAACATCAACCAGGTTCCGAACGTACGGGTGTTGCCACTTGGAACCGATAACTTCGGCAGGGATGTGCTGACGGAATTGGTTAAAGCCACCAGCGTATCGTTACAGATCGGTCTTGTCGCTGGAACCGTTGCAACCTTAATCGGTTTGACCTTAGGATTACTGTCAGGCTATATCGGTGGCTTGATGGATGACATCATTATGTTCATCACCAATATCTTTACCGTAATCCCCAGCTTTGTGTTGTTGATCTTGATTTCATTCAGTATTGGGCAGGAACATCGCGGTGCTGTTACCATCGCAGTGGTGATTGGATTTACCTCCTGGGTGTGGACTACCAGGGCAGTGCGGGCACAAGTAATTTCATTACGTAATCGCGATCACGTCAATCTTTCAAAATTATCCGGGCACTCCGTCATGCACATTATCCTGGCAGATATCCTGCCATACATCGCTTCTTATGTGGTTATGGCTTTTATTTTGCAGATTTCCTCGGGTATTTTGTCAGAGGCTGGACTCTCTATCCTTGGATTGGGACCGAGAACGACTAAAGTACCAACCTTGGGTTTGATGATGAACTGGTCGTTGATCTATCAGGCGGAAATACTCGGAAAATGGTGGGCGTATTTCCCAGTGATTGTAGTCATAGCTCTGATTACATTCTCTATGAATTTGATGAATACAGGTCTCGACCAGGTATTCAACCCGGCACTGAGGGAGTAGGTATTCGAAATGGCAGAAGTAATTTTAGAGGTAAGAGAACTGACAACAAAATATATCACCCGCTTTCGGGAAAATGTTTATGCGGTTGACCATGTTTCTTTAAAGGTTGAAGAGGGGAAATCGCTGGGAATTGCGGGAGAATCCGGCTGCGGAAAGTCAACCCTGGCGCTCAGCTTGATGGGTTATTACTTCGCTCCGCTGCACTATACGAGTGGCGAGATTAGCATCGACGGGCGAAATATTTCCAGAATGGACCCCGATGACATTCGTACATCGATATTGGGGACGGAGATTGCCTATATCCCCCAATCCGCGATGAACGCGCTCAACCCCACCCAGAAGATCATCCACTTTATTGAAGATGTATTTCAAGCCCATGATCCCTACAAAACCAAACAAGAGATTTATAAATTCGCCAGAGAATGCTTTGAGGTCTTGGGGCTCCCGGCGGAAGTGCTGCAAAAATACCCGGTTGAACTTTCGGGCGGCATGAAACAGCGCACGGTGATCGCGGTATCGGTGCTCCTTTTTCCAAAAATTCTGATCGCGGATGAACCTACCTCCGCGCTCGATGTCACCACACAGAAGATGGTCATCAAGATGCTGCAGCGCTTGATGGAAGATGGTTTCATCAAATCGATGATTTTCATCACGCATGAGCTTCCGCTGCTTTACAACGTGACCGATGATATCATGGTCATGTACGCAGGCCAAATCGTGGAGAAGGGCACCGCCAAACAAGCCGTGTTTGATCCACTCCACCCATATGCCAAAGGTCTCATGGGCTCGATCATTGTGCCTGAAAGCGGCCTGCGGGATGTTAAACTAACCGCCATTCCTGGGGTACCACCCAATCTTAAAAACCCACCGTCTGGCTGCCGGTTTGCCGAACGCTGCAAATATGTTAAACCAGAATGCAAGGTGACTTCTGTCGGTCTTCGCGAGATCGATGGTAGCCGCGCTTACCGCTGCATCCTCTCGGAAAAAGAACTGAGGGCGGCCTTTGCAAAGGAGGCTGATCAACATGCCTGATGAAAATAATATATGCCTGAGAACAATAGGACTTACCAAGGTATTTGGGTTTGGCCTCCAGAAATGTGTTGCCGTTGATCATGTGGATCTGGATCTCTGCGTGAGCGAGGTCGTCTCGATTGTGGGCGAATCGGGCAGCGGTAAGACCACTTTAGCCAAGATGCTTCTGGGATTGATCAATCCTACTGAAGGGGAGGTCTATTATCAGGGGAAGAAGCGCGATATCCGTACTCATCAGAAGAGAAAGGAATACTGGAAAAATATCCAGGCCATCTTTCAAGATCCCTACTCATCCTACAATATATTTAATAAGATCGATTCCGTGCTTTTAGATTGTATTCACATGCGTGGAGGTAGAAGACTTCCACGTGCGAAAAAAGTAGAGTTGATGGCAGAGGCGTGCAGCTTTGTGAATTTGAAGTTCGAGGAATTGACCAACAAGTATCCTTTTGAGCTTTCCGGCGGACAGATGCAGCGCTTAATGATTTCCCGTATCTTCCTGCTGAAGCCTAAGATCCTGGTGGCTGATGAACCTACCTCGATGATCGATGCCTGTTCACGCGCCACCATCCTAGATATGCTGATGCAATTGCGTAACGAAATTGGGATGACGGTTATTTTCATCACCCACGATATTGGCCTGGCGTATTATGTTTCTGACACCGTTTATATAATGAAGCATGGAAAATTCGTTGAACGCGGATCTCCCGATGAGGTGATTCTTCATCCAAAAGAGGATTACACGCGACGGTTGATCAATGATGTTCCAAAGATTTATGAAGAATGGGATCTCTCAACTGTTGAGTATTCCTCTTGAGTTTGGATTCTAACGAAAAAACGTAATGCTCTGAATACTAAACTGGACACACCTTTGAACGTACTACGCAATGCAAAAGTTTATTCTAAATTAACCTCGATTCTCCTGGCCTATGTAGTTTTTATAACCCTGGGGATTCCAGATGGCTTATTGGGGGTCGCCTGGCTCTCCAGGCAAGCGGATTTTTCTATTCTGCTAAATTCTCTGGGAATATTATCCTTTCCTGCTGTTACTGCCTAATTGACCTACAATTCTTTAAGCGGTGCTTTGATTGCGCGAATAGGTGTTGGCAATTTTCTGGCGGTTGGCTGCGTCCCGAACAGCTTGACCCTGTTTGGCTATACCCTTGTTCCATCCTGGTTGATGATGGTTCTGTTGGGTGTGATGGCCGGCTTGGGGCGGGTGCGATTGATGCCGGTCTCAATACCTATGTCGCAGCTCATATTGGCGAGGGCTTGATGCAATGGCTGCACGCAAGCTATGGGGCGTTTGGATTTTACTGATGGTCTATAAAATAACAAGACAGATTCATCAGGAAAACGCATTATGAGAATTCAATCTTTGGCAGGTGCCTGGGAATTTCGCCAGGCGGGCACGGAAGAGTGGCTACCCGCTAGCGTCCCCGGCGGCGTGCATACCGATTTACTAGCCCTGGGTCACATCCCCGATCCCTATGTAGCCGATAACGAGAAGCGCGTCCAATGGGTTGCTGAGTCCGATTGGATCTACCGGTTGAGTTTTAGCTGTTCTCCTGAATTACTTTACGAAGAAAAGATACTTCTGGTTTGTGAAGGATTGGATACTCTGGCAACAGTCGTCCTCAACGGTCATGACCTTGGGCACACCGATAACATGTTCCGTCGGTATGAATGGGAAGTCAGATCATTTTTAGATGCAAAAGGAGCAAACGAGTTAACGATTACTTTCTATTCACCGGTGAAATATGCAGCGGAAAAACAAGCCATGCGTCCTCTACCGGGTGTCCCTCAGGCGATCCCGGGAGGTCCACACCTGAGAAAATCTCCGTATCAATTTGGCTGGGATTGGGGTCCACAGCTCCCGCCGATCGGCATCTGGAAGGATATCCACCTGGAGGGTTACAGTGAGGCACGCCTTGCTGAAGTTCATTTGCGACAGGATCACAGCGATGGAAAGGTGATCGTCGAGGCTCGGATCACCATCGAGCATTGGGGAGAAATGCAGGTGTCTGCGGTTGTACGTATCACGACCACGAATGGTGAGATCATAGAAAAAGAAGCTGCCATTACAATGCAGGGTGAGGTGGTTGTGAAAGTGCCGATTCCCAATCCTGAGCTTTGGTGGCCTAATGGGTATGGTGGACAACCACTTTATCAGGTGGAAGTCTCTCTCATACACAAAGATCCTTCCAAAGAAGGGTTGCTGGACCTGCACAGGTATCAGGTTGGTCTTCGTACGATTGAATTACGCCAGCAAAATGACCAGTGGGGTCGTTCCTTTGTATTTGTGGTCAATGGCATTCCAATCTTATGTAAAGGTTCAAATTGGGCCCCGGCCGATTCCTTCCCCACGCGGATTACGGATGAATATCTGGAATGTCTTATTCGCTCAGCTGCTGAGACGCATCAGAACATGTTGCGTGTATGGGGCGGTGGTTTCTATGAAGAAGAGCGCTTTTACGATCTTTGCGATCGATACGGCATTCTGGTCTGGCAGGAGTTTATCTTCTCCTGTAGCATTTATCCATTGGATGACCCAGAATTTACGGAAAACGTCCGACTGGAAGTGGTTGAGAACATCCGCCGCCTTCGCCATCGTACCAGCCTGGCATTGTGGTGTGGAAATAACGAGATGGAATGGGGTTGGGTGGATTGGAATTGGAATCGACCTGAGCTGCAGGATTTAAAGGCTGCCTACAATCAATTTTTCCACCACATACTGCCTGCATGGTGCCAGACCGAGGACCCGGACCATTCCTATTGGCCCAGCTCACCATCCTCCGATACTCCATTCGTTGATCCGAATGGACAACGCCAGGGAGACTCACATTATTGGGATGTTTGGCACGGAAGGAAACCATTTACCGCGTATCGAGACCAGTACCCACGCTTCATGAGCGAGTTTGGATTTCAGGCTTTACCACCCCTGGCAACCATCCGCACCTATGCGGATGAGTCCGAGTGGAACATGACCTCCTACATTATGGAACAGCATCAGAAGAATGCCAGCGGTAACTCCATAATGGTTGGGCAAATGCTGGACACATTCCGGTTACCCAAGGATTTTGCTTCGTTGGTATACCTGAGCATGGCGCTCCAGGCGGAAGGCATTCGCTATGGCGTGGAGCACTGGCGACGCCACCCTGATCGTGTTGCCGGAATCCTGTACTGGCAGCTCAACGACTGCTGGCCGGTGGCTTCCTGGTCCAGCCTGGATTACTTCGGGCGGTGGAAAGCGCTTCATTACGCGGCGCGCCGCTTCTATGCACCATTGATGCTTTCCATCGAAGATAAAACACCTGAACAAGGAATTTATGTCTCCAATGACTGGCTCGAACCTTGGGAGGGGACTGTGAATTGGTCGTTAGAAACGCTCGAGGGTGAAGTGTTAACCTCGGGTCATGCACCAGTTAAGGTCGCCCCGCAAGCATCGACCCTGGTATGCAAGCTGGATTTTTCCAATCAAATCACGTATGAAAACCTCCGCAAGCTGATTTTTATCGCTGAATTATGGCAAGGAGATCAGTTTGTCACCCGTCAAACCGCGTACTTTGTCCCAATCAAGCATTTATCCCTGACCGATCCGGCTATTACTGTGAACTTGCAAAGTCAGAATGGGGAATTAATCGTTGAACTGATTACGCACTCTCTGGCACTGCTTGTGGAGGTATCTTTGATAGGTGCTGATGTCGTCTTTAGCGATAACTACTTCAATCTGCCTTCTGGACGATCCATTCAAATTTCTAGTCCTCTGCCAGTCGGTTGGACATTAAGCAGGGCGCAAAAAGAAATACGTATTTGCTCCGTCTATGATTCTTATTCGCATCGTGCTCCTTTATAAGTTCTTTGTATTGACCATTTATTCTCTTATACCTACCGACACTGATCTCAGAGTGTAACGCTCATCTCTAGATGTGACCTTAGAAAGGATTAAGCCATGACTAAAATTACAAATTTGATCAAGAAAATGTCTCTGGAAGAAAAAGCCGCACTCTGTACTGGAGCCGGTCCATGGACGACAACACCTGTTGAACGCCTGGGCGTACCGGAGATGACCGTTACAGATGGGCCACATGGGGTACGGCGCGTTGAAGATGTACATACCTTTATTTCTACGAGCGTACCCGCAACCTGTTTCCCAACCGCTACCTGTATGGCTTCAACCTGGGACGTGGATTTAATCCATAAACTAGGCCAGGCAATCGCAGAGGAGTGCCTCGCCTTGAAGGTTGATGTAGTCCTTGGACCTGGGGTGAACATGAAGCGCACCCCCCTGTGCGGGCGTAATTTCGAGTATTACTCCGAAGACCCCTACCTTGCCGGGGAAATGGCGGTCAGCTTCATCAAGGGCGTGCAAAGTAAAGGGGTGGGCACTTCGCTAAAACATTTCGCCGCGAATAACCAGGAATACCAGCGTTCCACGATCAGCTCCGAAATAGATGAACGTACTTTACGGGAGATTTACCTGCCAGCCTTTGAGGCGGCGGTTAAAAAAGCCAAACCCTGGACGGTGATGTGCTCTTACAACAAGCTCAACGGCACATACGCCGCTGAGAATCACAGGCTGCTGACGGAGACCCTCAGGGAGGAGTGGGGTTTTGAGGGTTTTGTCGTTTCCGACTGGGGCGCGGTACACGACCGGGTGGATGCTTTGGAAGCTGGTCTGGACTTGGAAATGCCCGGTCCAAGGGAAAGGCGGGT
>DAOUET010000027.1:0-6921 GCA_034430155.1 Anaerolineales bacterium
TGTGAATAAATCGTTAGATTGCAAGTGAGAGCCTTTCAAATAGACATAATATACAACGAGTTCACAAAAATCGAAAAGGGCCGATATTACGGCCCTTGTTTTTTACACCCACATTTGCTATGGTGTTCTTAGTGGACATAATCCAAACCGAAACGATTTATGGTCACAAGAATTTATGAATTTTGTTGAACCCATTCGCGATCGGAAAAAGATCGCCCAAATCAAAAATCAACTACGGGGACAGCGGCGCTATCGCGATCTATTGTTGTTTGTGGTGGGTATCAATACAGCATTGCGTATTTCAGACTTGCTAGAATTACAGGTTGAGCATTTCCTGGATGACCATCAACATATCAAACAGCGATTTTGGATCAAAGAGCAGAAGCGGGGCAAACGTCAGGAAATCGTGGTCAATGCCAGTATCCAAGAAACGTTAGACGAATATCTTTCAGTAAATCCGGAAATCATCAGTGATCATTCCCATTTCATCTTTTTCAATACCAAAATTAACGGTTTCATGAAGCCAATCAGGCGCGGCCAAGCCTGGAAAATTATCACCTCCATTTGTCAGCAAGTGGGCTTGCGTGGTAGCTTCGGTACACACAGTCTGCGAAAAACCTGGGGGTATCACGCTCGTATGCAAGGTGTGGATTTAGCCTTGATCATGCACAAACTCAATCACGAGAGCATCGCATACACAAAGCGCTATCTAGGGATCACCGATGATGAACTCCAACCGGTATCCCAACGGCTGAACCTCTAATCCTCTTGACAACCTGTGAGGTGGTCCATGATGGGATACAAGATCAGGGATCTCAAAAACTTCACTTCCTTCTCCCTGGAAACCTTGGTTCCAGAAGATAACTTCCATCGCCAGGTAGAAAAATGTATTGATCTCAGCTTTGTCCGCCATCTGGTGTGTCACTTGTATTCAGATTTCGGACGTCCATCTATTGATCCAGTTGTCTTCTTCAAGCTTCAATTGATTGCCTTCTTCGAAGGGATCCGATCTGAGCGGTTGCTAATGGAAATGGTTAGCTTGAATCTGGCACATCGTTGGTTCATTGGCTATGACCTGGACGAAGATGTACCTGATCACAGCAGCTTGAGCAAAATCAGGGAGCGCTATGGCATGCAGATCTTTCAGCAGTTCTTTGAACAGATTGTTGAGTTATGTGTGGAAGCCGGATTGGTTTGGGGCGAAGAATTGTATTTTGACAGCACCAAAGTGGATGCCAACGCGGCAATCAGTTGCATGATCGACAGAACAAAATCCGAGGCTGAACAGCATCTTGAAGAACTGTGGAAGAATGGTGAAAAGAGTACCCCAACCGAAACCCTTCAAGATCTGGTTGAGAAATACAATGGCGAACGGTTCACAGGGTTACGTAAACCATCTTACAAAAGGATCACCGATGAGAAAGTCGGTCTAACTGACCCGGATGCAGCTCCCATGCGGGCTCAAGGTGGTGGTAGCGCTGTGTTGGGATATCGAGATCATTACATCGTTGACGGTGGCAAAGCCCGTATCATCCTTTCAGCCTTAGTTTCTCCTGCCTCGATCATGGACAATACCCCTATGTTAGATTTGGTGGATTGGACGTGTTCTCGATGGCAATTGGAGCCGAAGATTGCTGTCGGTGACGCTAAGTATGGCACGGTTCCTAATATTGTTGGATTGGAAAAGCGAGGCATCAAAGCTTATCTGCCAACATCTGATTTGAGTAAACGATCTGAATACTATTCATCAGATTTGTTTCATTATGATGCTGAGAATGACCAATATATCTGTCCACAAAAGCATGTCTTAACTTTGTGGTCCCGGCGAAAGAGTGAAGAGAACTTTGTTTATCGGGCAGACGCAAAAGTGTGTGATGCCTGCCCGGTCAAAGATGAGTGTACAGGCAGCAATAGTGGGCGACACATATTTCGTTCTTTCCATCAAGAGTTCATTGACAAAGTGAAAGCTTATCATAAGACCGATGCATACAAAAAAGCATCGCGAAAGCGAAGCGTGTGGGTTGAGCCCCTATTTGGTGAAGCCAAGGACTTTCACCGCTTGAGACGTTTCCGTTTGAGAGGTTTGTACAAAGTGAACATCGAAGGAATGATGATCGCAGCGGGGCAAAAACTGAAAAGGCTGATCAAGCACCGCATCAAGAAGCTTTTTTCTTTGGCTCAAAATCTGATTTCTTGGCTTATTTCCACAAGAGTCCTTACTTTTTCAACAGGCTGATTATTTTGTTGACGTTTCGCGTAATTTAAGTCGCACAACATTTCTTAAATTAAGTAGACCCTAAACTCGGGGGTATTTGGCCACCGAAGTGAACCGTTGTGGTACCCTCAAGCAACCACTCACGAAGGTGAAGCATGTTTCCCAGACAAGAGAACGATGGTTTTGAAAAGTACTGGCATCGGCGGAAGCCAGGCTCCGGTACGGCGGTGAACTTAACCTATGACGTGCGCATTTTCTGCAAATTGACAAGTTCGAAAGATCCAAAGGCTATCTCCCAATCATGATGTGGACGGGTTCACCGAATGAGTGAAAGTGACTGCACAAAGCTATTACAGATCATAATAACCCGGATCATCATTAACGAAGAAGGTAAGATTATCGACCATGAGCTGAACTCACCTTTTGCATACCTTCAAGAGCTCGTGGATCAATATCGGAATCCAAACAAGTGTTCGCGGGGTTCGGATCAGATCCTTGTGGGGGCATGATCAAAAAAGAGTGGTTCTACAGCTCTTTTTTGATTCAGTAGTTTGATCTTCTGGATCAAACTCCACCGAGAAACAGGTTATTTGAACCGCTTGAAAGGCATGTCGAGCGGTTCTTGGGATTAAGTCGGTTTGAACCAGCGTGGCGAGGTCGCAGAACTCTTGATCGATTTGATCGTGAAGCGGTCGGGATAGATTTCTTTAGTACTCTCTATTTTGCGAAACCAATTTGATGTCAGGTCAATATCTGCGACACGTAAATTTACACTTCTGACTGCCGCTACGGTAACGAAGCGGGGGAATATACTTCGAGAGTGATTGAGATTCTGATGCTCCTGGCATTGGCCTTTCAAGCCGGAGGCGATACAGCCCGGGCTATGGTCACCCTTCAGCGTCCCTCCGCACTCGGCCGCCTCCAGCGTCCATCTGACTGGATGCCCCCTGGCTAAGACACGGTCAATCGACCAGCACTAATCCAAACCGCTATCAGAGACCGAATTATTGGAGGCCTGCAGCTTTTTCTGGATTAGAACGATCAACCAATAGCTGGTCAGGAACATTGTCACTAGGAAAGTGCTGGTATAGATCAGTTCTGTTGCCAACAGGGGTGAATCGGTCCCCGCGAAGAAACCGTGTACGGTAGCTGCCAGATATGCGATTAGGCTTAATCCATGGATTGCCCTGAAGGTTCTCACCCCAATGCGGCTGCGCAGGTAGAAGGTTACCGTAACCAGCAGGGTCAAGTAAAAACCGATCACACCAATCCCCACCCACAAGGGTCGGTAAGGAGAGAGGAATGGTAAAAGGACCTGGGTCAGGGTATACGGCAAATACCGGTCTGCCATTAGTACAGAAATATGAAGGACGATAAATCCGATTGCGAGCAGCGACAGGAATTGGTGAAAATCGTAGGTAAAGGAGCGGTGCAAGAATAGATCTAAGATCTTACTGGACACCGCCAGGCCCCAGGCTGTAGAAAGCCATAATAGGACATATCCCACCAACCCGGCCGCGCGGGTGATGTACCACATCACCTGTACACTATCCAGGGCGAAAATTTGGTTGATTGTGCTACCCAGAATGACCCCTAATGGAGACTTCAGCAACAGAACCGTCAAGAGACCTGCGGTGGCGACGAAAGCTGCCCCCAAAATCCATACCACCCGCCTCATCAGTGGGTTAGGGTTTTCCCCTTCATGATTATCTTGATACAGATTCATTTGTGACATCTAAGTACTCCCAAATATTGTTTGATCCCCACAGCCCCCCTTGGTCATCGACCGCAATAAAAGCGATCTCTTGATTGTGCTGCGCAATCGCATTAAACTCTAGGGACCCAGCTATCAGCAACGCCTTGGCGAATACCTCGGCCGCAGCTGCGCTCGAGGCGATCACTGTCACGCTGAGCCAGTCCGTTTCAGCTGGCGTTCCGGTGCGCGGGTCGATTAAGTGATGCTGGAGACGCTCTCCTTGCTGCCAACACCTTTTGGTGATGGAGGAAGTGGCCACCGCGCCCGGCCCTACATTCAGGATCGCCAGGCTGCGCTCAGGATCACGCGGATCCTCCAGGGCTACCTCCCAGGCATTTTCTCCAGCTGGCAGGCCGGCCAAGAACATATCACCTCCGGCATTGACCGCACAGGCTTCCGCAAAAGAACTGAGTTCTCGGGTGGCCTGTTCGGAAATCCAACCCTTGGCAATCCCGCCCAGGTCGATGCGCATCCCAACGGGCATCCAAATCGCCCGAGCTGGTTCATCCAATCGGACTGCCGAGAAATCCGGTACGTTTTCCCACCCCCTGGTTGCGACCTGAGCAGCGCCATGCGCCCGGATTTCGTCCATGCTGCGATCGTATCCAGCGTGCTCCAAGGCCCCTAAGATGGCGGGATTAAACAACCCGTCGGTTGCCTCCCAATAATCACGGGCCAACTTCAGCACCTCAAACAGTTCTGCTGAAGCGTGAAACCAACCTCCCGCGCTCAGGTTCAGCTTGGCAAGCTCGCTATCTTCCGAAAAACGGGTGAAACGCCGCTCTTTATCTTCGAAAAGAGTTTGCACCTGCTTGAATCCGGTGGACAGGCGGGTCGCTTCGCCTTCTGCTGCCAGCAGGATATCCGAATTCATTGCCCGGAATCGATGGTATTCCATTATGAACCCTTTGTCCTCAAGAATGGTTGCGCTCCTTGGGAACTGGGGAGAGGCGGCAGTGGCTGTAAATTAATCGAGGAACCGTTTAATGGTGGTAACGGTTCAAGGGTCGGTAGCGGTGCTGGCGCGGTGATCCCTGGTGGATTCTCGAATGGCACGGGTTTGGCGGCATGGGCCAGCAATCCCCACCCACCCAGGAAACCGACCAGGCTAGTAGCTGCGATCCAGATTCTCAAACTAGATTTTAGTGATTTCATCTCTCATTTTCCTTATTCCGATCCCCTCTATAAAATCTTCGAGGACCATCATCCGCGTGGGATTCGGATGGTCCCATCCCTCTGGATAATAATCACGCCCCGCTGTTGCAGTTCAAGGAGCAGTTGCTGGTAAGCCTGAACCTGAGCGTTGCCCTGGTTTACTTGCTGGATCAATTCATTTAACTGTTGCTGGTACTGCTGATCCCTGGCCTGGTACTGATTTATGATTTCTTGCATTTGCTGAAGTTGAGCCTGGGTAGCGTCTTGTGTCGAACTCACCGAAGCGCTGGCGCTGGCCGGGCTATTCGAGACTGGTATGGTGTTCTGGTTGGTAAGGGCATTGGCACCAATGCTGAACATGGTGAAACCGATCGCCCCGGTGATGAAGAATGCTGCAATTAGTGCTGAAAACTGTTTCATCTTTTTTTCTCCCTTCTGAGGATCTAATGAGTCGGCCCATCAATTTTTTTCTTTTGGTAATTAACCAACTGCGCTTCCTAAAGGAAGCGGTTGCTCTCTGCATAAGCGGGCTGTCTACTGGCCGGGCTGCGCAGGGAGCAGGCCCAATGTCAGTTGGAAGGTTTGCTGTTTGCCCGGGCGTAAGATAGTCAGGCTCACCCTTAAAAAAGGCTCTGAGGGTTGAAAACAGCTGAGATCTCCCGTGATGGTAGACAGTTTAACAAGTGAAGATGACAGCCACATGAAATTCGAAAAATTCGCTTGGTTTTAATTCATCAATTGGTTTGTCATCTCCCTGCGCGTGAGTCTGGAAGAAGACGGCTAGGCCCTGGATCCGGTATATAAAGGTCAGGAGGGTGGGGAACTCGCTGAACTATCCCGAGAGCCTTCGGGATGAGTCCTTTACCCACACAAAACCTTTTTCATCTACCTTTCTGCATACCACTGCCCTATAGGCTATAATCCAAGGATCTTACCGGAAAAAACCTTACAGGTACCTTATGCCAAATCACCTCGCCAATGAAAATTCCCCTTATTTACTCCAACACGCCAGCAACCCGGTAGACTGGTACCCTTGGGGCCCGGCCGCCCTGGGAAGAGCCCGGGATGAAAACAAGCCCATCTTCTTGAGCATCGGGTACGCCGCCTGTCACTGGTGCCACGTGATGGCCCACGAATCCTTTGAAGACCCCCAGACCGCTGCGCTGATGAACCAGCACTTCGTCAACATCAAGGTAGACCGGGAAGAACGTCCCGACCTGGACAGCATCTACATGACCGCTACCCAGGCGATGACCGGGTCTGGCGGCTGGCCCATGTCGGTCTTCCTGACCCCTGACCTGGAACCCTTTTATGCGGGCACTTACTTTCCTCCGGTGGGCCGCTTCAGCCTGCCCTCCTTTAGAGAGGTGCTGCTGGCGTTAGCCAACGCCTGGCGGGATGACCCTGAGAAGGTCATCCAGTCCGGTCGAAAGATCACCGCGCACCTTCAAGCCCAAACGCCTTCAAGCCGCGACACTCTGGAGCTCTCCGGTGAGCACCTTGCCGGAGTGACCGACCGGCTTCAGGAGGGGTACGACTGGGAACATGGCGGCTGGGGGCAAGCTCCTAAATTTCCCCAGCCGATGATCATCGAATTCCTGCTTCGAAGATCCACCCGGGGGGACCAGACCGCTAAGGAAATGAGCACCCACGCCCTAAATGCCATGGCCAAGGGCGGCATGTATGATGTGGTGGGTGGCGGGTTTGCCCGCTACAGCGTGGACAACTTTTGGAGGACCCCCCACTTTGAGAAGATGTTGTACGATAACGCCCAGCTGGCCCTGGTTTATCTGCA
>DAOUET010000028.1:0-44176 GCA_034430155.1 Anaerolineales bacterium
GTGCCCTGTTTTCGCATCCGGCAGGAAGCGGCTATCGTCCATCTCTACCCGGGATTGATCGATGCGGTTGAATTGATCGGGGGAGTACAGATCCAGGGGCGGGCCACCCTGGGCGGGAACCTGTGCAACGCATCTCCGGCTGCCGATTCCATCCCTGCCTTGATCGTATATGGAGCGTTATGCACAATCGCCGGTCCGGACGGGATGAGGCAGGTAGCTGTTGAAGATTTCTGCATCGCCCCCGGCCAGACCGTTCTGCGGCGCGGCGAATTCTTGGTCTCACTTCACCTCCCACCCTCCCAACCAAGATCTGGCGCTCACTATCTGCGCTTCATCCCCCGGAACGAGATGGATATCGCTGTGGTGGGAGCCGGGGCGTTCGTTCTTCTGGACGAGAGCCACACGATCATCTCATCAGCTCGTATCGCATTGGGGGCAGTAGCACCTACCCCACTTTTCATACCTGAGGCGAGAGATTACCTCTCAAATCAGGGAATTACCCCAGAAGTCATCTTAGAAGCTGCTCGTATAGCTCAGGCAGCCTCCCGGCCCATCACCGACCTGCGCGGCACGGCCGCTCAACGCCGCCATCTGGTGGGTGTTCTCACCCGCCGAGCTTTGGACAAAGCCATTCAAAGGGCTCAACATAACACTTGATCATCACGTCGTAACCAAGCCCATCTTTTATTAAAGGGATGTCGGGCATGGCAATAAAAACCCTTGTAGAAACCCGCCTCAATGGAGAGGCAATCGAATTTCTCTGCGAGCCCCGACAGAGTTTGTTGGAGGTCCTGCGCGAAGTGCTGGGTTTAACCGGTGCCAAAGAAGGGTGCAACAATGGTAACTGCGGGGCCTGCAATGTCATTTTAGATGGGGTGCTGGTAAATTCCTGCCTTGTATTGGCGGTCGAAGTACAGGGGAAGAACCTCCTCACCATCGAGGGCATCGGCGGGACCGGTGGGCTCCACCCGCTGCAAGAAGAGTTCCTCAAGCATGCTGCTTTGCAGTGCGGGATTTGTACGCCGGGTTTTATCGTATCCTCCTACGCTTTATTGCAGCAAAATCCGCATCCGACCGAGATAGAAGTGCGCCGATGGCTGGCTGGCAACTTGTGTCGCTGCACTGGCTACGATAAGATCGTGCGCGCGGTACTTGCAGCTGCATCCAGGATTGGAAACGTAAATGACATGAAACAACTCATAAGTATGGGGGGATAGGATGGCAACCGGAATGCATGCCGATGAGGTGCAAGATCAAGCAGTAAAACCCGAAATGGAATACCAGGTGCTGGGTACTCGTCCTATCCGCCCGGATGGGACCGATAAGGTCACCGGCAGGGCACTTTACGGTGCGGATATCCGTCTGCCAGGCATGCTCTACGGTGCCGTGCTGCGTAGCCCGCACGCCCATGCCCGCATCATAGCGATGGATACACGGCGGGCACAAGTTTTCCCCGGTGTCCGGGCGGTGCTGACTTGTGATGACTTACCCGAACCAGAGCGCAAGATCGAGGGCCATGGAGAGGGATCGGTGGACGTTCAATATCAAAGCGCTAACGTGCTGGCGCGCGATAAAGCCCTCTACCAGGGGCACGCCATAGCGGCAGTGGCTGCCACCAACCCCCACATAGCTAAGGAAGCACTGGCATTGATCAAAGTAACCTATGAAATCATCCCACCTGTCCTGGATGTGCGTCAAGCTATGCAAGCTGAGGCTCCCCTCCTGTTGGAAAATCTGCACACCGACGAAATGGGCCGCATCGACGACCACCCAAGCAACATCGTCAGCCACGTTCGACACCAGCGGGGTGACTTACAAAAAGGTTTTCAAGAAGCGGCAGTGATTGTAGAGCGAGAGTTTACCACCAGTACGGTCCATCAGGGCTATATTGAACCTCAAAACGCCACCGCGTTATATAACCCTGACGGCCAGTTGACCATATGGTGCAGCACCCAAGGGGCGTTCGGGGTCCGCGACCAAGTTGCGGACATCTTACAGATCCCGGTCTCCAAAATTAAGGTCATCCCAATGGAAATTGGAGGGGGCTTCGGCGGCAAGATCGGCGTGTATCTTGAACCATTGGCAGCCTTGCTGTCTTTGAAAAGTGGCCACCAACCGGTAAAAATGACCATGAGCTACGACGAGGTGCTGGCTTCTACTGGACCTACCTCGGCTTCTTACATTCGGGTGAAGATCGGCGCGAATTCGGAAGGCAGGATCACAGCGGCCGAAGCATACCTAGCTTATGCGGCCGGGGCTTTCCCAGGAGCGCCGATTTGGGGTGGAACCAATGTGATCTTTGGCCCCTACGGCATCGACAACCTGCTCATCGACGGGTATGACGTGGTGGTCAACAAGCCCAAAACGGCGGCATACCGGGCTCCGGGCGGCACGAACGCTGCCTTTGCCTGCGAGACCGTCCTAGATGAGATCAGCGAAGCGTTGGGTATGGATCCGCTGGAGTTCCGCCTGCGCAACGTTGCCAAAGAAGGCGACCGCCGGGCCGATGGGGTTCCATACGGCCGGATCGGTTTCGCCGAAACCTTGGAAGCAGCCCGGAGCCACCCTCATTACGCCGCCCCACTACCAGGGTCCCATCGAGGCCGTGGGGTGGCCGCCGGTTTTTGGACCAACTACGGGGGTAAATCCAGCGCCACTGCCAGTGTAAATCCAGATGGCACCATCAGCCTAGTCGAAGGTTCGGTCGACATCGGCGGGACACGCGCCTCTATCGCCATGCAATTGGCGGAAACGTTGGGGCTTTCCTTCACGGATATCCGACCCCAGGTCGGTGATACGGATACTGTGGGTTACACCGAGGGAACCTACGGTAGCCGCACCACCTTCGCCACTGGTTGGGCCGCCTACGAATTAGGGATAAGCTTGCGACAAAAGCTGATCGAGCGCGCCGCGGACCTGTGGGGGCTAGATCCAGACCAGGTACACTATGAGAAGGGTGTCTTTACTGCCAATGAACAACGGCTGACCTTCAAGCAACTGGCAACCAAGCTGCACGATTCGGGCAGCCCAATCATGGCCAGCGCCACTGTCCAACCTGGCAGAGAAGGTCCAGCCATCGGCGTGCATATCGTGGATGTAGAAGTCGATCCTGAAACAGGAAAAGTGCAGATCCTGCGCTATACCGCTATCCAGGACGCCGGCAAAGCGGTCCACCCCAGCTACGTCGAAGGCCAGATCCAGGGTGGGGTTGCCCAAGGGGTTGGCTGGGCGCTAAACGAGGAATACATTTACGACGACCAGGGACATTTGCTCAACGCCAGCCTGCTGGATTATCGCCTACCCACCTGCCTGGATTTGCCAATGATCGATACCCTCATCGTCGAAGTTCCTAA
This sequence comes from Anaerolineales bacterium, assembly GCA_034430155.1. Taxonomy (GTDB): domain Bacteria; phylum Chloroflexota; class Anaerolineae; order Anaerolineales; family UBA4823; genus DAOUET01. The sequence goes on from DAOUET010000028.1 coordinate 3,354, forward strand.
TCCCGGCCACCCGTATGGCGTGCGCGGGGTTGGCGAGGTCCCAATCGTACCGCCGCCGGCTGCGATCGCCAATGCCATTCATCAGGCGCTTGGTGTGCGCATGAGCACCTTGCCGATGTCTCCAGCGCGCATCCTCGAAGCTATATGGGCTCAAAACCCAAGCACACCCTAGCCCGAATAGATTCAGGCAACGACCAGGGTTGACGTTATGCCCACTGTCTGGATCCCGGCATTGATGCGCGACCTGACCGGAGGCGAGGAAGTAGTCCAGGTCCCCGGCCAAACCGTCCGGCAGATGATTGAGAGTCTGGAAGAACGTTTCCCGGGTATTCAGGATCGCCTGTGCGACCAAGACGGCTTACGGCCTAATATCAACGTCATTGTAGATGGGGAAGTGAGTCACCACCGGTTGCGCCAAGCACTTTCCGAGAACAGCGAAATCCATTTCTTGCCAGCTATCAGTGGTGGCAATTAACCATCAGAAGTTTAGATGCATGGATCCAATACCTATCGACCAGAACACAACTCCTGAAAAGCCCACTGATCGGAAGCATTTTGAACTCAATAAGATAACATGAGCCAAATATGTCTGGCAAATTCATTCCGCTATCCTTGCTTGAATGATTCCGTCATTGGAATCGTAACCGCCAAACGAAAACCCGCCTTAGCGCCTCTCCACCTCTACCCACAACTCCTCGCCATCCGTGCTCAAGTGGATCCAGCCTTGTTGATCAGTGCGCAGTAGATTGTACCCTTGCACGGTTTCGAGGGTTTCCGGAGAGGGCAGACCATCTTTATCCCCCGAAGCTACACTGAGCAACAACACCTGAGGGCTCAGGTTTTCGATCCAATCAGGTGGGTTAATCGGAGCGTAGCCACCCTCGGCCAGCATCAAGGCGCTAACCGGACCGATCTGGCGCCCTGTCCCCAAAGCTTCTAGGTCCTCGAAGTTTATCCCAATCGGTAGTAAGGCACGGAAGCGTTGCCATTCTAGCAGGAGCAACCCACCTCGTTTTCCGGTGGTGAGTACTTGTAGATTAGCACCACCTCCCAACTGCAAAGACTGACCAGCCTGAGCTGGGATGACCCCAATTTGGGCTGCGTCCAGCGTTTGCCGTAGGTAACGCGCGCTGTTCGTAGCGCTAGAAGGTGCAACCCACAAAACTTCATTAGGGGGATAACGCTCAAGGGCATACGGCAAAGCATCCAGACTTTCTTTACGCGAACCCGCTACCACCAGGTAATCCAGCTGGCGGTGAAAGAGAGGCAAACGGCGTCCCAAGGCCTCCGAAAGGCGGCTTGGGCTGGGGCCTCCATTGATCAACAGGTACCTCCCGCCAGGGGTTTGGATGAAAAGAGCCTCACCCGTCGACGAATTCTGGCTGACATCCAAGAGGTACAGGTGCAACAAGCCATCTGGCCGGGTGAGAGCGGCACGCCACACCAGCATTGTAACGATTCCAAGGCCTAAGAGCGCTATCAAAGGAGAGGCCACTGGTCCGGCGCTTTTCCCATCGCCATACTTTGCCATCAACTTGCCCATTATCGTTCGAAGGCGGGTCCCTTCCAAGGTCCAGCCCAGTAAAATCCCGTAATAAAGCAACACGCTGCCTAACCCCACCCTGCCTAATATCAACACATCCCCGGGAACGCTCCCGAAGAATTCGACCGCCCGGATGGTGAATACCACAAAGGGCCATGCTAGCGGTGCAGCCAACCTGCCAAGCGGCTGGTAAATCAACCCAAGCATGACCGCCAGTCCGCCTAAAACCATTAAGGGCGGTTGGGCAGGCAAGATGATCGGATTAGCGACCAGCGCTACCAACGACAAGCGACCGAAATGGTAAGCCATCAAAGGCAAGGTGGTTACCTGGGCTGCCAGGGTGAATAGCAAGAACTCACCCGCTGGCCCTGCCAGCCTTTCAGCACCCCCTGGTGTTAGAAAGCGGGATGCCAAGCGGATAAAAGCCGTTGTCAAAGGCTCAGCATACAATACCAGACCCAAAGTGGCGGCAAAGGAAAGCTGGAATCCGGCATCCCATAGCACATTGGGGTTAAAGCCGGCCATTACCCCCGCGGTAAATCCCAGGCTGTTGAGACCATCTTGGCGGCGGCCTACCTGGCTAGCCAGCAATGAGAGCCCACCCATAATCGCGGCCCGCACCACTGCCGGATCAGCACCCACCAGGATGGTATAGATCCCAATGCCCAATCCGGCCACCAGCGCACCACGGCGCTGTCCAAATAAGCGACCAAAGATGCTAATGAACAGGCCTGCGAGGATGGTGATATTAAATCCACTGATGGCAATGATATGGGAGGTTCCGGTTTCCTCGAAGTCCTGTTGAACTCCTTCTGGTATGCCGCTCTCGATCCCCAACAAGATGCCAGCCATGAGGGAAGCTTCAGGATCGGGCCACAATCTTTTAACTGTATCGTGAGCACGCTCTCGGAGAACATAAATGGCTCCCAGAAGGGCATTACCTTGCCCAGACTCCAGCAGGCTCACCTGGGCGTCTGGCATATAGGTATAGACCCCCTGGCGGGCGAGATAATTGCGATATGAAAAGAGTTCATTTTCAGGAGGTCTCTCTAGGTCACCGCGCAACACCAGCCGGTCTCCATAATGCCATTGGCCTTTGATGGAGCTGCGAACCAGGATCAAACCGTTCACCGCGCGGTTGTGCAGTTCGCTCTGAAGGCGGATTGTCTCGGTTCTAATCCGCAGGTTGACATAGGCATCCCTTACATCGGGCGGTTCGGTCAAAACGCCTCGGATGACCACCTGCTCGCCGAGATCGCTATAAGCAGCGATGAAATCCGGAGAAGTCAAATCGGGTTGGGCTAATTGATAGCGAGCCGCCCCCAGACAAAGGAAAACCATGATCAAAGCCATCATCCCGCCAGATAAGTTGTGCAGCTGGTTCTCCCCCTCCTTGGATAAGGCCTGGGTGATCTTATGAAAATGCCGCTTAATGAATGAGCCCAGCGGGCCAGCGACGTGAAGAAAAAGCCGTCCAATAAGCGGACGGCTAAGATATAAACACACCAAGATTACACCAAGTAAAAACCATACCCGTGCAGACCAGCCAAGCAGTTCTCCCAGTACAACTCCGTTTATGTATGCCAATGAAAGCCACAACAAAGGCATGGCAGCTCCCTGGTTTGCAGAGGTAAGGTAAAGTTCATACCGCTGGGATTAGCCCCCTGGGAGGCTTCCCCCTTGACAGCTCCATTTTACCAAAGTCTATCCGGCTGCACGTCTGAAATATCGGTGATTTGTTATTCCGGTGATAATATTGCCATCCAACCAGAAATGTTGTAAAGTATATCTGGGCGAGGTGTGCGCGCTCTGTCGATTTACTCTTGACTCAGCCATCCGGCAATCGCTGCTTTTCCAAACCGTTACAAAGGGAGTGTGGTGTTATGGCAGAACTAACCCGTCTGGATGTGATCAGGATCATAGCCACCAGCAAGGATGGAAGCCCAGTCCTAAGGGGTGTTGATCTAAGCAAACTCGATCTAAGCAAACTCGATCTCCGGGAGGCAAATCTTACGCTTGCAGACCTGAGCGCCTCTAATCTGCGCCAGGCAGATCTAAGCAAAGCAAACCTGACCGGTGCCAACCTGAGCTATGCAGATCTAAGCGAAGCGATCTTGCAGAACGCAACTTTGTATGAAACCAATCTCGTGGCAGCCAATCTCAGAGTCGCTGATTTACGGGATGCGGACTTGCGCCTTGCTGATTTGCGGGAAGCGAATTTACGTTCAGCCAACCTGAATGGGGCGAATTTGTGGAAGACTAATTTACAAGGCGCTCATCTTACTTATGCTGATATTGAGGGCGCTAAAGGCTTGCCTATCGATATCGAGCACCTGCTGTCGGGGGATGAAGATTAGTGACGGCGCCGGAGACCAGGGAGAAGCATCGGCGTTCTTTCGCGGTAGCTATCGTAGGCCTGCCCAAATTCACGTTCCAGTTTACGCTCTTCGAATAGAGCTCCAATGATGATATAGACACTGAGACCCAGGTTGAGCGCCAGGATATTTACTGTCATAAGGGGTGTCAGCCAGATAAAGACCAGTCCGGCCGTGTAAAGAGGGTGGCGTACATAACGATAAAGCCCACCCACCACAAATTTGGAGGGTTCACCCATTCCTGGGGTAACCAGCTGGCGAAAACCCAAAAACTGCCACACTCCAGTTTGCAGCAAGCCGAGGATCAGCGCGCAGACCGCCGCCAACTGCCCCAACGAGGTGATCAGCACCCAGGGAAAATGGATGGCATAAAGATGGTCATCCGGCAAGAGAGCGGGTAATGCCACCACTGGCAGAAAACTAATAATGGCCAACAGGTTATACCCCAGCCGGAACCAGCGTTCTCCCAACGAGCCCAGCCAGTGACGCGCCCGGGCTTTAAGCCACAGTGAAGCCAGCATGGAATGTAACAATCCATATACAAGCACAACCAGCAGCACGATCAAAGGATAAAGAAACATAAGGTTTTTATAAGTGCAGCTTATTCGGGCTATTCGTGCTAGGGTCTAAATGCCTGTTTACCAACTAGGCTGCCCCTCGGAGAGCGCCTGCAATTCACCATGACGAAAACAACCAACCACGTGGTCGTTAACCATACCCACCGCCTGCATAAAAGCGTAACAAATGGTCGGGCCCACGAATCTGAACCCTCGCTTCTTGAGGTCCTTGCTCATCGCTTGGGATTCGAGGGTTTGAGCCGGGATTTCACGCAGCTCTTTCCAGTGATTGACGATCGGGCTACCGCTCACAAATTGCCAGATATACCTGTCGAAAGAGCCATACTCGCGCTGCACCGTTAATAAGGCTCTGGCATTTTGGATAGCAGCCTCGATTTTCAATCGGTTGCGGACAATACCCGCATCGTTTAGCAGGTCGGCCACTTTACCTGCTTCGTAATTTGCCACTTTACCTGGCTCAAAATTATCGAAAGCCTGGCGATAACCTGCCCGCTTTTTGAGGATTGTTGACCAGCTCAACCCGGCTTGAGCCCCCTCCAATACCAGCATCTCGAATAGCAGGCGGTCATCATGTTGGGGAACGCCCCACTCTTCATCGTGGTACGCCAGATAAAGTAGCTCCGATCCAGCCCATTCACAACGGTTCATCGCCAAGCTCCTATCCCTACCACCCCGATCACCTGGCGATGCCATATCCGGGCAATTCTTCGATTTTTTCACCCACCTGCACTACGTGATAAGGCATCCAGGCTACCCCGAAAAGCTCGACTGAGACGTCCTTTTTGAAAGGCATGATGGGGATTTCGGTCATATCGTCGCTTATTTCGCTCCATTTTTGGTTGACCTGCTCAATTGTCTCGCTTTTTTCCTTCTCCAGATCGGAGATCTGCTTCTTGTAAACCTCCAGGGCGTCAATCGACTCATCCACGTTAGCCTTGGCCTTCTCGGTCATGCGGCGCTTCGAGAGTGAGGTGGATAGGCTGCGCCTCCGGCCTCCGAACAAACTGAGGATGTTCTCGGCGTGGGTGCCCAGCTCCTCCATTTTTCTTTGCGATAATTCGGTTTCATCCTCCCGGAGCTCTCGTTGTTCCTGCGCCATCCTTTCCTCTATGCGCTTGATTTTTTTATCAAAAGAATCCGAGGCCTTCTCCATTTCAGCATCGCGCTCCTTGCGGGCTGTTTCAGAACACATCTGGCGAAATTCAGCCTGGGATACTTCAGGGCCTACATATATCTTAAGGCTCTCATTTGCCCTCACCGTCACGCTGGATGCCCTGTAAACCCAATCCTTGAAATCTTTACCTAAAGCACCCATGGTTTTTACGTCGGATAAGGGCGCCTCCAAAGGGGTGAAACGGGCGCGTGGGTCCGCTCCCTCATCCAGCTGCTGCTCAACAACGCCCTCCGCAGGGAAATCCTCCCAGCGTACCACCCCTCGCCGGTCTACTTCTTCTACCAGAGCAGTATGTCGCATCTCATAATCCAGGTTGTACTTGCGTTGTAAGAAGCGCACCTGTGCTTGAGCCAGCAGCACTGGACGGTAGATCAGCCCCTGGCCGACTGCCTCATCAGGATAATCATGTCCTACGGCCTTCATGGCCTGGGTAAAGGTCAGATTATTGGGCAGGAAATATTCCGCCACCCCGCTAGGGACCGCTGGGCGTGTGCTGGAGCCGATCATTGTGATGGTATCGCCGGCTTGGGAGGCAATTGGCTTACCAGTGGTAGCAGCAGCTCCCGCTTCTACTGGTTGAGTCACGGCGGTAGCCCCAACGCCAACACCCCCTCCTCCCTGATCTAGCGAGGCGCCCACCAGCTTGTTTAGCGCCGGCACCTGTGCGCGCGTCAAGGGACCCGCCAGGTAATTCATCGCCCAGCGTGTCTGGAACAACTGCGGGCCTTTCTCGTGCACATTGTGGGATAGAAAAACGCGTTTCCCCAACCCCGATATCAACCGGTCGTACTCACTCCGATTCATGCCTGCATTCCCCGCGCTTTCCAGCCCATCCAACAGGCGCTGTTTATCCTGGTCAGTTTGCAGCTTGCCAATAAACCAGGTGCCGGCATTTGAGAGCGCTTTATAATCTACGTCCACCGGGTTCTGGGTGACGAGCACCTGGCCCACCCCAAAGGCGCGCGCCTGTTTCAGCATACGCAACATGGGCTCCTTGGAGGGCGGGTTGGCAGTCGGCGGCAGATAGCCAAATATCTCATCAAAATAAACAACCGCTCTTAATGTTGAAGTACCGCTCTGAGTGCGCATCCAGGTCTCTACCTCTGAGTACAGCAACGTGATGAAGAACATCCGCTCTGCGTCATTTAAATGGGCGATATAGAATACGCTGTGTCGCACCCGGCCATCTGGCGCGTAGAGCAGCTGCTTGATATCCAGCGGCTGGCCTTCGATCCAGGTCTGGAATGCTGGCGCTGCCAGGATATTGTTCAGCAACATCGCCAGTTCAAAACGTTCTTTCTCCGGGAAGAAGGTATTCACATCGAAAACTCCCAACTTGGAGAAAGGTGGGTTTTGACTCTGCAGGATCAATTCACTCAGGTCCAGGTCGCGGCCTTGGCTCCAGGCGTTTTCAAAGATATTCGCCAGCAGGATGTGTTCGCGCGAACGAACCGGATCCACATTCTGCATACCGACCAAGCCTAGAATGGCTGTAACTGTGCCTGTGATCTTCCCGCGCAGTATCTCACGGTTTTCTTCCCAAGGGATGGGAGGCGCCTTTAAAGAAGCCAGGATGCTGACCGGTATTCCCGCATCCGACCCGGGTGTGTACACGGCGAAATGAGCGGCATTGCTTAAAGCTTCCAGCCGCTGCGGGTCAATACCCCATTTTTTCAGGCCATTGCGCCAGAGGGAAGCGGTATCGGCGGCTGCCTGCTCGACCGTTTTGCCTTCTCGACGGGCCTGGTCGGCATTCATCCAAGGTTGAAAATCCTGCGGCTCCAGGTTAGGGAAGTGCAAAAGCGTGTTGGTGATGTCCCCCTTAGGGTCAATCATCAATGCCGGGATGTTATTGAGGGCCGCCTCCTCCAGCAAATCGATACATAATCCTGTTTTGCCGGAGCCTGTCATACCCACCACAACCGCATGGGTGTTCAGGTCATCGGGATCGTAAAGCAGCATCTGGTCGGTAGTCTCGCCCTTGGTAGGATCGAAAACATTTCCGAGGTAAAACTTGCCTGCTAGTTCCATAATCTACACCCTTCTCGATAAAGATAAAGGAATCTGGTAAAGGAATCTGGTTATCTCTTTTCAGGAACGCGCTCGCTCGCCTATTAAAAATAGTCTGCTAGATTTTATCACCAGCATCATCGCCTACCATCAAATTGCCATCCGGATCGCCATGCAGGTCCTCAGGACGTTTTAAAGAAATCCGATTCCTGATAGCCAACCACCAGCCAGACCTTTAAACACTCCTGGCTCCCTGGCTCGCAGGCACATTCAAACCACATTGTAACCTATCGGCAGGCAAAGAACCTACGCCGCACCATACCAGGCTACAAACAGGACCCTGCCACATCACATTGAATATTTCATGCCGGTATAAACCGTCAAGCCCAATGGCGCCAAGTGAAGCTGCCTATCAACAAGGTTCGTCACCCAGTGGCAGGCCCACGACCCAACCGGCCTCTTGCGCTACCTAGAGAGCTGACCATCAGGGCGTCTCGTCATTATGCCAGCCTCTTTCAGATCATCCGTCGTAATCGTTCCGGATGGCCTACCTCATCTTACCTATGGCTCGGCTTGATCAAAGATCTTCCTAAACTCTGCCAGGTATTGCGCGGCTATATCCGCATTATTAAGGATGAGGGTATTCTCATCATTACGCCCCTCGGCGCTGGTGGAAAAATTATACGAACCCGTGACGATGACCTGGTGATCGATGATGATCACCTTGTGATGCATATCATCCTGATTGCCATCCAGCCGTACCCTCAGGCCGTTTGATTTCAAGCGATCGTACTCACAGCCGCGGTTTGCATAGCATTGGCTCTTCTCAAAGACCCCCGAAACTATCACACCGTCCTGAGACCGCTCGAGCATAGCTGTGGCCAGGTCATCAGAAGTGAAAGCGTAAGCCAAAAAATCGATGCTCTCTTGCGCCTTTCCGATCAACTTGATCAAACTCGCAGCCGTGCCGTCTTCCGGCGAAAAATATACCCCCAGGGAGGTTCCATCAAGGGACAATTCGGGATAGGGCGTATTAGCAGGAGAACCCAAGCCAAAAAGGTTATCTCGGAACATTTCCTCAAATTCGCTCAGGTAGTCTTCAGCCAGCTGCGATGAACGGATTCTGATCAGGTTGTTATTATTCCGGTAAGCACCGTTAATCGTGAAGTTCATAGAACCGGTCCATACTTCCAGGTGGTCAATTACGACAAATTTATTATGCATCAAACCTTCTCGCAGGTCTCCCCGTACCGCGATGCCGCCCTGCACCAGCGCCTGGATTTCCGGCCTATCCTGGTTATCGCTGTCTATAACCAGCCTCACTATCACACCCCCCCGATGGGCAGCCAGCAGGGCCTCCCGCAAACTCCACAGGTCGAGATCATAGGCGGCCATGTCTACGCTCAAGCGGGCTGCTCTAATGGCCTCCACTAAAGGGGCGTCTGGCCCGCCGCGCAACGTCCTGGCTTCCGCTCCCTCGGGATTGCTGAAATAAATGCTGTACCAGCTAACCGAGCTATCTGGCCAGGAAGCTCCTTGGGCCACCTGCCTGGCCTCTCTATTTGCACCCCAAAAACCTCTACCTGTGACTGCGCTATAAGTCAGAGCAATCAAAGTCAGCACCAGCACGACCATGGCCGCCAGGGATGTTTTGCCAATGGGATTGGATTTGGCATCAGGCATAGATCAAGGAATTTATAAAGCACCCATGTCCTGGGTTATTCAAAAGGGATAACCCACCACGCTTAGGTACTATTGAGGCTTGATCAATCAGGCAGCACCCACAGAACTGGCGTTTCCAATTTCAGAGAGACCTGGATAGTTTTCAGTTTATCTTTTCGTTCAGCTTCTATCGCCAGAACGATAAACTCAACTATGGCGGGTAAATCTCCCGGTGCCAGGGTGACGGACTCGAAAGGAACGCTGGTATCCTCTTTCAAATCCGGGGGATGTATTAACAAATTGGTGCCTAATTCTAAAAGCGTGTCCAAGGGGCTGCTAAAAGCCGGGACGAAAAATCGCTTGGGTTCACCCCAAAATCGGTCCGCTTCCCGGTTTTTCTTACCCCAGGTTCCGTAAGTGTCCCTTTCCAGGCTGACTTGCCCGTCAACTACCCAATAAGGCCTTCCCTTGGTGTCAGGGGCAACACCAGCCACATATCTCACTTCCAACGCCGCAAGACCCTGCGCTTCATCAAGCAGTAGACCCTGGCCACATTGTTTGCAGACCCAGGCGACTTCATCCACCTGGGCGGGTACCGGTGTTTCACAGCGCAGGCAGCGCAAAGGGACCAGTTCAATCGGCTCTGTCACGAAATCACCTCTCGCGCCCGGTAAGTGCCTTTTTCTTTACGGCGCGTCCGGTGCCGCCTCTTATCGATACGGCGCCGGAATTCGTATTGCTCACCATATCGAAATTTTCGGTAAGCGGCTCGCATGATCCCGATTCCCACTCCAATTACCACCAATCCCCCTACGATAAACCCAAAAACGTCATCACCGCTGGATGAAGAACCGAGGTAAAAAGCCAGAGCCGAGCCATCCACCGCCACTAGGGCACCTAGAGCCATCCCCCCCACCAGAATCGCCGCCCGGTAGACGGTACTGCCCGGAGCCTTACCGTAAAGTACCTGGCCCGAGTAACCATCCACCACCACCTGGAAGGAGCGTCCCCGATAGAGATACTTGGTCACCCAAAGGGGATAATAAACCAACCCCATTCGCTGGCGGGTGAAACGAACCACTGCTTGAGAAATCCGGTCTAGGTTAGCCGTTTTATGCAGGCGTTCTTGGAAATCTGCTTCGGCTGAGGCTTTGGCATCGCTGAGAGAACCAATTGGCTCAAAAACCAACCCCTCTAAATGCAATTTATCAGCGTCGAAGGCTTCCAGCGGTTGCTCCTTCAGCAGCACCCTATCAACCCCAAACTCGCCCACGTCACAGGCAGCCCCATTCCAGACCATCTCCTCAACGATCTTGATTTCACGCGGCTCATAGTGCCGGTCATCTCCACTGCCCACCTCTTCTTCTCCAAAGAACCATCCCAGCACCCTTGCCCAGGTGGTCCAAAAAGGCAGATAGACCGCCAGAGTTTCCTCCAAATGAACCTGTTTCGAAATCCCACCGGCAATTGCGCGGCTGCTCTTCAGAAACTGCTCCCAGGCGAACTGGGCGCCACCCCGGTCTACCCGTTGCGGGACTTGATAACGACTCAAGCCTCGTTCACCTCGCACCATTGAACGCATTTCGCAATAAGGGCATCGGACGATCAACTGGCCTTCAGTGATAGGTACCACCCCACCGCAGTTTGGGCATGCCAGTCCGTGGACAGAATCGCGCTCGTTCATACCTTTGCCGCCACCCAGGCTCCCAGTGCGAACAACCCCACGGACACCAATGCTCCCACTCCAAAACAGGCTAACAAACCGATGGCTAATCCCTGCCCTCTGGCAGTCAAAGCGCCTATCACCGGAAAGGTTGCCAGGCACAAAAACACGCCGCCCGTTATGATCGCAGTCATTTTGTAAGGGGCCTCTTCCTTTGCCGGGAAGATGTTGGCAAACACCCCGCCGGTCCCGCCTTCGATAATGGCTGTGTAAAGCTCTCCTTGATAAGAATACTTTATGGTGTAGAGGGGCACATGCACCAGGGCGCGCTCGCTCACCTCTTCCTGGGGGATCTGGCGGTCCGCGAGCCAGCTCAGTGCAGTCTGCAAAGGCACATTCGGTTGGCGCGCCTTTTCGTTCAAGCTCTCTTCGTATTTACGCAGATCCCCGGCTGGCAGTTTCAGGTGTTTGATCTCACTTACCGAGGTACCCGCCGCCGGTTCCAGTAAGATTTGCTCCTCTCCATTTGAGCGGCGGCGTTTGAAATACCACAATGGGAAATACTCAAATGACTGGCTCACGATTTGGGCTTTCTTATCCAGATCCTTAACCGTTTGGTTGCCTGCCATCCAGCGCGCCAGTGAGGTACCCGCCTCCTCATCGTTGATGGTGGGCGCTAGATACCAGTGGAAGACGACCTGAGACTTATCAAGATAAACCGTGAAACTACAATAAGGGCATGTTAGAAAAACCTCACCCTCATCAGGGTGCAACTCACCGCCGCATTGGGTGCAATGAATCGATACATCCGGGGACTGGTCACTCATATTCCAATTATAGCAACCTCACCGGAAAAACGCTATAAAAAGACGGTATTTCTCCGAATCACTCGTCACGTTTTCATATCCACCAGATCATTACCGCCATCCATAAGGAGCCATCCCCATCCCATCAATTCACTTCTCATCCCACCTCTGCTGGAAGACAGATCACCACAATCGGCTTACCGCGTAAATGGGTCAGGAAAACGACCCTTTCCCCATCCCCTTCTAACCGTAAATCTCGAATTAGCGCTTCGGGCTGCAGCGGCGAGCCCCTTTTCTTCACAACAACCCGGCCGATGCTTCTTTCGCGCAGGTAAGTTCGCAGCCTTTTCAAGCCAAAGGGGAACCAGTCTTCGATCACCCAACCTCTGGCGAACGGCGTGGCTGTCTCTTTAACCGCGGTCAGGTAAGCGATGTCGGCATCCAATTGAGCAGCTTGTAATCGAACTCCCAAAGGTCCGACCAGCCCTGCCCGGATAATGGCCGGGTCGGGCTCGTATAAGAACGCCTGCGGTTCGCTGAGAGGTACTAGCCTTTTTCTCCCAGGGCCTGTTCTCGTGGCACTTCCCGGAAACTCTCGAGAGTCGAGCGTATGAGCGCCGGGCAGCACGGTCGCTCGACGCTGGCAGGTCTTCAACGGGCCAAACCACAGCAGGGCTTCTTTCAGTCCGCCACCTAAAGAGATGAATTCCACTTCAGCGTCGTATGCAACGATCTGCTCGAAACGCACGCCTGGGGAGATCTTTACACCTATTGCGGGAAAGCGTGGCAACCACCTCTGCACCACCTGTAGAGGTGGCATATAGCTCCCTACTGAGCTAATTCGCTTGCCGTCCCTGCGCCGAGAGGGGTCAAAGAACAAGGCCAGATCTGGGGATGGGTAGAGCGGTAATGAGGCAGTCAGGTCCGCTTGCAGCAAGGTTACCCGCTCCATCAGATTGAGCGCCTCCAGGTTTGCCCGCGCCATGGCCAGCCGTAATGGGTCCAGATCGATGCCCACCGTCAGCGCAACCTTTGCCAGAGATATTGTATCCCCTCCGAGGGAACATGCCAGGTCCGCCAGGCGTTTAAAAGGGCGGTAGCGCCTGACCCGGTAAGAGGATACTTCATGAGAGCTGGCCTGTTCGAGCGCCTGGCGCGTGAAATACATGCGATCTGCCCAGGGGAACTTCTCGGAGGCCTCAGACCGCAAGATAGCGATCTCCAGTGCTAGGCGGGCCAATTCGCGCGGGTATTGCCGAGCAACCCTCTGAAAGTGACCCAAGAAATCGGTCTCCCGGGGAGCCAGCTTCTCCGCGAATTCAAGGGCTTCTTGACCCGTAGTGGTCTGCAGCAGGCGGAATGTACTGAGATCCATTTCCCCCAATTTTAGCAGGAGAGGGGGTGATGCCCAAGCTAAATTGCCTCAAAGTGGACACTTTGAGGCAAGAACTCCTACTGCTCCAGATGAATCCCCTAGATCTTCTCGGGTAGAGGGGGTTGTGACCCAGCTAAATGATCTCTTACCCCCATAACCACATCACTGCCGATCATACTCAAGAGTGCTGTCTAGCTGGTTGTTCAGGTACAGTTCGACCTTGTATTTCCCGGCTGGTCATTTGCTGTCGCTTATCCAGGGCTCCCTGATTGCGATCTCCTTTCCAGGACATCCACGCTTGGAATGTAAGATAAACCCGGAATCCTTAGGAATCATAAGCGCCTCCATCTCTCGTTGTCCTGACGACTCATCAGAACGACATTCTGGCAGAGGCAGAAAAAAACATTCCATAATTATTTGACAAATGCATTTGGTGACTCCACCAAAGTTTGCCCACCGTTATGTTCCTTGGCTGGATATAGCAGCCCAATAGGGGTGCTGCTGAGCTTAAGCAACCACTTGACCAGATCCTTGTACGCTTCGCCGCGTTGAGAATCGCTACCGCAGATTGAATCCCCTCATCGATCCAAATTAGGAGTTTTGATACCCTTTTGGTTGTGGCCCCCCAGCATTATATTAACCGCTTTCCGGCCGATTTCCACCGCAAAGTTAGTGCCCCGGTCCCAGGGGTACACCTGGCTCATGCTGGCAAAGTACAGATCCGCTATGGGCGTCTGGATGGCAGGGATATTGCTCGAGTGGTTCAATTCCGGCACTGGCTGGGCGTACTTGGTTCGGAACAGCCAGCTTTTATTTACCCAATCAGGCGTGAATTCGGGATTGAAGCGCGTCAGAACGGATAGGAAACGTTCCCGTAGCTGCTTATGGCTTAATTGGAAATATTCGTGCTGCGGGTCCAGGTAATCACCGCAATAAACAATGTGTTCCCCTCCGAAATGTTCTGGAGAGACGAAGTTGGTATGCTCAACCAAAGCCAGGAACGGGAAACCGGCAGCTTTGGGCAGGTTAAACCAGTAGTAACCTTCTTCGGAAAGACGCTGTTTCAAGGAAAACACCATCACCACTGCGCCCATATTCTTTAATTTCAGAAGGCCCGCCAGGTAGTCCTCGGGAAGATCCGGGGCTAGGCGCGCCAGCAAAGCTGGCGAAGTCGTCACCAAACCTTGATCGAAGTAAGCCTCCCCAGCTTCGGTCTTAAAAATCAACCCATTGGATCGATCAGGCGATATGAGCGAGACTGGTGTAGACAAGCATATGCTTACCCCCATCTCGCCTAAGCACTCGGCGAACATATCGGCGAACGCCTGGAAACCGCCCTCGAAGGTGCCGAGCCGGGTGGTACGGGCTTTAAGCCGCGCCCACATCCAGGCCATATTGACATCCTTATAGTGAGGACCAAACTTGCCGATCATCAAGGGTTCCCACATCATCTCATATACCCGCTCGCCAGCCCATTTTCGCATCCAATCGTCCACAGTGATTTTTTCTAACGATCGCCAGTTGTTGGTCAGGCGCAGGTACAACCCCACTAATCCAAAGCGCATCTTATCGATTCCCCAACCCAAGCCCGGAAAAAGCAGCGCCTTCATGATCGAATCAAATGGGAAGAATTTGCCCTCGTGATACATCACTGTGAATGGCCGGGGGAAGATGACTTTATCCTGCCAGCCCAATTCCGTTATCAAACCCAGAATATGACGGTCGCTGGCAAACCAGTGGTGGTAGTATTTCTCCACCCACCAGTCCCATTGGGGTTCTTTAAACCCGCTGGCCAATCCGCCCACGTAATCGGCCGCTTCGTAAATCGTCACTTCCTTTCCGGCGCGTACCAGGTCATAAGCAGCTGCCATTCCGCCAAAACCAGCCCCCACTATGGCAACCCTTTTGGAGTTATTCTTCATGCTAATCTTCACTCAAATCTTGCCGGGTTGGGATCGTTGATTTCAACAAGTCGAGCTTCTTGTTCCACCCGGCGCCACCCAATTCCCTCCCTGGTCAGGTAATATGCCCCCAAGGCGGTGATCGGCAACCACAAAGCCACGTGCAGCACCAGGGTGTAACCAGCTGCCAGGGCTTTTTCGATGCCGTAAGCCGTCAGCACGGCGATGCCTGGAGCGTCAAAAGTGCCCACATAGCCGGGTGCCGATGGAATGGTGGTCGCCAGATTGACAATGCCGTTCATCAGCATCAGCGTGAAGAAACTGACCTCAAACGGAAAAGCGTGCATCACAAACCAGTATTTGCCCGTTTCCAGCAGCCATATCACCACCGAGGTCAGGAAAACCATCAAGGCTTCCCGGGCTGAATGCAACGATTCCAGCCCTGTCAAGAAACGTCCCGTCAGATCCAGGACTCTTTCCCGGAACCGGGCTGGCACGATCTTCCCCACGAACCACCCAACCACTTTTTCGGCCCGCTCCGGAAACATGGCAGCCAGCAAGAAGACCGCCAGCGCCCCCAGGAAAGCCCCCGCCCCCCAGATCGCCAGGGTTTGGATGTCCCCCACAAAGCCCGAATCGGCTGTCAGGCGAGCCAGTTCAGGCAGGTTTAGAAACACGAAAACCAGCATCACCACCCCATCGAAGACCCGTTCCACGATGATGGTCGCCAGAGAAGCCGAGATCGGGATGGCTTCGCGCCGCTTGAGCACGATCGCCCGTAGGACTTCACCTGCGCGGGCCGGATAAATATTGTTACCCATATAACCAATCGCCACGATCGGAAACATTGTGCGCGTGGGAATCGACTTCAAGGGGTGCAACAGGTAATGCCAGCGCCAGGCCCGAGCCCACACCGCCAGGAAATAAATAGTGATGCTGGGCAGCAGCCACCAGTAATGGGCCCCTTCCAGGACACCCCACAGATCCGCCAAATGAAGGCCTCGCAGGGCAAAGTACAAAAAAACCGCGCTGATCACCAAACCGATCCAAAATTGCCACCGTTTCATGGCGATCATTCTACCACCATCGCATTGGTTTCCAACACCAGCCTGCTCCTGCCTACTCCAGCCAAAAAATCCCAAGATCTGAGGCGAACAGGACTCGCAATCGAAGCTAACTTGACTGCACCACAATCTGGTTGGCCTATGGGACAATTTGCTAAAAATGGCTGGATTATAATAGCCTTCATGAGGGTTCCTCGCCCGCTGGTATTTATCCTCTGCTTGGGCATATTGGTAGGGGGCGGTCTCCTCTTCCTGGCTTTCACTCCCCGCCTGGTTGAGGTTTCTCCAACCCCACAGGCCAAATCCGTGCCGGTGGGTGCCCCCTTGCGCCTGACTTTTTCACGCGCCATGCAACCAGACTCGGTGCAGATGCGTCTCAGCAGCGACCCGGCCCGCCGGGGATCGTTCAACTGGGATGGTGTGACCCTGGTCTTCACCCCAGACATCCCTTGGCCCAGCGGCGAGACCGTCACCGTACGGCTAGCTGGTGGAGCGCGCTCGGCGGATTTCATCCCCTCACTGCTCTTTAAAGAACAGGTCTGGTCCTTCACGGTAGAGCAACCCCTGCTGCTCTACCTGTACCCTGCAGATGGCCCTGCTGATATTTACACCATAGAGCCAAATTCTAAGGAAGTTAAGCGACTGACCCAGACCCCCTTTGGGGTGCTAGATTTCGGCGCGAGCCTTGACGGTACCGCTATCTATTTCAGTCAGCGCAACGCTATGGGCGGAAGCGATATCATGCGTTTGGAGCGCCTTTCAGGATCTGATGCTCCTGACCTGGTAAAGCTGTTGCTGGCCTGCCCCCAGGCTTATTGCCGTTCACCGCAAATCTCTCCTAACGGGACCTTGCTGGCCTTTGAGCGCAATCCCTTGGCCGGCACCAGCCAGGAGCTCTTCCCGCAAGTCTGGTTAATGCCCATCCCTGCAGACCAACTTGAGGGCGCCTCCTTGTCTGCCGGATATCCCGCTGGGGTTGCTGCTCATCCTACCAGCCTGCCAACTTGGTCTTCCACCGGTATGCTGGCCTTTTATGATAGCAACCAACACGCTTTCGTCATCATGGACCCCAAAACCGGTGAAACCACCGCATTTCCCAATGAAACCGGTGAGGCCGGTGCCTGGACGCCGGATGGGACTGCCTTTATCGCTCCAGAAATCAGCCTCATTTCTGCGGATGGTACCGGCCTGCAAGGCAGCGCCGATAACCTGGCAAACAGTAAATTGGTGCGCTACGATCTGCAGGCCAATTCCAGCCAGGTATTAAGCCAGGGTATTTACCTGGAAGACACCTGGCCCGCTTACTCGCCCGATGGAGATTCCCTGGCATTTGCTCGCCGATACCTAGATGCTGCCCATTGGACTCCTGGCCGGCAAATCTGGGTGATGGATACCGACGGCAACAACGCGCGCCCATTGACCCAGGCTCCTTTCTTTAACCATGCCACCCTCACCTGGAGCCCCGACGGGGGACAGTTAGCTTATCTTCGCTTCAATCAGGAGACTCTCACCGATCCGCCCGAACTTTGGCTCATCAACGCCGATGGCAGCCACCCGATAGAATTAGTGACCGGAGGTTACGCCCCCTTATGGATGCCATGATCCCCAACGATATCGCTGCGCCCGATTTCACCCTGAGGGATTTGGATGGCCGGCCTCATTCTTTGCCAGACTACCGTGGGCGTCTGGCGGTTGTTAACTTCTGGTCAGCCAGGTGTCCATGGACCGAGCGCACTGATCACCAGTTGCTGGTTGACTTAAAAACCTGGGGGGATTCGGTGACCTTGCTGCCGATTGCCTCCAATGCAGACGAGCATCCTGCTTTGCTGAGGCGCGTGGCGGCAGAAAGGGGCATATCTTTGGTCTTGCGCGATGAGGATCTGCAGGTGGCTGACCTATACCACGCCCAGGCTCCCCCCCACCTTTTCCTGGTAGATGTAGACGGCATTTTACGCTATCAAGGCTCCCTGGATGACCTGACATTTCGCCGGCATAAAGCCTCCCGTCATTATTTTCACGAAGCGGTGGAAGCCTTGTTGGTTGGCTGCTTCCCCTAAACCGCTCGAACGCCTGCCTGTGGATGCGCCCTGGTCCGTTATACGCCCTAACCTCCAGGCCTCCGGCAGACTTACCAGGAAAGGGGAGCACCTGACAGGCTTCCAAGGGGTGCATACTCCTGTCTTTTACAATAAAATATAATGCATTTATGCAGTTCAGGGAAAAATCGGGAGTGTTTGGGCGGATGTTGCCCGCCCAAACACTCCCATCCTCCCACCAACTGCGTAAGTCCTAATGCATTAAAAATCTTTCTTCCCGCGCGCCCGCATTTCCTGCGGCAGCAAGCTGCTGTAGAGGAAAGCGTGCAGTGGCGTGAGTATGCCTTTTTCTAACCCTAACCGGACCACCGCGCCGTTTTGAGACTCTAACTCGGAAGGACGCCCCTCGATGATATCCCTTTGCATCGAGGCCGTCGCTCCCTGCGGTAAGTTATCGATAAACCTAAGCGTTTTTTCAACGATATCCTCGCCAAGTCTGACATTGTGCGCTCGCGCCACATCGGCGGCTTCCTCCATGGCCTGCCGCAAAATTTGGCGAGTCTCGGGCAGCTCACGCATGATCCCAGCTGGTGCCCGCGTCACCGCTCCCACGCCGCTGATAGCTGCGATGAACAGGAATTTTTCCCACATAGCGACTTGAACGTCATCTGGGACTTCGGCCCACACGCCGGCACGCGTAAAGACCGCCCGCAGCTGCTCAGCACGCTCACTTTTACGCCCGTCCAGTTCGCCAAAAGCCACGTGCGGTTCCATACCAGCATGGCAGATGTAGCCGGGCGCCGCGATGAAGCTGACAATATGGCATAAACCGCCTAGCACATGCTCTTTTCCGAGAATTTCTGCCAGCTGCGAGGGAGCATCCACCCCGTTTTGTAAAGGCACCACAAAAGTCCCCGGGCCGACCAGTGGTCGCATGGATTTCCCTGCCTCGGGCACCTGCCAGGCTTTGACGCCTACTATTACGGCATCTACCCTGCCTACGCTAGCTGGATTATCAGTAGCCTGCACTTGCTTGACCCAAAAATCACCCTTCAGGCTGTCTACCCTCAGACCGTTATCACGCATGGCATCCAAATGCTGGCCTCGGGCTATAAAAACCACCTTGAGATTTTCATCTTCTTCTGCCGCTAATTTAGCCAACCTGCCCCCAAAGTACCCCCCCACTCCGCCAACGCCAAATACGGCAATATGCATGCTATCCTCCCAAATGAAAGATGTCCTCAGGCTTGATCCTGGCGAAAAAAATCGGGCGTTTTGCCCATTTTTAAACTGCGAATCGAGTCTTTAAAGGAATATTTTTATTACCTATCTCCAATCGAAAGACCCTGGCATGCGCCTTATCGCCGCTTTGCAAGCATAAAATTTAGCCATGAACAGCTTGACAACTTAGCCAAGTGGGATTATATCCTAATTATGTAATATACTTACAATCGGCTGCTCGAGCTGCTTCCCCGCTTTGATGGATCTCACACCTGGACCGGGCCGGTTCAATGGTCACTCGCAGACCACTCACCAAAATCTAAGGAGTTAAATGACGCTACCCAATTGCCGTTTAGCCAGGGGAAGGGGGGAATCGCCAAAATCTCAACGTTCCAGCATACTTTCTAAAAATCGAGTAGAATCAGGCGGACTATCCCGTTGGCAAGACAAGGGAAAAGGATAAACTCATGAGTGAAAAAGATTCAGCTCAAAATGTGATCGAATCCTATCGCAAGAAGCGGCAAAAATCGGTGCCCTTCCTGATCGGTGGCCTTGCCATTATACTGGTCGCAGTGGGCATAGTGGCGTTGATTGTTTGGTTTACCGGGTCGAACAAACCCGCTATTTCTTTTTTTGCCACGGATACACCAACGCCGACAACTACCAGCCCCCCGACAGCTACCCCCACGCAGACTTCCACGCCCACCATCACCCCTACGGAAACCATCACTCCTACCCTGACAGCTACTGCAACAGCCGCGGGCCCGTTCGTCTACACGGTGGAGGAGGATGATAATCTCTTCACCATCGCTGACAAGTTTGATGTGGACGTGCTGGTTTTGATGGCGCTCAACAAATTGGCCTACGACAGTGTCATCCACCCGGGCGATGAGCTATTAATCCCATCTCCTGATTTGGTATTGGACACCGCCACTCCCCTTCCCGAAGGCATGCGCGGCGTGATTGAATACACAGTTCTCCAGGGCGATAACTTGGAAGGCATTGCGACCAAATTTTTCAGTACGGTCGAAGCCATCCTCAAGGAAAACACCGATTTGGATAATGCCAACGAAATCTACGTTGGACAGAAACTGAAAATCCCCGTCAACATCGCCACCCCCGTGCCAACCAAAACCCCTGGCCCGGCTGCCACATTAACTCAGGCTGCTTCATCCGCCCAAGCGCCCACAGCTACAGCCACTCCTTAATTCCGAACCCGCTTTAAGACGCCGGTGGGCGGGTCTATAACCCGCCCACTTTTTTCTTGGCGAAGAGCTGTTTCGTTGTATAATGAAAATGATTTTCATTTTCATTAAGAGCTATGGATAATTCTTCTCCCGTTCCTGCTGAGCAATGGTTACATATCTTGCATGACAATGGCTATCGCCTGACCGCGACGCGGCGAGCCGTCGTCGAAACCCTGGCCAGCAGTCAGCATATGCTCAATCCTACCCAGGTTTACGAAGAGGCCCGGGAGCATTGTGCTTCTCTCGGTTTGGTCACAGTTTACCGCACCCTTGCGCAGTTAGAAGAGCTAAAGCTGGTGCAGCGGGTCCACCATCCTGATGGCTGCCACGCCTACATCGCGGCAGTCTCAGGACACCACCACCTGCTGATATGCCAGGGCTGCGGTCGGGTCGAGTACTTCGCTGGCGATATGCTGGAAGCTTTGATTGAAAGGGTTGGGTCCGAAAGCGGTTATTTCATCTATGACCACTGGTTGCAACTATTCGGCATCTGTGCTGCTTGCAGGGAAGATCAACGACGGTAGCTTACTGTTGGCCCATGGAGGATTCTTTGTTAGAGAAGCTCTCAAATCGTCTTTTCAACCTGTTTCCGCCAGCTTTAGCGCTCGTGCTTGGCTTGTTTTCCTTGGCGGCCTGTAAGGCCGTTTCCGGCCAAACCTCTAACGCAACCGCAGAAACCCGAAAACTGCGCGTTGTAGCTACCACCACCATTATTGGAGACGTAGTGCGCCAGATCGGCGCGGATGCCATCCAACTGACCGTGCTGTTGCCTGTCGGCGTTGATCCGCACACATTTGACCCAACCCCTCAAGATCTGAGCGCCCTGTCCGATAGCGAGGTTGTCTTCGCCAACGGCGCCGGTTTGGAAAGCTTTCTCGACCGCTTTATGGCAAGCGCCGGGGAGGCAGGGTCAACCGGTACATCCAAGGTTATATCCTTATCGCAAGGGATCAATCTGCGCCAAATTCAGACCCTGCCCGCACAGGCCACCGTCGATACCGACGAGCAGGGTATCGACCCTCATGTCTGGTTCGACCCTAGCAACGTCAAGGTTTGGACGCAAAACATCCAGCAAACCCTCACCGATCTTGACCCGGCTCATGCAGAATACTATATCGGCAACGCCAATGCTTACCGCGCCCAGCTGGATGATCTGGATACCTGGATAAATGAACAGGTCGCCCAGATCCCCAAACCCAATCGCAAGCTGGTCAGCGACCATCAGGTATTCGGATATTTTGCCGATCGCTACGGCTTCGAAAGTGTGGGCGCGGTAATCCCCTCTTTCAGTTCGGCCTCGCAACCATCAGCTAAAGATGTGGCTTCCCTAGAAGATGCCATCCGGAACCAGCAGGTGCCGGCCATCTTCGTTGGGGTTACAACGAACCCAACTCTGGCCGAACGCATAGCCGCTGACATTGGTGTGAAGGTTGTTCCGATCTATACCGGCTCATTGAGCGCCCCCGGCGGTCCTGCAGATAGCTACCTGGCGTTCATGCGCGCCGATGTCTCTGCCATTGTTACCGCCCTCAAGTAATTGATCTTATCAACAGCACACTCAAGGTGATTATGCCCATGGTAACCGCCGAACGTCGTAAACCAAATCTAATCCACCGGGGAATTCCTCACCAACCCGGCACCCCCATCTTGGATGTTTCTCGAGTGAGCGTGCGCTACAATGGCCGTTACGCTCTGGAGGACGTCTCTTTTCAGCTCAGTAGCGGCGATCGGGTCGCCGTGGTCGGACCTAATGGCGCCGGTAAAAGTACGCTCTTTAAGGTTATCGCCGGTGTTTTGGAGCCTAATTCCGGCACAGTCCAGGTTTATGGTGGCGGGCCAGGAGCACATATTTGCATCGCTTATGTACCACAACGGACCCAGGTGGACTGGGATTTTCCCGTGAGTGTCGCCGACGTAGTCATGATGGGCCGCATCGGTAAAATAGGCCTTTTCGGGTGGCCGAAAACCAAAGACTGGGATTTCGTGCGCCAATCTCTGCAGGTGGTTGGCTTGGCTGACCTGGTTCATCGACAGATCAGCGAGCTTTCCGGCGGTCAACAACAACGCATGTTCATCGCCCGCGCCCTTGTCCAGGAGGCCGAATTAATGTTAATGGATGAGCCTCTCACCGGGCTGGACCTCACCTCACAGGAAATTATCTTCCAAAGCCTGGAGGAGCTGGGCAAGCGCGGCGTCACCGTGCTGGTTGCCATGCATGATCTAAAGTCGGCAGCTGAGCAGTTCGATCTAGCTATGCTCTTGAATCGTCGTTTGTTGGGATTTGGAAAACCGGAAGAAATATTTACCCCCGAGCATCTGGTAGAGGCCTATGGCGACCATCTGCATATCGTCCACACCGGGGAGCAGATCTTAGCCCTCTCAGACACCTGCTGTGACAAAGGCGATCAGCCTGCCCTAAAAGGAGTCAAAGGATGAGTCTATTCTCAGACCTGATCCTGGCACCCTTGAATTATCCTTTCATGGTACGCGGCCTTTTAGCAGCTATCATGGTTGGGATTGTTTGCGCCACCGTAGGCACTTATATTGTCTTGCGAGGCATGGCCTTCTTTGGCGATGCCCTGGCTCACGCTATCCTGCCAGGTATCGCGGTGGGCTATTTAGCTAGTGGGGGCGTCAGAGAACCAATCTTCTGGTGGGGATTGCTGACCGCCATCCTCACATCACTTGGCATTGGAGCCATCAGCAGGGCGACGAAAATCAAAGAAGATACAGCCATCGGCATCATATTCGCTGGTATGTTCGCGCTTGGAATCGCCTTGATCTCCACCGTACGTAGCTACACTGTGGACCTCACCCATTTTTTGTTCGGCGATGTATTAGGCGTTTCAACAGGCGATCTGTTGCTGACCGGCATATTTGCTAGTCTAGTCATCCTGACGGTTTTACTCTTCTACAAAGAATTCCTGGTGCTCTCCTTCGATCCTGTTCTCGCAGCTACCTTACGCCTGCCAGACAGGTTTTTTGAATATCTCTTGTTGGTTTTGGTAGCCGTGACCATCGTGGTCTCATTACAAACTGTGGGCGTGGCGCTCATGGTAGCGATGTTGGTCACTCCAGCTGCTACCGCTTTCCTGCTCACCCGCCGCTTGCCGGTAATGATGGCTCTGGCTGCCCTTATCGGGTCTGGGTCTGGCATCCTGGGCCTGTATCTTTCTTACTACCTCAATTTGGCTTCTGGCGCTGCCATTGTGCTCACCTGCACGGGGGTCTTTTTACTTGTCTGGTTAGGGCGCACGCTAAAGAGCATCATCCAGGATAGGGGTTTGCACCCACTGCTCTCTGATTAATTACGGGTCCCGTCAAAAAATCAACAAAGGGGCAAGGCCGAGCCATCAAAGCCTGCCTAACCTCCTCTCCCTTCAATGAAATTGTGAGAACTTAGCCCTGTCCTTCATGTTCAGCGCAAAGCCTGGCTGGCCGCCTCAATCCGGGCCAGGATCTCAGCTGCTTCGGCCTGACCGGCGAGGTGCACCCGCCCGTCGCCGTCTACATGGGTTGGAACCATATCGTAACCCATCAAGCGCCGCCCCTCAAAGGTCACTCGTAAGATCACCCCTTGTTGGTGATCGAGCGCCCAGTTTTGGTCGAAGACAAAGTTGCCCAACCCGTAGAATACCATCACCCCCGCCATCTCCTGCACTGCCTGCACCACATGGGTATGATTACCCACCACCATATCCGCGCCCGCTTCTACCGCTACCTGTGCCAATTCCCTTTGACCCCAATTAGGTGTGGCTACATCCTCGGGACCCCAATGCGGCATTACCACGACTACGTCAGCTGCCTGGCGCGCGGCTGCGATAGCTACCCGCAGATTCTCTTCGGTGAGAACCGCGATGCCAGGTTGGTCTACCATGGCAAAAACCCGCGGTTCAATCTGCCCCAAGGAAACAAAACCGAAGCGCACTCCATTTACGCTCACTACCACCGGCTGCATGGCTTCTGCCAAATCCTTTCCGGCGCCCACTGGGACGATTCCGGCTCGTCGCAGGTTATCGAGCGTCTCGAAAAAGGTGCGGTCGTCACAATTACTCAAACCGCAGTTCTTGATATGATTGGTCGCTACGCTCATTAAATCGAAACCAGCCCTAGACATGGCTCCGGCGTTATCCGAACTTCCCACCAACACGTAAGTGGACACACAGCCGGTGTGCGCCGGGTAATCGCTTAGGGTGGCGTTGAGAGTGCCTACCGCCAGGTCGGCCTGCGTGATCAACGGGCGCACTTCCTCGTAGAGATAATCGCTCTCTCCCTTAGCGTCGATAGCAGCCTGCACGCAACGGGCTGGCACGATGACACCGGTGAACAGCAAGGTCGTCTTAGGGACTAAATTGGTAGGGTCAGGTTTAGGTTGCGGCAAAGGTGTAGCCGTTTTCGTAGGGGCGCCTTGCGTTGAAGTCGGGCTGGCTGACACAGTCTGGCTGGGTAGTGCGGGGCTGCTGGTTCTGGCAAGCGGGGTATCCGCTGGCACGGTCTGCGGGACGCAGGCACTGGTTAAGGTTAATAAGATCAGAAAGATCAGGTTGGTACGAAGCATTATAGGCTGGTTAAATGCAGAGGCTTTGTGTGGCTCTCATCTGGGGATAGAAGAAATATGATCGCGGGTAGATCATAAAGCTTTTCACTTTCTACTGCCAGTCTTACTTCGCGGTTGGTTTAGAGCCAAGCGAATTTCAGCCAGTACAATCTCATCCCTTTCGTGTTGGAGCGCTTCCCGCAAAGCCTTGCGAGCATCTTCCCCCCCAATCAGTCCCAGCGCCCAGGCTGCCTGGCTGCGGACTAACGTCTCTACATCCGAGTTCAACGCTTGAACCAGTGCCGGGACGGCGGCAGGGTCACGGGCGTTTCCAAGGGCGACGCACACATTGCGCAGGTAGCCGCGCCGTTTGGCGCGTTTGACGGGGCTGCCTTTAAATTTCCGGTTAAATGCCTCGATATTAAGCGATAACTCCTCCACCAGATCGGGGTGCGGTACTCCCTGGCGGGGAGCGAAAGATTGGTCCCCAAGGGGGCTGGCAAAGCGCTGGTTCCACGGGCATACTTGCTGGCACACATCGCAACCGAACACCCAGGCCCCCATCTGTGATCGCAAATCAGGTGGTATCGTCCCTTTTAATTCGATAGTCAGGTATGATATGCAACGCGAGGCCTCCAGCATGCGATCGGGCAGGATACAGCTGGTCGGACAGGCTTCCAGGCAACGATTGCAACTGCCACAGCGATCGGGCAGGAAGGGCGCATCCGCCTCTAAAGCGAGTCCTAATAGGATTTCCGCCAACAGGTAATAGGAGCCCTTGGTTGGATTGATCAAACAGGTATTTTTTCCAATCCAGCCCAAACCGGCCCGCTGCCCCAGATCTCGCTCAAGCAGGGGCCCGCTATCGGTATACCAGCGATGTGGTACAGGTGCGCCTACTTGTTTTTCGATAAAATCCACTAAAGCACGCAGGCGTTTTGGGATCACCTTGTGGTAATCGTCTCCCCAGGCGTAAGCAGCCACCTGCCCATTCAAGCCCGGGGGGGTTTCAAGCAAAACGGATTCCGGCGTTGGATAACGTATCCCTATGACCAGGATCGATTGGCATTCGAGCAAGACCGCGCCTGGGTCTGCTCTGCGCTGCTGGGATCGTTCGGTGCTTAAATAACCCATTTCGCCATGATACCCAGCCTCCAGCCAGGTTTCGAAAACATCCAGATGCGCTGGCGGGTCGGGAGTGGTTACGCCGACCAGCTCAAAACCCAACCTCCTGGCTTCATCTTTTATCCGCTGGGTGAGGGACATACGACCATTGTAACCCAAATGCAAAAGGGTTCCCGCGATGGGGAACCCTCTACAAACCTAAACCAAGGGTGGTTTATTGATTGCAGTCCAAACTAAATCTCACCCGGTTGGATGTCGCCTCATTGGGAACGGAGATGTGTAGCTGTGCCCAGCCCTCCACTGAATCCGAGATGTCCAGCGTGTAAGTCAAGGTGTGATTGCCCGCTGAGAAATCAGCTGTCACCGGGCTTGGCAGCGAGAACACAAACCCCGGGGTATCGGCTCCCGCTTCCAGTTCGTATGTTACCGTGGTCGCTTTGCTCAGGGTGAAGTTTGCCGTAAAAATGAAACTATAGGGACATTCTCCGGGAGAAGCGTTATCGACGCTTATGCTGGCATCGCTAACCCGCGCCCCACCTGATGGAGGCGAGGTCACCTCTGCCCCTGGAGTGCCTGTAACCACATTTATCTCAACGTAAACGGCGGTAGTAAAAAGTTCCCCGGCAGCGCTACGCATCTCCCAAAAACCGCGATAAGTTCCCGAGGTTTGAGGGGCGACCAGGTCAACTGCCAGGTCTACGCTACCTCCAGGTGGGACCTCTTGGGTGAGCGGGACAGAGTCGGGACCGCCCATTTGAGAGCCGCCGATGAAAACCAGAGAGTATCCCGTCGTCCATGTAGCGCTGCCGGCATTTCGCAAACGCCACACCTTCCTGAAAGCCTCTCCTGAACGAAAGTTGCTTCCATCCGGCACCGTGATGTCTGCCACATACTCCACCAGGTTTGTTCCAGCGCTGACGCTGCTCAGGGGGGCTGTGACTGTGACCAGTTGCTCGAAGGTAACTGTAACCGCTGCGCTCGGCGTCGCCTTTGGGAGCGTTTCGGCTTGCAAAGGGGTAGGTGCGGTTGTTTCCGTGGCGATAGGTTTAGCCAGCTCAGTCAGCCTGGCATCGGCAGTTTGAGCTGCAGCTGTTAGTACCGTATCTGGTCGTGAAGTGGGGGTCGTGTCGGCGGTGTCCGTTCCGCAGGCCGCCAGGAGTCCCCAAACCACCCCTATCAACCACAGGCGTTTAATTGTAATCCACATAAATCTTCCTTATCCTGCGCTCACCTTTTTACCGCTCGATACGGGCTGACCCCCAGATGGCTAGATCAGCGCTCGGAGAGCCGTCTGCAAGCACTACCAGGATGAACTTTACTTTCTTAGCCTTCAAATTTGCTAAATCCACATCCACGTAGAGCAAATGGCCATCACAGGATTTGCTCCATTCTTTGATCATCTGCTTGCCACCCGGATCCTCATACCATAGTTGATAGATCACGTGGGCACCATCACAATTTTCAAGGAATCCCAACTTGGCTTTGAAATGATCACCTTCTTGTACGGTGTACTCTGAAAAAGTCCCGGAGATTTTGCCGTCATCATTGTGCTTGGGTCCAGTGATCAAGGTTTTGCCAGCCGCGCTGCCGTCCTCGAGTTTGATATTCTCTTTCAGCTTGGCGACTCCATTTGGATCGTCATCCGCCCCGCCAAAAGTGATATTGACCTCGCTGCCTCCACCACTGGATACCCAATTGGCAGACGAGGCCTTTGCGATGAAGTCATACACAATGCCCGATGTGACCCCGACTTTGATCTTCACCCAAAATTCTTTATCGGCCTTTTCTCCCAGCCCGAAAAGCACACCGGAGGCGTTGCGCAACATCCAAAAGCCCTGGTAAGTGCCGGGTGTATCCGGCGCTTTTAGATCTATGGAAACATCCACCGTCTCACCCGGCGGCACGCTGCCAGTGGTCAGCTGCTTGGAAGCTGCACCCCCCATAGCCTCCCCGTGGTCAAAAACAACCGCATAATTCGAGTTCCAGGTACAGGTGCCCGTGTTCTTTAACCGCCAGGTCTTGGTGAAATCTGCGCCTGGATCAACCCGGCTGTTATCGGGGAAAGTCACATCCTCCACAAAGGCAGCCCGGTCGCAGATTTCGGGCGTAGCAGTCGGCTGAGGCTGCGTGTTGCTGGGCAGCGCCGTGGGGGTCTCTTCTGGTGTAAAGCTAGGTGAGGGGGTTTCTCCTGAAGGGGGTATGCTGGTTTCCTCGAGAGTTGCGGAAGGTTGTACTTCAGAAGCTGCCTGGGTTAATTGCACCTCTACTGTTTGGGCGGCATAAGTAAAAATCAATTCAGGCCCTGGGGGTGTCGGCGCACCTGGCCCCGGAAAATTACAGGCGTTCAGGCCCAGCAACGCCAGCAGCAAGATTACAAGCACTCGACTTCGAGACGTGTGCATTCTTCTCCTCCTGTAGTTAATCAGCGAATTAATTCAAGTCTTCTCTTCTAAAATGATGACGAATCTCGTTCACATTTTGATCCCAAATCTTTTTACAGCTTTTGGGTATGAGGCCTCCCGCCTGCCCCATCCTTCCGAGACTTGAACCATCCAACCTCTCTAAATCTCACCGATCCACTTTCCTTCCTTTGAGTTGCAATCGTTCCAGATTGCAGCGCATGTTTGCCGGAAATGTGCTCAGGTTTCTATCCGCCAGCATCTACTATACAATCCCTTATCGAGCATGTCAAGCAGATTACCCCCTCCTGAATTCTAGGGAGCATATAAAGATAAAGGATAATAAGCTCAATGGCAGGGCATCAGATTTGACGTCAGGAAGAGTGGGCATTCAGGTCGCCGCTCTTTCTTGATCGTATAATCTCTTCAGGATTTACGCACTTGCAGATTCTATTGGGGGGCTTACGCTGGCTGGGGAAACCAGCTCTACAGGCACCCTGGCTACTTCAAATTCGGGCAGTCTGGCTTGCATCGACCACGGACCAGTCCATGTGATGATTACCGGTAAAACCTGACCTCTTAGGTCCCGCTCGCTCTCTAGGAAAACCAATTTATTGGTTACCGTGCGTCCTTTCCAGCGACCGCGCACCTTTTCTTCGAACAACACCTCTACCCGCTCCCCCAGGTAACTGGCGTTGATTTCGGCGGCTATGCCTTCCTGTATATCCTCCAGGGCGCGGAATCGCTCCCACTTAGCTTCATCAGGCACATCGTCAGGCATGCGCCGGTCAGCTACCGTGCCGGGTCGAGCGGAATACCGTGCCAGATGAGCCACATCCAGCTTGAGTTCCGCCAGCAGGTCGTAGGTGCGTTGGAATTGCTTATCACTCTCGCCAGGAAAGCCAACGATAATGTCCGTAGCGATCGATACCCCCGGGAAACTTCCGTTCAGTTGCTCGCGGATGCCGCCTATCAGACTCCGGTAATCGTCTGCGGTGTAGCCCCGCCGCATGTTTTCGAGCACCAGGTTGTCACCTGCTTGAGCAGGCACCTCGATATGCGGCATCACCTTAGGTAGCTCAGCCACGCTGTCTAACAGCTCGTCGGTCATCCAATTGGGGTGAGATGTCAGAAAACGGATGCGTTCCAGACCCTCGATCTCGTGGACGAGGTGCAAAAGTGCTGCTAGGTTTGGCCCATCCGGGATGTCTTTGCCATAGCGATCGACGATCTGGCCGAGTAAGGTGATCTCTTTGACGCCCTGCATTACCAGGGAACGCACCTCTGCCACGATCTCGCCTATTGGACGGCTGCGCTCCGCCCCGCGCCGGTAGGGGATGATGCAAAAAGTACAGGCGTGCGAACATCCCAAGACCACCGGCACGTACGCAGACACCAGTTTGCCGCGCTGCTCTGTTGGGAGCACCAGCTCGCCGTCCATCAAAGCGAAACGCTTTTCGGTTTCAGCCTGTTCCAATGAGCGGCTCTCGTCCTGGCTTAGATAGGCAATCAGGGGGCCCGGATCCGAGGGCGGGGAGAAAACATCCACGAAAGGAAAGCGCTTTTTCAAGCGCTGGTTGCCTCTCACCCCCACCATGCAACCCATCAAATTGATCACCACGGCCGGGTTCTGTTCTTTCAACGGTTTTAAAGAATACAGCCGTCCAGCAGCCTTGTCTTCGGCGCTCTGGCGCACCACACAGGTGTTAAGCACGATCACGTCAGCATCTCCGGCACGCCGCGTGGCCGAATACCCCAAACGTTCTAAAGACGAGGCCACCCGCTGGGAATCGGCCACATTCATCTGGCAACCAGCTGTCCAAATGTGATATTTCATGTCCACAATTATATCAGGTGTCCTTAAATTGGGGTCTCTTGGTAACCCGGGCGCGCCCCTCCTACGTTTCAATTCATCAAATGTATAATCCCGCTATGATAAAATTGCCGCCATGCGCAAGTCAAACTTGCTGAGAATAGGTATCTCTCTGTCGGGATTAACCCTTTTGGTTCTGCTGGTTTATTATTGGCCACCCGTCAACCAAAGACTTTCCTGGCGCCTCGATTTCGCTATGACCTATCTGCGGGCCGTCGTCCATCCCATCGGCCAGCTGCCAACTGCTTTGCCTCAGCCAGCCATAGCAGTCACCTTGCATCCCACCGACACCCCGTCCGTTATTGAACCCGCCGCCACGCCCACGACTGGCCCTACGCCAGTACCCACCCAGACGCCCACGCCCATTCCGCTTTCCGCTTCCTTAGAATCCCCTACCTGGGAAAAACAGGATATCAACAATTGCGGTCCGGCGACCTTATCCATGTACTTACGCTACTATGGCTGGGATGGCGATCAGTATCCCATTGCGGATTTGTTGAAGCCACACCGGGAAGACCGCAACGTAAATGTTGAAGAGCTGCTTTATTTTGCACGCACCCAAGCTGGCTGGCTGGACTCTGAATATCGTGTCGGAGGGGACAATGAGCTCCTGAAGGACTTTCTGGCGGCCGGTATACCCGTCATGATCGAAGAAGGCTTCTACCTGGACGAGGGTTACTGGCCTAACGATGACCGCTGGGCAGGCCATTACCTGCTCATCACTGGCTACGATGATGCCAGCCAGACCTTTTCCGCTCAGGATTCCTTCCGTGGCGCCGATCAGGCTGTCCCTTACCAAAAGGTGGATCAGAACTGGCAAGCTTTCAACCGTGTTTTCATTTTGCTGTACCATCCCGAGCAAGCCGATATCGTCAAGGGCATCCTGGGATCGAACTGGGACCCTGACGCCAACCGCCAGCATGCTCTCGACACAGCGCAGACCGAAACCGGCTCAGATCCCAAGAATGCCTATGCCTGGTTCAACCTGGGCACCAACCTGGTTTACTTCGAACGTTATGCTGAAGCTGCCCGCGCTTACGACACCGCTCGCAGCCTGGGACTGCCGCAGCGTATGTTGCGCTACCAGTTCGGGCCCTTCTTCGCCTATTTCTTCAGCGGTCGCAACGAGGATTTGTTAGCCCTGGCTAAATACGCGTTGGAGCGCACTCCCAACGCCGAAGAGGCCCTGCTGTGGCGCGGCTGGGGGCTTTATCGGTCCGGGGAAAAAGCCAAAGCCCTGGAGGATTTTCAGAAGGCACTGGAAGAGAATCCCAATTACCAAGACGCCCAATACGCCCTCGATTTCGTCCGGCAGAATCCCTGAGGCACACCCCATGGTCACCGCCCACCATCTTTAAACCAAAGCACCCGAGGTTCAACCCTTGCGCCTACCCTCAGGGCTGGTACTCCAGGTGCTTCTCTTTCTATCTATATTTTCTGACCTCGAAGAACTTATCGCAGCTGTTGTCTCTCCTTATATCATGCTGGAAGAAGCGGCGATTTCTCTCTTCTAACCTTTACCAAGGGGATTCCCAAAGATCCAGAGTTTTCTAAGGGAACGATCTTAATGAAACGGGTAGGAACACGTTGATCTTGAGGAATCTCGAGCCACCGCAAAGGAAACCGCTACATAACTTGTAGTGGCTGCTGGTCGAAGATACCTGCAGAGATCCTCCTAAAGTGCCGGTCATTTGATAATTGGCAGAAGAAGCTGTCGCTCCACCAGCTCCACCGCCTTCATTGCTGTTCTTAGGCAAGTTGAAATTCGGAGAGCTGATTGCATAGGCCGCACCGGCGCTTCCCAACAGCAACGTTGCGATCAACACCAGGATTAACGTCTTCTTGGTTTTCATCCTGGCCTCCTTATCGCAACATCAGCAGGACGTCAATGGTACCTACTCCTGACTTCAACTCACCCATGGCTTTACCCAGAATTGATCCGGGTAAATATTGGGTCGATTTCATGGCAAAACCTGCCAGAGACGAGCTGGTCAGCAAATCGCCGCGCTGGATCATACCACCTTCCGACGAAACCTTTACGGGGACGATCCCCACGATCGCTACCGGTACGCCTCCAAATTCCTCGATACCGGTTGAGCCGCCAATGAAGCCCGGCTTGGTGGAATAAACCCCCATCACCGCGGTCGAATAGGGTTGGTCGGTCAGCACCACGGCGCGGTCCACCTCCTGGCTGATGGCAAGCACATCCCCTGGTTCGAGGCGCGCCTCCGGAGAGGCGGATTTTACCATCTCGGCGAAGTCTGCTGCCGGAGTATGGAAAGTGCCATCTGCATAAACTTCACCAACGCTGGTTACCCTGAAACGCAAATTCGGGCAGCCCCGGCTACCGATGGCGTTACTGCAAGCCCGGATCAGATCGCCATTGGTGGAGACGCCTATCATCAATGCGGTTCCCTGCGTGCCAGTGGCTACTACACTCAACGTTCCATAATTTATATCGGTAGTATCATTTCCAGCGGCTCCGTCACCTTCGTGTATGCTCCCGATCACAGCGCCACCTGCTAGGGTCATAGCATAGGGAGCGCCCATCAGCTTCTGGCACGGCGTCAAGGTTTCGCTCCCCACCTGGATCTCCAGGTAGAGCGGCTGGGCGAAAATCGAGGGGTCCATGCCCGCGATACCATTAGCCGCGGTCGAATTTGAGCCAATCTGCACGTTCAAGAGCCCATTGGTCACTTGCACGTTATTATGGGTCTCAGTGAACACGGCTTGGGCTGGGTCAGGGCTACTGCCACTGGCACAATAGGTGGTGCTAGCAAATAACCTAAAAATAATGTTGCGAGTCCCATTGATGGGGTTGCCCGAGGCGTCTGTCAGGTAACCTTGAAAGCCCGTTTCCTTATTCGGGCCGCAGGCAGTCACCAGGAGCGCGAAGATAACCCCCAGCACGATCAATAAGTACCTGGTCGGGATCGGCGCGCCTGAAGTGCGCCCTTCTTGTTTTTTGTTGCGCATGCTATCTTCTCCTTTTCTAAAAATTGATTAATGGAATATTAATGCCCATTATGGACAATGTAAGTCCATTTGTCAATAGGTGAGAGGTATACTCCGGGAAGTTTTAATTTAAATGTCTGACATCTTTGGGTAGGTGCTCCCTGAGAACGCGCCGCCATACCAGCAAAGTGCTCTTTATCCAATGCTATATCCATCTCCTCGAAACCAGCCAAAGAACCGCCAGCAACTAACCGCCAAACAGAAACGGCATCGTAGCGCCAAAGGCCTGGAAGATAACACCTCCACCCAAGAGAACCGCGGCGTTCGCTTTCCGAAAAAACCATCCTCCACGGTTACCACCATCAAATTGGCAATGACTATGATGCGGGTCTCCGCTTTCTGAGCCACAGCGCACTGACAACCACCAACAGCGGCGCGGCAACAGCCGAGGGGCACAGCCTGCCGCCGCCCGCGCCTGGTTCTCCGGCTTCTCCAGCAGATTCGGTGGATACCTCTGCCGGCTTCTCAGCAGTCTCTATGATTGGCGCCGGGGAGACTGCGGCCTGTTCTAAATCTTCAGCCCCGGCACCCCCTAGCGGCTGGATGTCATCCACCCAGATTGTGCCAGTGTTGGGCGTATCGGGATAGGTGTTGAATCCAAAGGCCAGGCCTATGATGCGTTCCGGGCTGGTGAACGGCGCGCCAGCATCCGCTTCCCAGTCTACCCGGTGGAATTCCTCCCAGCGCAATTCGACTGGAATCCAGCCCACCGCACTATCCGGTGGGGCTTCGATGGTGTAGAAATAAGTTTCCTGTTCCTCTGGAGTGCCGGCGTAAAGGTCCACATTGAAGACCAGCCCAGCCTGGCCGGAATGTAGATAGAAGGCCAGGCCTTCGGTCTGGCTCCAATCTTGCTGGTTTTCATAGAAAAGTGTGCAGGTCGCCCAGCTGTTGGCGGCAACATCAAAATCAATTTGCAAGGCGTGGTTGCCGTGATAGGCTTCTCCGCTAACGGGAACGCAGGCAATGGTTGTAGCGGTGGCTTCATCCCAGAATTCCTCCCAACCGTTGGTGCCCGAGGGCGCCTCAGATTCGAAGTCATCGATCAGAGATCCGGAGGCCGGTAGAGCAGGGGCCGCGGGAAGGGTTTCCCTTGTGGGGGCAGGCACTATGGTTGGGAGTGTTTGAGCAGTGGTCTGGGTTTGGGGTAGCGGTTGGGAAGGGGCAGTGGAGGCCCAGCGTCTATAGAAAAGGTTCAATAGAGGTACAAACTCTGCGGTCGCCTTGCGGCTGCCATCCACTGAGGGGTGATCATCGTCAGGGGAGGATGGATAATACAACGTGTTCATGTCGCCAAGGGGATGCTCCACCTGCCCGTTGTGCAAGCGGTGATGAGCGTCCGGGCCGGTTAGAAGGTTGTAGAAGTCGAAGACTGCCACATTGAGATAGGGATAGGTGTTCTCGCGCAGCCAGTCGTTCATCAGCCATAGATTAAAAGCCCGGGCGTTTTGGGCATAGGCCGGATCGGAGACCGGCGGCGCGGTGATGACCAAGAACAGTTTATCCGGGCGGGTGACGAAGTATTTCAGCAGTTCGTTGTAGATGTACTTGGCATTGCCCACCGTCCAGTCGTTGCCAGGCGTGGGCGGGTCGTTCGGGTTCCCCTCAAGGTTCGAATTTGGGAAGCAGGATTTGAACAGGATGATCTGGTTCTCGCCGCCAGGATCAGCCAGCAAGCGTGTATAGGCGGAGTTCTGCCCACTTTCGTTAAACAGGGCCTGCATATAGCGATCGGTGTCTTCGCTTCGGAACCATTCCAGCCAGTTGGGAATGTCAGTGCGATCGCCAATCGCCTCTGGTCCCCATCCGTAGTTAGTATCGCTGACAAAATAATGGTTCTGTGCCAAAGCCAAGCCTAGGCCACCATAATCGTCGACCAGCCAATTCTCGCCGGTCGAATGGTGGATGAAAATCAGTTTCACGATCTGGTCGGGAGGCTCGGCATTCTCGGCTTGAAGGAGCGGGGCTATTGAGGATGATGAGGTAGAGAACAAGGACAAAATGGCTACCACCAACAGTGAGAACCATATGCGTTTCATGACATCCTCCCTATTTGATCTGTTCTGATAGCCCGGCAGGTGAACTGCCGGGCCAGCAAACTGGCAGCTTCACACCTACCAAAAACGGATCGTGCGATTTTTCACGATTATATCATGGCGTTGTTAAGCAACCGGAAGCCCCTCTCATCCAGGAATTATTCAATCCACATTGATATTAAGTATAGAAAGGGTTTAGAGACCTGCACCAAGGTTAAACAAGCTGCCGCCCCCCGCTCCCTTATTTGCCGGTTAAAGCCCTGGCCAGCCGCCCGAGGTTGAACGGCTGTCCCGAAAGCAGGGTCTGGGCGCGAAACATGCCTGCCACCGCCCGGATCACCAGGACCACCGTGATCACCAGCAAGCTGGTCGCCAGCAAGGGTTGCCATAGCGGCACGCTGGTCGCTGCCAGGCGGGTCATCATCACCACCGGCGCGGTCAAAGGGAACAGACTCAACCCGGTTGCCAAGGCTCCATTGGGCTGCTCTATCAGCACGCCGATCATCATCAACGGGATGATCAAGGGCAAGATCACCACAAAAGTTGCCTGAGAGGCCTCCCGAAGGTTGGGCACCAGTGCGCCCACGCTGGCCATCAAACTGGCATATAAACCGTAGCCCAGCAGGAAGAAGACCAAGCCCCAGACCAGGAAGGAGATCGGCAGCTGGAAGGCCGCCGGCAGGCTGAAGGTGCGTCCGCTCAGCCGCAGCAACCCGTAACCAGTCCCCACCCACAGGACAGTCTGGAGCAAGCCTACTAACCCCAACCCAATGATCTTTCCCTCCAGCATCTGCCTGGGCGAGATTGACACCATCAGGATTTCTAGCACGCGATTTTCCTTCTCTTTGGTGACGCTGTTGAGCAATAAGCTGGACGACATCAAGATGACCACATAAAAAATCATGGTCACCCCATAAGGCAAGAAAAAAGTTAGCGGGTTATTTTCATCTCGCTGGGGTGTGGGGGCCAGAGATACTTCCTGCAAATTGAGCGGGTGCTCAATCTTGGCAGCCAGTTCTTGGTTCCCATCCAGCAGGTTGACTGTCAGGATAGTTTCAATTTGAGAGCTTTGGTCAAAGGCTGAAAGTGGGTTGAAATCTGGGCGCACATTGATAATCTTACCGCTGCTGATGTAATCCGCCGGGATCACGTAGAAATCTGAGATCTCCCCGGCTTCCAACGCCCCTTTGGCAGCTGCCTGGTTTGGGTATGCTATCAAGGCTCCCTGGGGCACGGACTGCGGTATGGAGCGAATCAGGCCACTTTCATCCACGTAACCTTCTGGGGATTTGCTGGGGAAGCTTTGCGGGCTGAAGAACTGCGAAAGCGAGCTGGGAGCCCGGCTGTTTATAGCGGAAACGCCCAAAACTACGAGAATTGAGATAAAGGGGATTCCCAATGCAGTAAATAAGAACGAGCGGCTTGTCACCGTCGTGATGACTTCGTTTTTCAAAACCAAGAATATTTTTCGCAAGCTAGTGCTCCCCTGCTGCCGGTTGGCCGAAGAGTTCCCTTAGGGTTACCCGCTGTCCATAGCGCAGCATCCCCAAACGAAAAGCACGTCCTGCCAACCATAACGCTCCCAAAGCGAAGGCCGTTAAACTGACCAAGCTGGGAAGCAGCTCTCCCAGAGGCACTTGCGTGAAACCCATTCGCAAGCTCAAAGCAACCGGGGCGGTCAGCGGGAAATAGCTCAACGCCACTGCCATTGGCCCGTTCGGATTGCTGATGATCAAATAGGAAAACCAGTAAGGCAACATCACCGGCAAGGTAATCAGTCCGGTCACCTGCTGGCCTTCGCGCGCTTCGGTTACCGTGGCACCCACTGTCGCCATCAATGCCGCAATCAACAGGAAACCGGGAAGCATCACCGCCGCCATGGTTACGAGCGCCGAGGGTGCAATTTGAACCGCGTTGAGCCAGGTCACATAGTTGCGCCCGACCATAACCCCCCCTATCGCAAACCCAATCCAGGCCAGCAGCTGGGTAAGCCCCACGCCGACGATCCCAACGATCTTACCTGACATCATCTGCAAGGGGGAAACCGAGGTGAGCAGGATCTCCATAGTGCGGTTTTCTTTTTCCTCCACCATGGCTTGCATCAAGTAACCTGAAGTCGTAAAAATGGCCATCACGAATACCAGCCCGGCAATGAAGGGCGTCAGGATATTAAACCAGTCTTTTTGTGACATTTGGCGACTACCATCGGCGGTACGCACCACCACATCGTTGCCCTCAGTGATGCGCTCGACGATCGCCTGGGGTTGGCCTTTAAGCAGGTTTGCCCGTATGAAATTCCGGAACTGCGCTTGCGCCGATGAGCTGGGTGGTTGGATGAAAATCAGCTCTGCCTGGGAGGTTTGCAAATAATCAGACGGCAACACGTAATAAGCCTGCAGCTTGCCAGCTTGCAGAGATTCCTTTGCCTGGGCCTCGCTCTCAAACTGGATGATCGGCACTGGTCTTTCGAACGAACTTGATTGGGGCGGTTCGACAGCTTGCGCCAACAACCCGGAATGGTCCACATACCCGATCGGCGTGTTCTTGTTCTCCGCCCGATCGATTAGCAGCACCACCAAAGCCATCACCACCACCAGGGCAGGCACGCTCAATAAGGCAAACAAAAAACGGCGGCGTAGCACATGCCGCTGGTATTCATATGCCACCACCCGCCAAAATTTACTCAACTGGCCCTGCCTCTCCCTGCACCACCCGAATGAAGATTTCATCCAAGGTGGGTGTGGCAATCTCGAACTGTTCTAAGGGCACGTTCCGTTTCACCAGCTCCTCGAGTACCTGTTGTGGGCTGGTTCCGGAGGCCAGAGTTATCTTAACGCTGCTGTTATGTGCTTCCATCTTTTCCACTCCGGGCAGCGCCGGCAGCTCACTGCTGGATTTCACCAGGACCGCATGGCTGGCATACTGGCGGCGAATCTGATCCAATCCACCATATAGCACTGCCCTGCCGTGATTGATCAGTAAGATACGGTCGCACAGCTCCTCGACCTGATGCATCTGGTGCGTCGACATGATCAAGGTCACACTTTGGGTGCGCAATTCGCGTAGCAATCCCTTGACGAGCTGGGTGTTGACCGGGTCGAGTGAGATGAATGGCTCATCAATGATCACCAGCTCTGGCTTGTGCAGCAAGGTCACGATAATCTGGGCTTTCTGCTGCATACCTTTGCTGAGCTCCTTGATCTTGTGGTTCTTGTGGGCAGCCAGGTCAAAACGCTCTAGATATTCACCGGCACGTTGCCTCACCACGGTTGGCGATAACCCTTTTAAGGAGCCCAAGTAAACCAAACAGCGCTCCAATGGGATGTCCTGGTACAAGCCGCGCTCCTCCGGCATATAACCGATGCGATCCTTGGTCGCCTCGGTCATCGGCCCGCCCAAGACGGCGACCTCGCCGCTCTCGGGTTTGAAAATATCCAGGATCAACCGGATGGTTGTAGTTTTGCCAGCTCCATTAGGCCCCAGCAAGCCGAAAATCTCACCCTTCCCTACGTTAAAAGAAAGGTCATCGACCGCCTTGATTGCTCCGAATGATTTAGTTACGTGCGAAACTTCGACCGTGTACATTCCTTTTCTTTCCATGTGATTTACCTCACTAAATTTCAAACCTTGCGGATTATACCCGCGAACTCGTCGAGTTGATCGATAAACCTCCCTTAACCCCCTCAAGACCCGCAAGCAGGTCTCCGTAGCAGGCCTGGTGCTATAATAGCCGCATATTCGCCACCCAGCTTGCCTTGGCATCCACAGACATAAATGCCATGTCTATCAATTGGATCAACACCAGCGATCTCTCTTTTAATTACCTCTTGCTGCTCGAACGGGTTCAGCTGAGTTGGTTCCCCGGATGGCTGCCTGAGCCTGAAATGGCCTTGGCTCTACAAGCCAACCCCCTGGTAGCCTGGTATCTGCGTCACAAGTGCCCCCAGATAACACCCTGGCTCGATCAAATTTACGCTGCACATGCCTTCTCAGGGGCTGGCGCTGGCCCCACCTTCCAGGAGGTTTACACTGCTGAGCAATCCGTCCTGCAGGCCATCAATGACCTGCTTGTCTATGCCATCGACCCCGCGGTTTACGACGACTTGCCCTTCCTGGCATGGGACGACCACGAGCTTACCGACCTGGTGGACTTCTCTGGTAAGACCGTCATCGATGTCGGCTCCGGCACCGGTCGCTTGGCATTTACCGTGGCGCCTTTCGCCAAAGTGGTCTTCGCGGTCGAACCGGTAGAAAATTTGCGACATTATCTCAAAACGAAAAGTGATAATCTAGGCTACCATAACCTCTACCCGCTGGATGGTCTCATCACTGAGATCCCCTTCCCAGATGGGTTTGCTGGGGTTACCATGGCCGGTCACGTCTTCGGTGACCAGCCCGATTGTGAGCTGCGCGAATTGGAACGCGTTACCCAGGCTGGCGGCATGGTCATCCTTTGCCCGGGTACTAGTGAGAAGGAGCAGCTTGCCCACCAATTTCTGGCCAGCCATGATTACCATTGGTCTCGCTTCGAAGAGCCTGGCGACGGCTGGAAGCGTAAATACTGGAAGACCTTGACGGGCCACTCCAATTGATCTTCTATATGTTAAAAAAAACGATGAAAAGCGTTTGTATCTATTGTGGTTCATCAGATCGGGTCAGAGCAGAATACCTGCAGGCCGCCCGCCGCATGGGTGAGACCGTCGCCCGTCGCGGTCTGCAGCTGGTCTATGGCGCAGGCAGCACCGGTTTGATGGGGGCCCTCTCTGATGCGGCCCTTCAAGCCGGCGGGCAGGTCATCGGCGTCATCCCCGGCTATTTCAACACCCCCCGGCTGGCTCACAGGGGCCTCACCCGCCTGGAAGTAGTTGAGACCATCCACCAGCGCAAAGCCCGCCTGGTCGAACTGGCCGATGCCTTCATCGCCCTGCCCGGTGGTTTCGGTACCCTGGAGGAGCTTTTCGAAATCCTCACCTGGGCCCAGATCGGCTTGCACGCCAAGCCGGTTGGTCTACTTAACGTGCGCGGCTATTTCGACCCACTTATAAGCCTGGTTGAACACATCCGTGCCGAAGGCTTTATCTATGACGAACACCGGGCCCTCTTCACCCAGGCAGATGACCCGCAAAGCCTGCTGGATGCCCTTGAAAACCACATCCATCCCGCTGGCCTGGAGCGCTGGTTGA
>DAOUET010000029.1:0-2745 GCA_034430155.1 Anaerolineales bacterium
TCCGCGATGAAAACGCATTGGCGCAAATCCATGAATATATCTTGACCAATCCCCTACGCTGGTCGTCCGACCGTGAGAATCCCGCACGTTGCTCCACAGACGATTTCGACCGCTGGTTAGAAACGCAGAGTAAAAAATCCCTCCATCATATCGGGTAGGGGTGTGTGGCAGCTGTTCAGTGACCACCCATGAAATGACACTTCCCCCTCATCGGCATTAACGCCTGGTGGTAAGAGCCGCACGGCCAAAGCCGGGGGACCCCCGCTTTTTTCATTGCTTGGTGGCCTCCAGGATATAGTAGAAACCTCCGAAACATTCCTCATAGGAATCAATTCTCTTGAAGGTGGCCTCAATGCGCCCCAGGACGTCTCGATCCAGATCTATCTTCGCCAATCGATAAGCTTTTTCCAGAAAGGCGTAGAGGGACTTGGGCAT
Organism: Anaerolineales bacterium; assembly: GCA_034430155.1. Classification (GTDB taxonomy): domain Bacteria; phylum Chloroflexota; class Anaerolineae; order Anaerolineales; family UBA4823; genus DAOUET01. Next base: position 436 of record DAOUET010000029.1, read on the forward strand.
CTTCGACCTGGCCTTCATGCCGAGAACCGCGAATCGCCCTCCTGGCTTGAGTAGATCGTGGATCCGGTCGATGGCAGCTTCATAATCAGGAATAATGGTCAATGCCAGGGTGCAAAGGGCGGCGTCGAAATGGACCCCGGGATGAAAGTCGGTAATACTCATATTCACGAGTTCAATGTTGGTCCAGTTGTGCTGGCTGAGGACCCGCTTGGCTTCTTCCAGTACCCCTGGGGACAAATCAACCCCGGTGATCTTGCCGTGGTCCTGAAGATAGCTCTCCAGGATCTTGAAGTTCAGGCCGGTTCCACAGGCGACATCCAGTATGTGCGAGTCCCTGGTTAAACCCAGCAGCGATATGGCTCTCTTGCGGTAAATGGAGTCTGCGGTAGCACGTCCAAACCAGGCGTCCAAATACCAGAAGAAGGGGATTTTTACTGACCGGTCGTACAGCTTTCTTACTTGCTCGTCTGTATACTTCCTAGCCATCTACCTCTCGATTCGGCGGTTGGCTTCAACCATAATTAGTGGAACCCTGAACCGTCCTCAGGTGGCGTTGGATGCCATAATGCTAAACCGGTCGGGATTCTTCAATGTCTGAGAAAGGATGAGTCCGGTGGCAGAGCCGTACACCAATGATACGGCGATATAGCCGGCGAATTCGGATTGAGAGAGCAGGTTGGTCGCCAAAACTAGGCCGAAGCCCAGGCCCAGACCGAGAGCGCTGGCCAATATCCATAATAGCGCGGCTTTGACCTTGCTTCTTAGGAGCAGCCATTGTGGTAAACCCATAGCCGCCCCCAGGATGGAGAAATTGAGTGAAAGCGTGGCCAGGGATTCATCGTCGCCTATTACCAATAGGGATGCCGGAACTGCCAAAAGGATGGCATAAAAGACCAGCCAGCCAACCGGGACGGTAAGTATCCATAATGGCGAAACCTTGGCGATTCCACGCAAGATCACCCATTGAGCCAGGCCGATAGGACCGGCCAGGATTAGAAGCGTGGCGAAGGGGCCGGGAGGAGTAAAGAAGTGGGGCAGGAATACGATCAATGCAGAAGTTACGGTCCACCCCAAAGCGTTACCGACTATCCAAATCAAGAACGTTCGAACGGGCTGTACTTGCTGGAAAGACATGATCCTTTTCGATCTCCTTAAGATTTCACATTAAACTTGGAATAGCTTTCTTGGCAATCCATTCCAGGGTGGCTTCGTCTGGGATGTGCGATATGGGAACTGGCTTGGGGCCATCTTCATCCTTCCAATAACCCAGCATGAATTCACTGATGCAGGACCTGCCTGGAGGGAAGGGGTGGAAACCAAATCCCGAATTTCAACTCGGAGTCGTCAGAATAGCATGCTGCCATGCTTGCATGCTCTATTCATCGTCTATGAGAAATCCAATTCTTAGCTAACTGGCAGATCGGAGAGCAGGTCTAGCGGCTGGCCCGCAGGCAGTTTAGCGGGGGAATCTGCTTTGATTATAACGGAGGCCAGCGGATTGCGCATTTGCCCTTGGGCACGATGAGTAATGCCAGTGGTCAGGGGATATGCAATTCCTCCGGATATCACCGCTCCCATATGTTTTCAGGGCGCCCAGGGGAGGTGGGTATCCTTAGAGCCCTCGCTTTAACCTGGAGGCTTCATTTAAATGTACGAGGTTATGGCGGGTGGACGGCATCAGCAGCAGCCCGGCTATATCCCGCTTTCCCCAATAATCGATTAAGCCGCGGGCGGCCAGCAGTACCGCCCCTTCATCCACCACCGTCTGCAGGCGGGAGGCTGCCACCTTCTGTTTTAATGCTTCCGGTTCCAGTTGCTTGACGATTTGGCGAGTCCCCCGACCAACCACGATACGATAGGCTCGCAACGCCTGGATGTCAACCCTGGCGCTGAGGTCGGCCACCTCTTCCGGCTCCATGGCATTACCGGTGTGGCGTATATTAACCTTGAGGCGCTCCAGCCAGTTATGCTTGTGGAGGATTTGCGGGCGGCCAGCCACCAGCAGGTTCATGGCCACGTCTTCAATCCGGGCAATGTGCCAGATGATCCAGGCGATGGAATGTTCACCCCCCGGCGGGATGTGCCGTATCTGCCCCTCGGTCAGATCGTTCAAGACCTCGTCTTCAAACGACCAGGGCTCACTTTTGGCCATTTTAGCCGAGTGCAGCCTGGCGTGTTGGCTTAAAAATAGTTGTATAGCTTGAGTGTGCTGGTTGTAACTCAGGAGTACCCGGCGCAATTCGCTTTGGTTTTCGTTCAAAGACTTTAGATAAGAGCTCATCTCTACGACCTGTCTCTTGATTTCTAAAC
>DAOUET010000030.1:0-2519 GCA_034430155.1 Anaerolineales bacterium
GAGCTCTGAGACGGTCTTCTCGACCGAATGACAATCGATCTGCCGTGTCCCTTTTCTTTAATGATACCTTTCGTTATAGATACTAATGACACCTTGCCATGTCAATTGTACGACTTCAGTCTGATTCGTCAATTAGATAGAAGAGCCCCAGAATGTATCCAGCTTTTTTTATTAAATATTTAATCGAAAATGCATTTTACAACTACAAATTTTATTTTTGAAGAATAGGTAAAGTGTAAGCTGGTGGCACCTTCATATCCCTGGATTCGTATCCATCAATGATCTCGCCTATAATCCATTATACGAGGTATCCCTACCAAATGCTCAATAAGCTCAATTTTTCAGATATAGATGTTAAATTAATAGTTGGGCGGTACGGAGCCAAACCCCCAGCGGCGATCCATCTGACACACACTTGACATCTCGCCAGAATATGGCTATATTATAGCCAGAATGAAATACGAGATTGTACTTGCGCCAGAGGCTGTTCAGGATTTCAAACGCCTTTCTGCCAGAGAACGCGCCATAGTGAGCGATCACATCGAAATGCACCTGCGACACACACCGGGAAAGACAAGCCGAACGCGCATAAAACATCTTCGAGGGCTCAGTCGCCCACAGTATCACTTACGGATCGATGATATTCGCGTTTTCTATGACATTACCGAAAAGATAGTTGAAATCCTCGCCATCATCCCGAAATCGAGAGCTGAAGATTGGCTGGCAGAGTATGGAGAATTAGAAAAATGAAGCAAATAAACTTAGCCGAAGTAAAGGATCAACTGTCCAAATATCTACGCTTGGCCGAAAAGGAAGAGATTATCATTACCCGGCATGGCAAACCGGCGGGCGTGTTGATTGGCTTTGCGACTGAAGACGATTGGTTCGATTACCGTTTGGAAAATGACCCGCGTTTTCTTGCACGGATTGCGGCTGCTCGGGAAAACCTGCGAGCAGGTCGGGGAATCCGGATCGAAGACCTACAGAAGTAATCGACCCAACCAGCGTGTCTGTAAGCCGCCTATCGCCGCCAAAGAATGGCGTCAAACTTGGAGTTATGCGGGTCTAGACGCGTTATATTCCATCGCAAGAGCCAGGAGAACACAGACGTGCTATCCCTCCCACTTAGTCTCGCCACTATCGTTGCCCCAGGAGACACCAAGGATTTTCAAGAGTAGTTCATCCTGCACAAAGCCTTGCAAAGTAGGTTTATTGACATTGAGGTTCATGGTTCAAATCCCGGGTGTCTTATTTACTTTTTCCCGATTACTCCTCCGCGATCGGCAAGTATAGATCCAGTTCCCAATCCCCCTCTGGATATTCATCCAAGCTGATGTGTTCCTCCAGCCACTGGTGGCTGGCGCTCTTATACGGGCTATCCTCGCGCCAGCGGACCAGTTGCTGCCAGGTGAAGGGGATGGTCTCGTAGGGTCTCTTCTCCACCCGGCAGCGGGCAACCGCATACAGGCCGCCCGGAAACTGCTTGATCTCCACCTCCCCTTCCGCTTCCATCTCCGGACCTACGGTGATCCAGAATTCGTAGCCGTAGTTTGGGCTACCGGGGGAAGGGCTGGGGTTGTTGAAGCCGAAGATGCGGTGCTGGCCCAGGTTCTCGAAGATGCCCTGCGCTTTCGCCCAGGCGGTGAGTTTCTTCCAGGCGAGATCCTCTGGCACTTTTCCATAGCCGAGCACGCTGGCCACGCGCAGCGGTTCGAGCTTGAGGATGCATACGTTCAGTTCGGTCATTTGATGGTCTCCTTATTGGTTTGAAGGTTTGAAAAGATTTTTGTTGAGACAATACCAGGATAACATCAATACCCTGACATCTTTTGTCAGGGTTTCATGATAAGATGGTGCTGTTATGCGCGCTGATCGGTTACTCTCACTACTTATGCTGCTGCAGGCTCGCGGGCGGATGACGGCCAGGGAGCTGGCCAAGGAGCTGGAGGTCTCTGAGCGGACCATCTATCGTGACATCGAGGCCCTCAGCGCAGCTGGCGTCCCAGTATATAGTGAAACCGGGCGAGAAGGAGGCTATGCCCTGCTCGACCATTACCGGACCAGCTTGACCGGGTTGACTGAAGGCGAGGTTCGGGCGTTGTTCATGCTCAGCATCCCAGCAGCCCTGGTTGATTTAGGCGTGAGCCAGGAGCTCAAGCAGGCTTTGCTGAAGCTGTCTGCCGCGCTGCCTGCCGGGCGACGCGCGGATGAAGAGCAGGTCCACCAGCGCTTTTACCTGGATTCAATCGGGTGGGATCAGGAGGGGGATTCCGTACCGCACCTGCAAACCCTTTACCAGGCTGTATGGCAAGATCGCAGGATTTCCTTGATTTACCGTCCGCTGCCATCCGTCGAGATCGAGCAGTACGCGGACCCTTACGGACTGGTTGCCAAGGCTGGCGTGTGGCATCTGGTATGCAACCGGAAAGGGCGCTTGCGGGTTCACCGGGTTTCGAATTTGATCAGGGTTAGCCTGCTGGATGAAGCTTTTGAACGCCCGGAAGGCTTTGATTTAGAGG
>DAOUET010000031.1:0-10805 GCA_034430155.1 Anaerolineales bacterium
GATCTATGCCTCGAAATCCATCACAGCGCTTCCTTTCCTAATGGTCAAAGTCGGTTCCAAGGTCATTGAAATTAAGTTCGCGTCCCAGATTTACAGTATTGTAGCAAATAATGCTATTTCCTGGAATAGTTGACATCCTACCCGAAGAAGAGTATCCTTTTCTCATCCTAGCATCTTTATGTGCAATCAGTGAAAATAGATCGTTAATATTATGAGCCAGTTGTCCTTTTTTCAAGCCTCGACGTGGACTGTAAGCAACCTGACCCGTTATTTACGGCAGCTGCTGGAAAGCGAGGCTCAATTACAGGATTTATGGGTGCAAGGGGAAGTTTCAAACTTTTCCCGCCCTACTTCCGGGCATCTTTATTTTACTTTAAAGGATGTAGGTGCGTCTCTGAGATGTGTGATGTGGCGTAACGCAATTACCCGGCAGGCGTTTCTACCGCGAGAGGGGGATGCAATCGAAGCGCACGGCAATATCAGCATCTATGAGGCCAGCGGGCAGTACCAGCTTTATGTAGATTCAATCCGCCCGGCAGGGGAGGGTGCACTTTACCAGGAATTTTTACGCCTGAAGGCGCGCTTAGAAGCGGAAGGGCTTTTTGACGAAAAGTTGAAACAAGCGATCCCGACCTGGCCGCACCGCATCGGGATTGTGACCTCACCAACTGGAGCAGCCTTGAGGGATATGCTGAATACCATCCAGCGCCGTTTCCCGCTGGTAGAAGTGATCCTAGCTCCGACCCAAGTTCAGGGAGACCAGGCACCCATGGGGATTGTGGCAGCTCTGCAAGCCTTGAACACGATTGTCAGGCCAGATGTGATAATAGTAGCACGGGGAGGTGGCTCGTTAGAGGATCTGTGGGCATTTAATGATGAACGTGTTGCGCGTGCAATCGCAGCATCAGAAACACCAGTTATCACAGGCATTGGCCATGAAACTGATTTCACGATTGCTGATTTTGCTGCGGATTTGAGAGCGTCCACGCCAACAGCAGCTGCAGAATTGGCTACTCCTGAGCGGGATGATCTTCTAAGTGCACTATTTGAACAATTAAAGCAAATCCACCGAGGGATGGAATCATATTTGCTAAATTACCGATGGGAATTGCAGACCTTAATGAACCGTCTTGGGCTTAATTCGCCCATCACGCGCATCCGGGGAGACCGCCAGCGCCTAGATGATCTCACCCGTCGAGCCAGGGCGGGTTTAGCCCATTATCTTGTTATAAAACGCGCCCATCTTGATGGTTTGAACTACCGGCTTTCTACCCTTAATCCGCTGGCTGTTCTGGGTCGCGGTTATGCGATAGTCAGCCAAAGGGATGGAAGCCCGGTGCGAAGCGTCCGCCAGGTAGGTCCCAATGAGCCATTAGATGTACGCGTTAGCGATGGTCAGTTTGGGGTGATTGTTGAGGAGACAGATAAGTAAGTTTACGATGGCCTCCACTAATTCTTCTGAGGTGATGCCATGCCCCAATTGTGGGGTGGAGGTAGGGTCAAGAGATACCTGCCCAGCCTGTGGGGCGCCAATTGCTCCTCTTTTGGAAGAACCGGACCAAACTCGGTGGGATGAGATGTCGCGGTTAATCGAATCAAATAACCAGAACCTGGTAAGTGCTGGTATACGCGCAGCCGAATCGGCTTTTGGATTGGGGTGTTTTCTCGGCGCAATGATGGGCATGGTGTTGTTGGTGATCGTTTTCGCCTTGGGATCAAGAAACTGGATCCTGATAGGTATCCTGGGGATGGTAGCGTCGATAATCGCAGTGGGCGCTGCCGTGGGGATTTCTACGCGAGCGAAATCTGCGACTATAAATAAAGCCTACGAGCGAAGCGCCAAACACGAAATCGAACGATTTGTACTGGTTAACCATCTAGGCCGTCTTGAGTTTGATTCACTGGCTGATCAAGTCTTGTCGAAGGAAGCGCCTCTACGAAAATATCTCAGGTTATCTAATACGCCTGAGACAGGGGCGGCAGAGGAGTAGAAAATGGGACCAACACCGGGTTTATCCGAAGAAGACAAAGCTTCTATCGAAGCATTGACATACGAACAGGCATTTGCTGAACTGCAAGCCATCGTGGCAGATCTTGAGTCAGATGAGCATACCCTGGATGAGGCATTGGCGCTTTTCGAGCGAGGCCAAGTCTTGGCACACCATTGTACGGATTTGCTGGATCAAGCCGACCTTAAAATTAAACAACTGTCAGGCGAAGAGCTGGTAGATTTCGAACCAGAAGCCTGAATATTGTATGAAGCGATGAAGTCATGGGATAGTGGATGAGCGTCCTTGAAGTTTTCAACAACCGGGTGCTGATGGTGGGATTGATCGCCTGGGGTTTGGCACAGGTGATCAAGGTGCCTTTAAACTATTTTACAAAGAGATACTGGGATTGGGCATTGTTGCTAAAAGCTGGAGGCATGCCCAGCTCACACTCCGCCTTGGTAGCAGGGATAGCCCACTCGATCGGTTTACACCTGGGTTTTAACACGCCACTTTATGCTTTAGCTGTGACGATTGCATTGGTCGTTATTTATGACGCAACCGGTATTCGCCGGCAAGCCGGAAAACAGGCAGAGGCCATCAACGAGATCGTGCGAAAGTTGGCGAGCGGACAGCCTGTACAACAAGAGCATCTTCGTGAAGTATTGGGCCATACCCCCCTTGAAGCGATTAGCGGAATGGTTTTAGGTCTGGTAGTAGCCCAATTGGCCTGGTATTTTTTAAGGTAATTAATCTGTTTCGGATAGCATTTGCCAGCGATTAGACGCCCAACAGACGGCGATAGAGCAGTGCAGCTGCGCCTCTAGCTTCTCTGACGCCCAGGACGAGCGTGGACAGAAGATAAATACTTGCTCCGAGGATGACGCCCATTCCCATAACCAGCCAAACCGCATTGTTCCCCATTTGTACTATCCAGAGCCACAATCCAAGAGACATCACCAGGGTGGCAATACCAGCCTGGCCTACGCCTGTCAGGATGTTTTTACCGTCCAAGCCGTTTAGTCTGCGTCTCATGAGGAACAACAACCCTCCCATCTCCAAGGCAGTTGCCAGCGAGTTCGCCAAAGCCAAGCCACCGTGAGGCGCCAGGCCAAGCCGGTTGAACAGGGCTGAAAATACCACGCTGAAGAGCAGGTTGAGACTCATTGCCAACACACCTACAAAGACAGGAGTTTTGGTGTCGTGGAGGGCATAAAAGGCGCGCGCCATTATCTCCACCACAGAGTGTCCTACAAGACCGACGGCGTACCAAAGAAGAGCCCAAGCCACAAGGTCGGTTGAGTGAGCGTCGAACTCGCCATGTTGAAGGAAAAAAGAGATGGTAGGGTATCGCAATAGGATCAAGCCCAAGCTGGCAGGCAATGAAAGAAGGATTACGGCACGCAGCGTGCTGGCCAAAGAAGATCGCATATCTTCCAGGTAGCCGGCAGCTGCCTGGGCTGAAAAGGTAGGTAAGGCAGCGATGGCGATGGCCTGGGCAATCACCACCTGGGGCATGGTCATGATCATCCAGGCGATCTGAATAGCGGTCTGGCTTCCTTGGGGTTGGGCTAAGGCCAGGATGGTGTTTACTACGAAATTAAGCTGGACGACAGCCACACCCAGGACGCGCGGGGCCATAAGGCGACCTACCTGGCGGGTGGCAGGATCGTTCAACCCCAGTGTGAGAGAATAGTGCGCTCTCAATCCTGGGAGGGCAGGCAGTTGCACGACCAGATGCAAAGCGGAGCCAACAACAGCTCCCCAGGCCAACCCGTAAATGCCCCAACGGGGTACCAACACCAGGACACCAAAGATCCACCCCAGCCAGTACATGGTGGGGGCTAAAGCGGGCAGTAAGAAAATCTGATGGGAATTGAGAACACCCATCAATAACCCGCTAACGCCAAAGATTACGGGTGAGAGCAACAAAATGCGCAATAAGGACACGGTTAAAGCAGATTGGGAGGGATCGAGATGGGGGACAAGAACGTATAGGACATCCCGCACAATTTGAGGAGCAAGCAACATGGCAGCCGCGCTGGTTATTATGAGGACAACGACGATTAAATTGGCAATTGATGAAGCTAACTTCCAAGCAGCGTGATGTTCTCCCTGGCTTATGAATCCGGTAAAAGTGGGGATGAAGGCAGAGGCAAGCGCCCCTCCGGCGACAAGGCTGAAGAGCAGGTCGGGCAGACGGGCCGCGGCATTGAAAGCGTCGATCTGGGCTCCAGTGCCGAAAGCGCGCGAAACAAGCACCTGCCGGATTAGTCCGGTCAGGTTACTCAAAACAAAAGCTGCCATTACCGTACCCGCGGCGCGGGCGATCTGGCGATTGGCACTACTGGCGATTGTGTTCACGGAACCAGATTATATCAAGGTAGAAGTTGAATCCAAGGGGGGAGTCCAGGGTAGTCGAACGCTCATCGATCCCAGGGCAACTATTGCCATCTTGCTTGACTCTTACTGACCCGAACCTCCCCGAGGAGAGCCAGGCCAGAACAGCACTTTGGAGGAACATGGTACTGTTGATGCGGTTCGATTCCATGGCAGACTGGGCGCGCAAGTTTTGGTTCTAGAGGATATAAGCGAAAGCGGTGTTTCTTTGAGATAAACAGGCTTTGATAGCCCAATTGCCGAGGCTAAGGGTTGGGAAGACTCTGCGGTGAATTACCCCAAACCAGGAGCAAGGATGCCTCGATAGCCATGCAAAGTGGAGTGTTGGTTTGATTTTAGAAAACCACCTATGCCGCAATCTTAGCAGAACCCCAGCTGCCCTTCAATTGACGGAGAGATTATAGCATGTTCTCCTGCGGGGACCCTCAAAAATGAATCTTGACATAGAACACTTGTTCGGTTATATTTATGCATATCAAGGAGTCGCCAATCCCCGGATGTTACAATTGAAAACAAAACACCTTCTCCGTAATCTGAGGAGGAGATTGAGGTAAAGGAGCCGGAAAATGTCTAAAAAGTTTACTTCTCCACCAAACAAGCAAGCCTTCATTGCGATGGTTTGGGAGGTCGTGCGAGATATTCCCAAGGGACAAGTAACTACTTATGGCAAAATCGCTGCGCTAATGCCACCACCAGAAGGGATGAATTTAAAAGATTATGGAGCTTGGGGAGCGCGCTGGGTAGGAGGCGCCATGGCAAATTGCCCTGTTAATGTACCCTGGCATCGGGTGATCAATTCCCAAGGAAAAATCAGCCTGCGTAAAGGCGGCGGTCACCTGCGACAACGCGAATTACTGGAAGCAGAGGGGATAGTTTTCGATCAGAAGGACAGGATCGATCTCGACCGATTCGGTTGGAAAGGGTTATCAAGTAAATGGTTAGAGAAACACGGCTTACTCTGACCCTTGGAGGATAAAATGTTCAAACATCAAGTGAAACAACATCATGTAAACCCAAGATTTCGCGCTTATGGCAAAGCTCGGATTGATATTGCTAAACGGGCACGAAATCAAGCTGATTGGTTTGAGCTGTGGAAAAATCCTACCAATTCGTTCCCTTTCGCGTGGGGTGAAAATTGGAAGCAATGCGTGGAATACAAAGTAGAGGACTTTGCAGCGGAAGTGGGTTTTTACACCGATATTCTGGGATTACCGGTCAACGCTTTCGATCCAGATTATGCCATGTTTACCAGCCCGAACAAGGAATTTTACTTTTCAATCGTGCCTACTCTCGAAGGTGAATACAGCACCTCACCGGAGGCTCTGCGCATACAATTCATGGTGATGGATCTATTAGAGACTGTAGAGGAGCTGCAGCACCGCGGTGTGGTTTTCGAACAGCTACCTCGAGCCTGCCAAGAGGGATCTTCTCTATACATTGGATATTTTCGCACACCTCACGGCATATGCATCGACTTGTGGGGTTTTATTGATTCGCAGGAAGATCCAGAAGATGAATTCGACCAATCGCATGGTGACCTCCATGAAGCCGATGAAAAGGATAATAAACAGGTTTTCGGGGAGAGCGAGAGCGACAAAAACGCCCAGGGGATATCGGGCGAAAATATACTTAAGCGGCAGAAGCTAGAAGAGAATTTGAACCCGCCCAAGGAAGATGAGCAATTGCATAGAGATGATGGAGATGCGGATGGCTTCATTGAGACAGAATATGTCGTTGAAGAGGAGGACTCCCCTGAAGAGATCGAGTATTTCAATGAAGACGATCAGGAAAGCTTATGGAAAATAAGATATTCTTGATACATTGGAATGAAGATGAAGCGCAAGAACACGTTCGGCAATTTCAGGATGCGGGTTGGCAGGTAGCTTGGGAATCCAAAGACGGAGCACACGCGGTTAATGCCATCAAGAATGAAACTCCCCAGGCGATAGTCATTTACCTAACGCGCCTGCCATCACACGGTCGTGAGACAGCGGACTATCTGCAATCACTTAAAAACACCAGGCACATCCCTATCGTTTTCGTGGATGGGCAAGGGGAAGCTCTGGAGAAAACCAAAGCTAAAGTACCAGAGGCCATTTATACATCTTCAGGGGAGCTGCAGTCCGTGCTCATTGATTTGGTAAAGGATTATTGATAGAAGCTTGCATGGGGTGGGAGTATCATTCCAATGAATTTCCAATAAAATCCCGGTATTCTTTGAGGAAAGGGTACAATGGTACAACAGCCTATGGATTTTCACCCCCTTACCCAGGAGCGTTGGGAAGATTTTGAAACTTTATTTGGGGCTCACGGCGCAGTGGGGGGATGCTGGTGCATGTGGTGGCGGCTTAAACGTTCAGAATTTAACACCCAAAAAGGTGAGAAGAATAGAGATGCGATGAGGAACATCATCTCAGGGGGGGATGTGCCGGGAATTCTCGCCTATCTGGATGGGAGAGTAGTGGGCTGGTGCTCTGTGGCGGTTCGGGAAGCTTTCCCAGTTCTGGACCGTTCTCGTATTCTGAAGCGTATTGATAACCAGCCGGTCTGGTCTGTGGTGTGCTTTTTCATCGACAAACACTACCGGCGCCAGGGAATTTCGCTCCAATTATTGAAAGCGGCTTTGCATTTTGCAGAGGAACAGGGTGCTGAGATCGTGGAAGGGTATCCGGTCGACCCGAAAAGTGGCAGCGCGGCCGATCTCTTCGCCTTTACTGGGATGCAATCCACTTTTCTTCAGGCAGGTTTTATCGAAGTGGCGCGTCGATCGGAGACCAGGCCGATCATGCGATATTATTTTTAGGACTTACGCAGTTGGTGGGGGGATGGGGGTGTTTGGGCGGGTAACGCCCGCCCAAACACCCCCGATTTTCCCCTGAACTGCGTAACTACTAATTTTAAGAATCCGATCAGTAAATGAACTTGACGCCCCAATAAGATCTACAAGAAGAGATGGAAGGGATAGCTTATAGGAGTGGTAGAATCAACGAGAGCCGGGGACGCCGACCCCGGCTCTCTCTAAGGAGGAGAAGAAGAGAAATCGCCCTTCGATCTTTATCTTATCAATTTACTTCATTTTTTGCTTGACGGTTAACCTACAATTACCCTACGATTGCCCCACAATTTCCCAACAATTTTGACAGTTTTAAAGGGATTTCTATGGATTTTGCCATTCAAACCGAGCGTTTAGGACGCATTTATAAGATCCGAGGTGGAAAAAAGAGCGAGGCCAAAGAGCTAATCGCATTGCACGATGTAAATTTGGAGATAAAGCGTGGCGAACTTTTTGGATTACTTGGTCCTAATGGGGCTGGCAAGACGACTTTAATCAAAATCCTGACCACCTTGCTGGCGCCAACCAGCGGTAAGGCCTGGGTATCAGGCTATGATGTGATCCAAGAACCCCACGAAGTACGCCCACGGATCAATATGGTTTCGGGTGGGGAAGCATCCGGATATGGATTGCTCACCGTTCGAGAAAACCTTTGGATGTTTTCGCAATTCTATGGCTTGTCATCCAGGGAGGCGAACAACCGCATCAAGGAGCTGCTCGAAGTAGTTGGAATGGGTGATCGTATCAACACGAAGTCGTCGGATCTTTCCACGGGATTGCGCCAAAAAATGAACATCGTGCGAGGCTTCATGACTGATCCCCAGGTGCTATTCCTCGACGAACCGACATTAGGCCTAGATGTAGGCGCTTCGAGAGATGTGCGTAAGTTTATCCGCAAATGGGTGGATGATGATCCTTCCCGTACCATTTTGTTGACTACCCACTACATGGTTGAAGCTGAAGAACTTTGCGACCGGGTGGCGATTATCAATCAAGGCCGGGTTTTGGCATGTGATAAACCATCAATTTTAAAACACGCGCTCCAGCGAGAGGCCATTTTCCGCCTGGAGGTAAGCCCTCTAAACGGTCTGGGTGTAGGGGCCATTCAAGCGTTGTCGGGGGTGAAGAAAGTTCTCGATACCCCCATCGAAGGGGGCGCTATTCTCGAATTAATTCTAGAGGAAGAACCAGTCCTCGGGGCGGTGGTTAACACTTTGACGGGAGAAAACATCCGTATCCTCAATCTTCAGAAGCGTGAGCCGACCCTGGAGGATGTATTTGTAGATCTGGTCGGGCGCAGCATGGAGGAGATTGAAAGAATTGAATCTACCAGCCCTGAATAAAAGCACTGGCTGGAAGTTATTTGTCAAGACGGTGATAGCCCGGGCGTATCCGCGCATCATTGGACAACAACGCGAGAAGTCGTGGTTGTTCTTTGACGTTTTCCTGCCTCTACTAGCCGTCTCCGCCTACGTATTCGTGTACCGGGCAATCGGCGCGCCTGAAGAGTACATTGGTTTTGTGGTAGTGGGGGGTGCCATGGCTGCGTTCTGGCTGAACGTGCTTTGGAGTATGTCCAGCCAGCTTTATTGGGAAAAAGAGCAGGGGAATCTGGCTTTGTATATCATGGCCCCAAATTCGATGATGGCCATTCTGCTGGGTATGGCTTTGGGCGGCATGCTGGCAACATTACTGCGCGCCGTGGTGATTTTGATCTTAGGAAGCTGGTTATTTAACGTGCAATATGCAGTTACCAGCTTCTTCCAGTTGTTCGTGGTTTTCCTGCTGGCAATGGTTTCCCTGTATGGGTTGGGGATGATGGCTGCTTCTTTGTTCCTACTGCTCAGCCGGGAAGCATGGCATCTCTCCGAGCTAGCCCAAGAGCCAGTTTACTTGATGTCAGGCTTCTATTTCCCAATCAGGAGCTTTAACTTCTGGGTGGCTGCTGCGGCGTCGATCATTCCACTGACATTGGGTTTAGATGCCATGCGACAATTGGTTTTTCCCTCGGGCGCGGCGTTGGGATTCCTGACGGTTAATCTTGAGTTGGGGGTATTAATGCTTTTAAGCATCGTATTTCTGGTGTCAGCCCGGCTACTCCTGGATTATTTGGAGAAACTTGCCATCCGAGAAGGACGGCTGACAGAAAGTCGCCGTTAATACTTGGCGAACGAAATCGAGGATTCAACCTGGCGAAAGAGACTCTCTATGAAAGTCACGCATCAAAAACCCCGCTTCTCAACCCTTGAAGCCTGGCGCTCGTTCCGCACAGCAGCCTGGTTAGGATGGCAAATTGAGTCCAATTGGACGGATCCCTTCTTGTTTGCGGTGTATTCTATCGTGAAGCCGCTCTCTGGGGCTGCCATCCTGGTGGTGATGTACAGCATTATCACTCAGGGCAATTTCGACTCGCCGATCTTTCCCTATTTATATTTAGGGAATGCATTCTATATTTACGTTGGGGCGGTTATGGCAGGGATTTCCTGGGCTGTTATTGATGATCGCGAGCATTATAAAACGCTCAAGTATATGTACGTCGCCCCTATCCGCATACCACTATATCTAATTGGAAGAGGCGTTGCGAAGTTCTTGGTAGGGTCAATATCGGTATTGATTACCATATTATTCGGGGTGCTCTTCCTGCACGTTAAAATCGATCTGGTTGCGGTAAATTGGTACCTATTCTTTGTCAGTTTGTTTTTAGGGGTGGTGATGTTGGCGATGATGGGCTTGCTACTATCAGGCGTCACTTTGTTAATCGCTCATCATGTCTGGTTCCTGGGAGAAGGGGTGGCGGGGGCGCTTTTCCTGTTCAGTGGGGCGATTTTCCCCCTGGATGTGCTACCGCCGTTTTTACGACCGATAGGGTATGCCATGCCACTCACCTATTGGTTGGAATTGTTGCGCCGCGCCCTAGTGGGCTCAGTGGCAGATGCCTTTCCGACTCTGGCTGGTTTCAACAATAACCAGTTGTTAGGAATATTAATCGGCTTGACGATCGTGTTTGGGGTTTTATCAATTTTTGTCTTTCGCTGGTGCGATCATCAAGCACGCGAGCGAGGATTGATTGACATTGTAACCAATTATTAAGTTGGATGAAGGTTGCGGGGATGGCATTTCATCAGGATTTTAGGGAAGAATCGGAAATATTGGTATATGTGGCAGAGGTGCCGGATACACCCATTGGCCAGATTTGGATAGCTTGGTCTCAGCAAGGGTTAGTGGCCGTCGAGATCGGGAGGCTGCGAGATCAGTTTACCGAACGATTGAAGATGATGGGATTTAACCATTTCAGGTTCGATTCTCAAGACAGCTCTGCGGCAACCGGGCAGATCAGGCAATATCTGGAAGGCAGGCGAACAAATTTTGACTTAGCCATTGACTGGTCGATGATCACTCGCTTTCAAAGGCAGGTGTTTGAAGTTGTGCTGGCTGTCCCTTTTGGAGAGGTAATCACTTATGGTGAGATCGCCTACCGGTTAGGTAAGCCGGGGGCAGCGCGGGCGGTAGGACGGGCCGTAGCAACCAATCCTCTGCCCATCGTCATTCCGTGCCATCGGGTAATTGGAGCCGACGGCAAGCTA
>DAOUET010000032.1:0-25558 GCA_034430155.1 Anaerolineales bacterium
GCCGCGAGCAGCTCTACATCGCTCTGGATTGGAAAACAAAGCTCAAAAAACCATAAATGTTACTGCCCTCGCCGGGTTCATGTTTTTTTTATGTGGTACGCTGCTGTTGTGGCTGCCTGGGATGGATTTAACCGTCAGCTTCGCAGGGACATTCGTAATCATTATCGGATACGCTTTGACCGCTCCTATCGTCATGAAATGGTTCATGGGCGGGATCTCTCCAGTGGTGAGTTATTTCTGGGGTACCCTGGGGAAAATGGCTCCGCGTGAAGTTATTAGTTCCATCAGCAGAACATCGGTAGCTGTGGCAGCATTGATGGTTGCAGTATCGGTCACAATCGGGGTGAGCCTGATGGTCAGCAGTTTCAGGTATACCGTTATCCAATGGCTCGACCAAACTCTCCAGGGAGATATCTATATGTCTACGGCCAGCGTGAACGCCAGGCAACCAACCACTTCCATTAATCCCCTGGTGTTGAATAGAATTGAAAACTGGCCAGGGGTATTGAGGGTTGATGTCCTCAGATCGGTTGATGTTGATTCGCCTGATGGCTTTATACACATCGCTGCAACCAACAACTCATCGCTCACCAAAGAACGTATATTCCTATCTAGGATTGGGTCGCCAACAGAGATCCAGAGCGCTATGCAAAAAGGAGCCGTATTAATTTCCGAACCTCTCGCCAACCGCTTGAATATACCAGGGCAGAACGGAGAGATAACTCTCTATACAGATAAAGGCAGCCATATTTTTCCTGTGGCTGGCATTTATTATGAATATGCTTCAACGCAAGGTTCGCTTTCTATGCAGCTGCACACTTACCAGAATTGGTGGAGAGATAAAACCATTACGGCTGTGGCATTGCGCCTGGACAAAAGCGTAAACGTGGATTGGTTGACCAGTAATCTTCAACAATCCCTTTCACCCCTACAGAATTTGGTTATACGGCCTAATCGAGAATTACGTCAGGAAGTCTTGACCATTTTTGACCGCACCTTCCAGATCACTGGTGCCTTGCGATTACTGGCGATGGTAGTCGCCTTTATCGGCATCCTGAGCGCTATACTTTCCCTTCTGTTAGAACGCCAACGAGACTTGGGCATCATGCGGGCAGTCGGTTTGACAAACCGTCAATTATGGGGCTTGATGATGGTCGAAACTGGTCTGATGGGAACTGTTGCCGGGATATTGGCAATGCCTGCAGGATTCGCCCTAGCCCTTATCTTAATACTCATCATCAACCGCCGGTCTTTCGGCTGGACATTGCAGTTGCACGTCGATCCAGCGCCATTCGTCCTGGCCTTGGGAATGTCAATCCTTGCCGCGCTATTAGCAGGAATATATCCGGCGAAGATAATTAGCTCAATACCAGCCGCTGAGACGCTTCGGTCGGAGTGAGCATTGTTATAATCCCCTCCATTTCGAAAGAGATTGATACTTTTCCATGCGAAAAACGATTCTGATCCTTTCCCTGCTTATATTAGCAAGTGCAATCGCTGCATATCTTTCTTTTGCTCGGTTTTCCCAGGCCGTGGAGCCACAAGTGCGATCGCAGCTGGTTTTGGCATCACAACCGACGTTGGAAAATGGGGAAAATTATGATTTTAGACCGGCGACCGACCCAGCCCGGCTCTCATTCCCCCTCGATAATGGCCCTCATCCGGACTTTCAGACTGAGTGGTGGTATTACACCGGAAATCTAGATACGGCCAATGGAAGGCACTTTGGCTACCAATTGACCTTTTTCCGGCGTGCCATCATACCACCCTCAGATCGTCAAAAACGCGTCTCGGATTGGTCCACCGATCAAGTATATCTAGCTCATTTCACCCTGACCGATGTGTACAGCAAGCATTTCCAGGCGTACGAGCGTTATGCCCGAGGTGCCGCTGGGCTCGCAGGGGTACAAGCATCTACCTTTGGTATCTGGCTGTATGATTGGTCAATCCTGGAATCCGGGCAAAATACTTATCAGATTCACGCTTCTTACAACGATGTGACCCTTGATCTGCAACTCACAGACCTCAAGGGTCCCATCCTGCAGGGTGAGAATGGTTACAGTCAGAAAGGTCCACAACCTGGAAACGCTTCCTATTAGATCAGCCAGACGCGTCTGATTACAAAAGGAATCCTCCAGATCGATTCCACAAAATACCAGCTGCAAGGTTTAAGCTGGATGGATCACGAATTCAGCACAAACGCTCTGGCTGCCAGCCAAGTCGGATGGGACTGGTTTTCAATCCAGTTGAACGATAATAATTACAACAGTTGGCCGGGCACAGATGAACAGGCAATTGAGCTGATGGTTTTTCAGATCCGCCGGGAGGATGGCAGCATAGATCCATTTTCCAGTGGCACCCTTATATATCCGGATGGTAGCACCCGTTTCTTAAGCCGCCAGGATTTTAATATCTGCGTTCTGGATACCTGGACCAGTCCACATACTAAGACGGTCTACCCTAACAGATGACAGGTAGAGGTGCCTTCAGCTGGATTAGAGATGGAAATCGAACCCTATTTGACAGATCAGGAATTAGATTTATCTTTCAAGTACTGGGAAGGAGCGGTAAAAATTTCCGGGCTGTTAGAAGGGCGAGAAGTAAATGGTTCTGGTTATGTGGAACTGACTGGGTACGCTGGCTCGGTGGCAGGTGAATTTTAGGCATCGTTTCTGGGAAGAAGACGATGGCCTCCATGGTGGGGGATCAATCACCGATCTGGCAGTTCGAAAAATCTATTATCCTCCAGCACGATAGCGCTTACCATCGGGCCACCGTTTGGGGTTGGTTGATCGGCCCCTATGTTATTGCCCATTTGCGTGTTTACAATGATCCCGAATTGGCCAGATCGTACCTTTATCCCCTTATCCGCCAGTTAACTAGTCACGGTCTGGGTAACATCAGCGAGATTTTTGAGAGAGAAGCGCCATTCACCCCCCGTGGTTGTATTTCACAAGCATGGAGTGTTGCTGAAGTATTACACGCCTGGTTACAAATAGGTGAGACTTTGCATTCCCACAATTAACGCATTTCCCGTACTAATAGATATAACCATCCACCCAGTAACAACCATAAGAGAGCAACCAGGAAAATCAAACCGTACCTGGCTGTGTTTTTCGAACCTTGGTCCTTCGCATCCGCCCCTGCAGTCATTGAGAGTGTTGGTGAAGGAGTTCTTGACGGCGTATCAGTGGGAAAAATCATCGTGATCTCAAAGATAGAGGGCGGGGTGGATGTGCCCGAGGTGATATCTGTACCTACCCCTGAGGTATCAGTTTGTTCAATTGGAGGTGGATACGCTGTCTCCACCTGGGCAAATAGAGGACTGAAATACTGGGATGCACGCACGGAGATCGGTCCACCGTTACCAATCTCACTATCTGGAGGAAAATGTTTCAGGTTAATAATGTTATCGTTATCAAAATCGATTGATAACGGTTGTCGCGTGGGCATCATTGAGACGCCCTCAATTCCATTCGTAGAGGATAATGCTGAGATCAACAGCCCGAAAGCGCTTATTACTTGAAATAAAATTAATGTGAGATCCATCGCAAAGAGTATCCCACAGGAATGATGTCTGCGCAAGCGCAGCGTTAAGTCTAGTGTTATAATCTGAAAGGGTCCATATACCCAGGAGCAGAGAGATGCACAAGTACCTGTAGAATTATTTCAATACTCGTGGGGTAAGTATTTGCTGTGGTGAACACAAGCAAGCGGTATTTACCCACGGTTCTTATTTCTACAGGAGACATCTCATGCTAACAGCTCATCACCTCTCAAAATCCTACAATCAAAACATAGTCCTGACCGACGTTTCATTCACCATCAATCCCAGTGACCGGGTGGGATTAATCGGGCCGAACGGTTGTGGAAAGACCACCCTGTTGCGTATCTTGGTAGGGCAGGAAACTCCCGATGAAGGTTTGGTTACCTTTTCTCCAGCAGATTTACGCCTGGGTTACCTGTCACAAGGCTTCCAACCGGATAGTCACCTCAATTTCAGGGGAATTCTTGACATTACAATTGGCGATCCGAAGGAAGCAGAAGAAACTATTTCCCGCTTGGCAAAAGCGCTCAGCGTAACCCCAGACCGTTCCGATCTACAGTCCGCATTCGATGCCGCTTTACTCGATCTGCAACGCATAAACCAGATTGATCGCGGTAATCAAACTGCCATTCTTAAAGCCCTTGGGCTGGATGATATTCCAGATAATATGGTAGTCTCTAAACTGAGTGGTGGTCAAAAAACCCGCCTGGCATTAGCTCTTGTCCTGCTAAAACATCCTCAGATGCTCATGTTGGATGAACCTACCAACCATCTCGATATCCACATGCTCGAGTGGTTGGAGAGCTGGCTTGCTTCCTTTCCTGGAGCAGCCCTGATCGTCACACATGACCGCACCTTCTTGGACAATTCTGTTAGCCGTATTCTCGATCTAAACCCAGATACGCACACTATCCAGGTATATCAAGGTAACTATTCAGATTACTTGGAGCAGTATCAATTGGAACGCCAAAAACAACAAGAAGCTTACCAAGATCAGATATACCAGATCCTAAAGATGCGCCAGGACATCGCCCGCACCAAACATCAGGCACTGAAAGTCGAGCTAACCACCACATCCAGGCAACCGGGAGTGCGCCGCTATGCCAAGAAAGTTGCCAAAAAAGCGAAATCTAGGGAGAAAAAACTCGAACGTTACCTCGATTCAGATAAGCGCCTTGAAAAACCCAAGCAGTCGTGGCAAATGAAGATCGATTTCAGAAAGCCCGAACATGTAAGTCAAGAAGTATTACTAGCAGAAAATCTAGCAATTGCATATCCAGACAACCCACCTATACTCTCCGGTCTGAATTTGCATATCCGTTCCGGGGAGAGGATCGCTTTCACCGGTCCAAACGGTTCTGGAAAAACCAGCCTGGTTCGTACCATTGCTGGACATCTCAAGCCAGCCTCAGGTAGAATTCGTCTGGCAAAAAGCGCCCAGGTCGGATACATGGCCCAGGAACAGGAAGTACTCAACCCGGAACTCTCCGCTCTCCAGACTATCCAACGATCCGCCCCGATGAACGAGACCGAATCTCGCTCTTTTTTGCATTTCTTCCTATTCGGCGGGGACGATCCCTTACGCCCAATCAAGGAGTTAAGTTATGGTGAGCGTGCTCGCCTCATCCTGGCCACTCTGGTTTCTAGTGGAAGTAACTTCCTGTTATTAGACGAACCCATCAATCACCTGGACATACCCTCCCGGCAACGCTTTGAACAAGCCTTAAAGGAATTCGATGGTACCATCCTGATGGTAGTGCATGACCGTTATTTTATACAACGTTTTGCGACAAAGCTCTGGATTTTGGACCACAATCAACTTCGAGAGGAAATAATAACTTTGTAAAGTAAATTTCTGCTTGCCTGGATGATAATTGTCGTATCATACATGAGGTCAGATACTTTTTATCATGGCTGGCAATCAAATTGGCAACGCTTGTGAGGTGAATGTTTGAAACGAATTCTTATTACGCTATTAATAATATTTATTTTCTTTCCGTTAGCCTTCCTTTCCCCGGCAAGCCTTGCTTCTAATTTATATCTTGCACCGTATACCCCAACACCTGAACCTCCGGAAAACCCCAATTCACCTGTTATTCTCGAATTGGAAAGAGCCATTGATCAGGCTGTAACTTCTCAAAAAGAATATGTGCTCGGTTATCTGGTCAATGAGGTCGAGATCAAAAACGTTAGCGTTTCAGGAGATACGAATTGGGGAATTGCATGGTTGGTATTAAATGACCCGGCAACCGGAGAGACTTTGCCAAACGAACCAGGATTGGTCCTGGCACAACACCAAACTTCTGGTTGGCAGGTGACCCTTCCTGCTGATAATGATTGGCTTACTTTGCTAAAAGCTGCTCCAACCGAATTGCTTAGCGATAACGTTAAAGCGTTTTGGTCACAAATCTATGAAGAGCACCTGGAAGCCGTCGTCGCGGGACCATTCGGAGGCTATCTCCTTCCGTGGGAAGCGGGAAGGCCCGCCTGGCTCTCTCAGAGCGTCGCCCACGATAAATACATTCCCAGCGGTAGCGCTCACTACGCTTTCGATTTCTATATACCCCAAACCATGTTTGATCTATACGCGGCCAAATCAGGTACGGTTTGGCTAGCTCATTGGGATGTACCCAACAACAATCACGACGGTGTTGGAAATTACCTGGTTTTACAAGATAACAGCACCTCACCGGTCACCTACCAACTTTACTTGCACCTTGCTCAGGAAAGCATTCCTCCAGCACTGCGGGTTCGGGATACACAAGTAGTTCAGGGGCAATTTATCGGCGTGGTAGATAACACTGGCCAGAGCACTGGTCATCACCTTCACTTCCAGGTCCATACCAATCCAAGCTCCTATTGGGGTTCCTCTGTCGATATTACTTTCAATGACGTCCCGATTAATGGTGGGCGCCCACGCAGAAACGATAACGTTTATAGTGACCTGCCTTACTGCAGAGCGGAAGACGTCTGTAATGAATTCAGATCATTTTATATATCGCAAAATGTCGTCCATGGAGATGTCACAGCTCCTGAAGGTGACATCTCCACTCCCGCTACAGGCACAACGGTTAGATCAAACCCCCTTCACTTGGAAGGCTGGGCTACAGACGTGAGCAGCGGAATCGCCGAGGCCCGTTTTATCGCAAATTATGCCGGCGCTTGGCACGACATCGGTAATGTGTTCACCTCCCAGACTTTTTCGCTAAATTGGGATATGTGCTCCGACAATGTACCGGATGGACCTGTAAGCCTGGCTTTAAAACTAAGAGATAAACAGGGCAACTCCGCATTTGGCCTGCCGGGTTTAACCCACATTTCCAACCAATCAATCTGTGCAACCCCTCCGCCGAGTTGCACACCCGCATATGACCAAGTATCACTCTTTTCAGATTCTAATTATTCAGGCGCTTGCCTCGTCCTGGACATCAACGATTATCCCGATAGCATTGCATTAACTGGACTGGGGGATGATAACGCCGAATCAATCCAGGTCGGTTCGGGCGTACTAGCCACCCTATATTCCGATGCAGATTTCAGTGGACGTGGCGAGACTTTCATCCAAAATGATAGCAATCTCGCAGATAATTTGGTCGGAGCGAACCACCTGACATCCTTGACCGTACACAGCCACACTGATCTTGGACAAATCCAGCCTCCCTCCAAGTTAGTAGCCCCTCAAAATGGTGACGGCTTCCCAATCGGTGCTTCGCTCAGCTTTTCCTGGCGAGTGCCTATTGGTGCCACAGAATTTCAGGTGGCATTAATCGGCCCCTCACCCGCATTCTCAAGCACTTCAGCCTGGTTGTCCGAACCCATCTGGCATTTGGAAGCAACTTTGACTGAGGTGGGTCAATACCAGTGGAAGGTACGAGCTCGTTACCAGGATAACATCAGTGCCTGGAGTACACCTGCCTCTTTCACAATCAGCACATCACCTGCCCTTAGTGTTCCGATTTTGACAGCTCCATTCTCCGATGATATGGAAAGTGGAGCCAATGGCTGGTCCTCCAGTGGTTTATGGCAGCGAGTCAACAACCCCGACCGGGCTCACAGTACCTCCCATAGCTGGTACTACGGCGAAAATGGCGATTATAAAGATGGTACACCCAATACCGGTGACCTGACCTCGCCACCAATCCAACTCGTTGATGCGGATAAACCATACACCCTTAATTTTTGGTACCGCTATATTACCGAAAGCCCCGGAAGGTACTGGGACCAGCGCTGGATTCAAATTTCCAAAGATGGTGGTCCATTTGAAAATGTACTCCAACTTTACGATGATCCTTCCAATTATTGGCTCAATCCCGCTCTGGATCTGTCCAGCTACGCCGGCTCTACCATCATGGTGCGTTTCCATTTCGAAGCTCTAGATGGAGCTTTTAATTACTACGAAGGTTGGCACATCGACGATTTCACCATTTCCGCTTCTGCGCTTCCGTCTTGTGGCGACAGCGACAACACCCCCAACCAAGCCACTCTCATAAAATATGGACAAACCAAGACTGGGTCGCTATGCCCCAGCGGCGACATTGATTATTATCAATTTACCGCTAAATCCGGCGACCGTATCGTTGTAGACATTGACACGCCCTCCCAAAACTCACCTGATGATCTCGACCTGGTGTTATTCCTATTAGATTCAGATGGCACTTCAGTACTCGCAGAACACGATGATGAAATTCCAGCTATCCATAAAGATCCTCATTTAGGCTTCTATTTATCCAGGTCAGGAACTTATTATTTAAAAGCACGGCTGTGGTCGCATCCATCAGGTGGCGGAGGTAATTACACATATTCAATTCATTTATTCAAGGATGATGAAGCTCCAACAGCCGCCTTTACCAATCCGCCGGATGAAAGCTACCATTCAGGTCAATATATCGCTCTGAACATCACAGCAAACGATGCCCTAAGTGGTATCAGCCGTGTGCAATTCCTTTGGCACTCCGCCGATTGGCTCCATGATAGCTGGATATATGCTGGAAATGATTGGGATGGTCAAGATGGCTGGAGCTTGAACTTTGACACCAGTTCCCTTGCTGATCAATATGGATTAGCCTTCTATGCCAATGTTTACGATTGGGCCGGAATATGGGTTGGTGCAGGAGCATGGGATATTGGTTTAGACCGGGTTCCTCCGTTTACGACTCTCAAAACCCTTTCTCCTACCCAAGGAACTACTGCTATCCGCTTGGAATGGACGGGGGAGGACAATCAATCTGGTATCGATCATTACGACTTGCAATACCAGGATAAAACCGATAATTGGGTAGATTTCCAACCGGATCCAGCAGGATCGCAGGATCATGCCTGGTTCGTAGGTGATCCGGCAAGCTCTTACGCATTTCGCTTGCGTGGTGTTGACCGGGCGATAAACAGTGAGGAGTTCTCCTCAGCTGAAGAGGTCAGTACGGCGATACCTGCCCCAGCCGAACTATGCTCTCTACCTGACACCTGGGAGAACGATAACAAGAGCGCCATGGCCAATCGAATAGATGTTTCTGGATTGGCTCAAATTCACAATCTTTGCAATCCGGAGGAACCCGATTTCTTAAATGACCAGGATTGGTTAATATTTTCCCAAGAAACTGGTCTTACATACTTTATAGAAAGTACCCCTCTCGGGGGAGGGGCAGCGACCGGGATAGAATTATTTTCCGTGGATGGAACTACACCTTTAGCTTCAGCCACTCCAGTTGATTATGAAAGCAAAACTTTCCTCCTATGGACAGCTGATCGATCTGAAATGGTCTACTTACGCTTGACACCTTTTGACGGGCGCGTCGCAGGCAACTCGGCTTCATATAAAATCCAGATTCGAACTTCTTTGATCTTCCTCCCCTTGGTTGATCACAGTGATTAGACCTCAGCCTAGAAATATAAATATAAGCAGGCTTATTGCCGATGTTTCACAAATTCGCTTAGCTTGATTTCTTATACGGTACTGCTAGCATTTCACCGTGGTTCTAAAAATGGTATACTTCGCCTGCTTGTATAATGGTGTTGTGAAAAAAAGTGTCAATGATCTCATCACCCCCAGGATTCCACCAAGCACAAAGCCGTGAAGCTCATCATCCAAATCCCCTGCTATAACGAAGCCGAGCATTTACCGGAAACAGTCGACGCGCTGCCAGGCGAATTACCCGGAATAGATACCCTTGAATATTTAGTCATCGACGATGGCAGCACCGATGGGACCGCTCAAGTAGCTCAGAAAATCGGTGTGCATCACATCGTACGCCTCCCCAACCACATCGGATTAGCAGCTGGGTTTGTCACAGGTTTAGAAGCTTGTATTCGGCGGGGTGCCGACCTGATTGTCAACACGGACGCAGATAACCAATATCACGCCGAAGACATTCAACACCTGATCGAACCGATCCTTGCTGGTCGAGCTGACATAGTGGTCGGCGACAGAGGTGTTGCCAGTCTGGAGGAGTTTTCCCCACTCAAAAGAGGACTGCAACGTCTGGGAAGTTGGGTGATCGCTAAGGCTTCTGGTGTGCAAACCCCTGATGCGACCAGCGGTTTCAGGGCCATCAGCCGTGAAGCAGCATTGCGTACTCTCGTTCTCAGTGAATATACCTTTACCCTCGAGACCCTCATTCAAGCTGGCTCCCGAAGAATGGCAGTAGAGTATGTCCCAGTACGCACCAATCCCCAAAGGCGGCCTTCTCGGCTCTTCAGTAATATTCCTCAATACCTGCTGCTTTCAGGTACAACCATCCTGCGGGCTTACACCATGTACCGTCCTTTACGGGTGTTCACCGTTGTAGGATTAACCCTCATCCTACTAGGGATGGCTGGGAGCTTACGGTTCTTGTACTTCTATCTCATCGGCAACGGGGCTGGACATATCCAATCGGTCATTCTATCCGCTTTGCTGCTCATCGTTGGTTTCCAGGTTATGTTAATTGGACTTCTGGCCGACTTGATCGGGTTCAACCGCAAGATCCTGGAGGAATTGCTCTATCGCTTAAGACGCCTGGAATTCGGTGAGGGGCGCCATTGGCCGCCAGGCCACGATGAATGATTAAAACGCTAAAAATCTTTCCCATTTTCGTAATCTTTGCCCTGGTAATGGCTGGATGTTCTGCGTTCGTTCGCGTAGAACAACCAACCCGTTCTAATTTTGTCTCTTTATCCAAACAGACCGCCCTCGGGCAGACTTTCTCGGCGCACTACCGGGGCTTGATCGGGATTTCATTCTTTCTGAAACCGACCAACGCCTCCACTGGTACCATCACACTTCACCTGAGATCAAATCCACAAGCCACCGAGGACATTGAAAGCGTTAAATTATCCATAGGAGACATTTCATCCCCGGGATATTATCCTTTTCGTTTTGCTCCTCAAAGGGATTCCTTCAATCGCGATTATTACCTTCAAATTGATAGCGATGTAGCGCCCATTATGGAGGTTGGTTCTGCTTCAGGGGATACCTATTTGCAAGGGGCGCTGTACCTGAACGGAACTCCCCAAAACGAACAACTAACCTTCAAACTTATTTATGACCCTTTCCAGGTGGCTATAGGTCTCGGGCTCCTTGTCATTTCTTGGATTGGAGTGACACTCGTTGGCATCTTCCTGTTCATTATCCCAGGTTGGGCGTTGTTGGGATGGTTATTTCCGGGCTGGATGTCCGCCAGCTGGGGTGAGAAGCTCGCTTTAGCCTCGGGGGTGAGCCTTGCAATTTATCCCATCTTGTTTTTGTGGAGCGACCTTGTAGGCTTACACTTGGGAATCCTCTACGCTTGGCTTCCTCCTTTAGCCGGGTTAGTCTTGATCCTTTGGCGTATCCGCTCCAGGACATTGAACAAATTTGGTCGATCCAAATTGATTCATCAATTAACACTTCCCAAATCGAAGCCTTTCCAACTCTGGCCAGATTTGGCTTTGATCATTACGCTTGGGCTTATCATCGCGGTTCGCTTTTGGGTGATACGCAATCTATCCGTACCCTTGTGGGGAGACTCATACCAGCACACTCTGATCACCCAACTTCTGATAGATAACCGTGGAATTTTTAATTCTTGGCAGCCCTACGCCGATTTACAAACCTTCACCTATCATTTCGGTTTTCACACCCTGGCTGCCGTCTTTGACTGGATTACCAACCAGCCAGCTGCCCAAGCTACGTTATGGACAGGTCAAATCCTCAACGTTTTCGCCGTGCTATCTTTGTACCCATTGGCAAATAGAATAGGGGGTAACCGCTGGGCAGGGACAGGAGCCTTGTTGTTAGCTGGTTTAGTTGCACCTATGCCCATGTATTACGTTAATTGGGGTCGGTATACGCAACTGGCAGGTCAGGCGATCTTGCCGGTAGCTGCTTACCTGATTTGGAAAGCTATAGAAGGCGACCGGCTTCATTGGGGTTTAGTAGCTCTTGGCTGGATCTTATGGGCCGGGCTTGCTCTAACGCATTACCGTGTATTGTTATTTGCCATCCTCTTCCTATTAGTATTATTCCTGGTATATATAACCAAACCCGGGTTACGTAACCGCTTCCTGATGGTATTAACCATGGCGATAGGCGCTGTATTGCTCTTTCTCCCCTGGTTTATTCATGTATTTTCAGGCAAAATCCTCACCATATTCAGCGACCAAATAAGCACCCCAGCCCTTGAAGTTTCTGCCTGGACTCAACAGTACAATGCCATCGGGAACCTTTTTACTTATCTCCCTGTTTGGGTGTGGTTACTGATACCCGTTCTGGTAGGTTGGGGTTTGTGGACTAAGCGACGAGGTATCGTTATCATTAGTTCATGGTGGTTATTGATGGTCTGGGCTGCCAACCCTACCTGGGTAGGCCTTCCTGGAGAAGGCGCTTTGAGCAATTTTGCAGTATTTATCGCGGCATACATTCCCGCTGGTATCATAGCCGGCGCGGCCTTTGGCTGGATATTTGTCTTAATATCGAAAAGATCGGACAGCCTTCATCAGATTCATGCAGCTATCATGCCGGGATTCTTCTTGGTGACAACCTTGGGCGCCTTCTGGGCAGCACGGCAACGGGTAAATGACTTGGACTTATGGAAAAGTGTGTTATTCACTCGCCCGGACGCTCGCGCCTCCACCTGGATTCAAGGTAACGTTCCTCAGAATGCTCTTTTTCTGGTAAATTCCATGCCCGCTTATGGAGACACCCTCATTGTTGGCTCGGATGGCGGTTGGTGGCTGCCCCTCTCAGCCAGGCGCTCAACCACTTTACCACCGATCAACTATGGCACTGAACAAGGACCACAACCCCAATACCGCCAATGGATCAACCAGCTCACCAATGACATAAATAACAAAGGGCTTACCGATCCACAGGTGATCCAAAATCTTGTTGAAAGAGGTATCACCCATGTCTATATCGGTCAACGCCAGGGGCGAGTGAACAATGGGGGACCAATTCTCGAACCCCAGGCATTACAGGATAGCCCCTTCTTTCAACAGGTCTACCATCAGGATCTCGTTTGGATTTTTAGATTCAATCCACCCTGAGTCTCATCGATGCAGCCTCTTCTTTCCTCTTTCTTGCAAAAGCAACGATTTCAAGCCATTCAACCATATCTGGATGGCGACATTCTGGATTTGGGTTGCGGTCATGCAGAGATCATCCAACTGCTTGATGGTAGTCGATCGTATTCCGGCGTTGAAGAGAATGCAAACCTCATTCGCTGGCTGAAGGAGAACTTCCCCAACCAGAAGTTTTATCAACGCGATCTGGATCAGGAACAACTCGACATACCCGGTCGCTTCGATACCATCCTAATGGTCGCTTTTATCGAACACCTGAAGAACCCTGACTGGCTGCTGACGCAGCTCCCCGCTTACATGAGCGAGGAAGGTAAGCTGGTACTAACCACCCCAACACCATTGGGTGACCGCATTCATCGCGTTGGCGCCAGGCTGGGGCTATTTTCGATGGTTGCCGTCCACGACCATGAAACCATCTACACCCATAATATGCTCCGTTTGCTCCTTGAAAAGAACGGATTAAGCATCGCACATTACCAACGTTTTCTGAGAGGGGGAAATCAATTATTCGTCTGTATGCTTCCATGAATTATTATATGAGAGCTATACCGAAAGACCGTCAGCTTGCTGTAGGTTACGTGTGGCTGGGATTAATTCTAATTTTATGTCTTAAGACGATTCTCCAAGCGCAGATTTATAGCGCTGGTTTTCGATCTATCACTGCGGATGAATCTGGATGATCGCAAGTTTTTTTCAAAGCGTGAATTTCCTGTCCTCTCTCGATTTCGTGCGTGTTTATAAGGCCACCTGGCAGGCTGCCGGAACAGATTACCTGGCCTATGCTCGCACAATTTTTTCCTCCGATCCCTACCTGGCAATTCTGGCTCTCCTTAGAATCAGTTTCTTGATCACCCAAAAGGGGAAATCTAAAGCCAAGTTATGGTATATTGCCCTGGCAACCATCCCTTTAATGACGTTTATTGCGCTTCACCGTGGGCAGATCGAGTCGCCAGGAATCATGTTCCGCTATATGGGGTTATTTACTTTCTTACTCTATCTATATGTGATCGTAAAATCGCCCAGGTTAAAGCAGATCCTAGAGCAAAGGTTGGCCCTCCCCCCAATTGATTCAATAAACAATTCTGCATTTTTCCCTGTCCTAAAATCCGCTAATGAAGATTCCCGACAATCAGGAATCTGCCCTCCAAATTGAGGCTCATTCTATGCGCCTGACGATTATTGGCCCAGTTTTTCCTTTCCGGGGAGGAATCGCCCACCATACTACTTTGCTGGCAAAGGCACTCTCCGAAAGTAACCATCAGGTTATGGTGGTCTCATTCAAGAGGCAATACCCGGCTTGGTTTTATCCTGGTCAATCTGACAGAGATCCCAGCTTGCAACCACTCCGCGTGGATGCTGAATATTTAGTAGATCCGATCTACCCCTGGACATGGTTGCACACCGCAAAAAAGATCGTCCAATTCCAACCGCAAGCTGTCATTGTTCCCTGGTGGACAACTTTTTGGGCACCTGCATTTTTATGCTTGTGCCTGCTACTAAAAAGAAGAGAAATAGCCGTTATCTTTCTGGTTCATAATGTCATTCCTCATGAAACCCGCTGGTGGGACGCTTGGTCATCCCGCCAGGTATTCAAGCTCGGGAAAGCTTTTTTGGTTCAGACCGTTCGTGAAAGAGAACGCCTGTTAACATTGATTCCCCAGGCTTTGATCGCTGTGTCGCCACACCCGATATATTCTATGTTCAATCAAGGGCGTTTGACAAAGCACGAAGCTAGAAACCGGTTAGGACTCCCCCTCGCCAGATCAATACTCCTTTTTTTCGGCATCGTCCGACCTTATAAGGGCTTGAACCAATTGGTAGAAGCTTTGGCTTTTTTACAAGATTGGGAAAAAGATGTCCATTTACTCGTAGCAGGCGAGTTTTGGGATGACAAATCCGGGTACCTGGATCAAATTCAGCGATTGGGTCTCTCTTCCAGGGTTACTATCTATGACAGTTACATCCCTAATGAGGAAGTCGGCATATTTTTCTCGGCTTCGGATCTATTTGTAGCTCCATATATAGGTGGCACCCAATCTGGAGCGGTTAAACTGGCTTTAGGGTTTGGATTACCGGCGATCATCAGTGATTGCATAATCGATGATATCCTCATCGAAGATGATCGGGTGCGAATAGTACCAGCTGGCAACCCTCGTGAACTAGCAACTGCAATCGAAGAGGCTCTTCAAACCGGATTATCTCAACCTGATAATTCAAATACCAGACCTCATCGGAGCTGGTTCGAACTTGTCGAGGCAATTGAACACCTTATTACTCAAGCCACCTAAATGATTAAATGGAATGGTTTTTCCAGTCTTGCCCATAATTGGCAAGAAATACTTTCCCACAAGGCGATTCTAGGGAAAGGCAGGGTTCTAAGGAATATTGCTTATTTGAGCGGTGGTTCGGCTTTCGCTCAGATTCTTACGGTAGTCAATGCCATCCTGCTTGCCCGATACCTCTCTCCAGAACGATATGGCCTCTTCATCGGGGCGTATGCAGCAGCTGGATTAACTTCATTTCTTTTCAACTGGGGTTTAGATACCTGGCTGCTTCGGCAAGCATCCATTTCCCAGAAACCGCAAGGGTTGCTGGGTAGTGTGATCGCTATTAAATTTGGCTTTGGAATCGCTTGGGCCGTGGCTTTACTGACGATCTTACCTCAAGTCCGACCGGATTTATTTCTAAAACCTCTCCTGTTTGTCAGCGCCTTGGATATTTGGTGTGATGGTTTATTCAATGCCGGAACGGCGTTGCTGAACGCCCAAAAACGCGTTTCCACCGTTTCAACCATGCTCCTAGTTTCTCGCGGAGGCAGGCTTTTAAATACCATCCTTTTAATCCTATTGGGAGCGACCTTTCCCGTCGTTTTCGCCGCAGGCCGACTGGCTGGAACTCTTCTCGCTTTGACCCTAATCCTTATCATCCTCAAGCCTAAATTCATCACGGGGTTGATTTCAAACGCTGTAATAATATTTCAAGATTCAATTCCTTACGGCTTATCTGACTTATTAGCCACGATCTACCTTCAGGCTGACGTTACCTTGTTGGCAATTATCCTGGGCAACCAGATGGCTGTGGGCTTGTATTCACCCGCTTCCAGTCTGGTTAACGCCTTATTTATCATTCCAGCAGCCGGTTATGCGGTCATGATCCCAGTATTAACCAGATTGATGGAATCAAGTCAGTTGGATTTTCACCGTGATGTGCGCATTATGTACGCAGGATTCATTGCCTTGGGTTTATTGATGTGGCTGGCCATCGGTTTAGGTGGGCATTTTCTGGTTGACCTTCTCCTGGGTCCCTCCTACTCGACCACCGGTCAATTGCTTTCTATTTTGAGCCCAATCTTATTCCTGAAAGCACTTAGTTTTGCTAGCGCGGCTATATTGGTGGCAGTCGGTTGGCAGAAATACCGGCTCGCTCCCCAGGCCATCTCTGCTCTCGTAAACGTATTATTGAATCTTTATTTTATACCCCAACTTGGGGTTCTGGGCGTCGCCTGTGTCTATGTTGCCAGCGAGATTGTGCTTACTACCGGATACTTGGCCCAGACCGCCCGTTGGTTTAGATCGAACCCAATCCTTGCTTAAGATGCCAGCCCTCAACATTTTGCTTGTAAACTTCCACTCCAGCCAAAACGCCGGCGATGCTGCCCTCCTGGAGACAGCGCTTACCCAACTTAGGGGATCTTTTGATCGACCTCATCTGGTCGTCTCCGCCAATTACCCTGCTGAAGGTTATTTGGCCACTCTTGATATTGAAGTTGTCCCCTCCCCGGCTGCCGTAATTCACGCCCATAAATGGATTGGTCTTCAAGCCCTCTCCTTTATTATTGGAATGATTTCTGGCCTTCTCTTGAGGGTATTGGGTCAAAACTGGTTGCCCATCTTGCCTTCCAAGTGGCGTGCTTTATTAAGAGCATACCAACAAGCCGATCTCGTGGTGGGTTGTCCTGGTAACCAATACTTCAGCATGGGCAGGTATGGATGGCCTCTCATAGTCTCCGGATTTGGGGTCTTTCTTGCCCACCTTTACAGCAAACCCTTTTATGTCATGTCGCAATCGATCGGTCCCTTCTCTCGGCGCTGGGAAAGAACGCTCATGAAATGGCTATATGGCCGGGCTCGCTTGATCCTGCTTCGTGAAAAAGGCTCTCTTATGCTGGCAGAAAACCTGGGGGTGCCCTCCGCGATCCTTAGATATATACCTGACCCTGCTTTCGGCCTCCCCGCTTCAATCCAAAGTAATCTATCAAACAAACTGATTATTGGAGATCTGGGTCTTGGTCATGAAATAGGTGCTATCGGCGTCACAGCCATTACCAGAATGGTTCGTTCGCTAGATGCCGAGAGATTCGAGCCATATTACCAATCTATGGCGATGGCATTGAGAAGTATGGTGGAAAAGTATGGCGTCAGTATAATTTTCTTCCCGCAGGTGACAGGCCCCACAAAAAACGAAGACGATCGGTTAGCTGCTCAAATTATTGCCGGGAAAATGGGTGAGATACGAGAAAAAATCGTCCTCGTTGATCAGCCGTATTATCCAGGTACTTTAAAATCGCTTTACAGTCATATGGATCTTTTTCTCGCTTCCCGCCTTCATTCTGGTATATTCGCACTCAGTATGAATATCCCTACCTTGTTCATTGGCTACCTGACAAAGACTCGCCATATCTTAGAAACCCTTGAGCTTCAAGAATGGCTGGTTGAACTTGAAAATCTAGATGAACCTCAACTTTTGAGAAAATTGGAAAAACTCTGGCTTCAACGCTTTGAAATCCAAGCCAAACTAAAATTATTGATGCCCAAAATTATCGAGGAATCACGTCAATCTGGTCATTTGATCGCGCAGGATTATCACAATGGCTAAATCTACCTCCAGCCTTCCCCTACGAGTATTAATCATGATCTCTGGCTTGGACATAGGCGGGGCCCATGGTGGAGCAGAAAGGTTTGGCTTAGAACTGAGCCGCCATCTGGATAAAGATAAATTTGATATTACCCTATGCGCCTTCTGGAAACATGCCAGTAAGGCTGAGTCTTATTGGCTGCAGATATTGACTGATGATAAGGTCAAAGTAATTTTCGCAGGAGAATTAGATGATGGTTTTAACCTTCAAGAATATTTCCGCGCCATCCGGCGATTATCGAGGAGATATCAATCGGAATCAGTTGATATAATCCACAGCCACTTCCAGATGGGCACCTTTGCAGCTTTACTTCTCAAATCACTTGGACGAACCAATGTGGCTATGCGCACAGCCCACGTTTCATCAGAATGGGGACGGGGATTGACCTCTTGGGTTTGCCGGCAAGTCTTCACCAATTGGCTTTATCCTTTTTTCTTAGATCAGGAAGCAGGCGTATCCCAAGCAGTGGTCAATAATCTTGGCCACCATCCGGGAACGCTTATCTCCCAAAAACGCCCCACCCTTATCTATAATGCTATCTATCCAGAAATATTCAAAGCCCGCCAGCAACCTCTCAGCGACCATCCCCTATTAGCAGCATCCAAAGGTAAATCCATTGTTGGAAGTATAGGCAGGCTAACCAAACAAAAAGGATACGAGTATCTGTTAGCTGCCATACCTAGGGTAATGGCCCAAATGCCTGATACATTTTTCGTGATAATCGGCGATGGTGAATTGAGGAAAGAATTACAAGCACAGGCTAATCGATTGGGGATTTCAGAACATGTTCTTTTTACCGGTCAACGGGAAGATGCTATCTCTTTGTTGAGACACATGCATATTTTTGTATCACCATCAATCTATGAGGGCTTGCCAACCGTGATCATGGAAAGTATGGCCTGTGGAGTGCCAGTCCTGGCTTCAGATATCCCCGGCACCGATGAATTAATCCGAGACGGTGAGAATGGCTGGTTGGTGCCTCCCCGTCAACCTGAAGCGCTTGCCGACATGCTGATCGAGTTACTGCAAAATCCCACCCGAAGGTTCCAAGTAGCTTCGCGTGCTCTCAAAACGGTAGAAAATTTCCGTATCGAGAGCATTGCCAGACAATACGAATTACTTTACCAAAACCTGTTGGAGAGGTAATCACCATTCCAGGGTGATCGAGCCTGCATCGGTAACTTTATTCACTGCGACCTTAAATATCTTGGCATTCCCATTATGGCGAACGACGATTGCTTCCTCCGGACTGGGTCCCACCACTAATACATATTCCCCAACTGGCATATCGTTGATCTGGAAAATACCGCCTACATCTACCGTCGTATAGGGGTGAATGGAAGGTTCCAGGACATAAATCCCTTTCCCATTTTCATCTCCATGGTATTCTGCTGCAAATACATAGACCGTTCCACCTTGCCAAAAATTGGTGATATTACCAATGACTCCTTTCATCCCTCCTGTGCCTTGAGCAGGTGTGATAGAGGTCGGCAAGGCTGATAGATTCACATTCCCAGTAGCCCCGCAAGATGCTAAAAATGCCAACAACAATAATTGGATAATAACAAAAAGCGTTATTCTAAGTCTTGGCATGTTCTATGTCCCTGTATAAAAAACGAATTTGTTGAATTATATATCAATTTGGAGCTGATTCAAGGTAAGAAGTGTATCCCCATCTATATTTATGAAAGCAAAATGAGAGCGGAGAATACTTCTGGTGTTCCCCGCTCCCATTGAGTATGGTAAATTATCTTTCAGTGAATCCTATGGTGTTGAAACGTCTACGCCGTTGTAGTCCTCAGCAAAACGGGTGGTTGCTCCAAGACTGACGTTCTTTTGAAGGCGGACCACTACCACAACAGGTTTGTCACTGGAGATTTCGACTGCACCGCCGAATGGGCTGATACCAAAGTTACCGCTGGAATCGAGCGCCCCAGCCAATACCGGCGTGGTGTTGCGTTTGGTGAAGCTGCCAAGCGGGTTGCCTGCGGTAGCGACATTGTGAGTGCCCTGGGCAGTTCCATTAGCATCATAGTAAGTGGCTGTGATGTTGGTGGCATTTGTGCTGTCGACATTCATGATGGCAACATATGCCTGGAATTCTGCGCTGGGATCAGCAGCCCAGCGGATGTAGGGAGCTGCCAATTTCGTGAAGCCTGAACCCTGACCAACATAAGCTGTTGCCATGCCGTTATTGGCCTTGATCTTGCCGATGGCAATGATTGCCGCACCAGTGCTGTTAATTACTGCCGAACCGAGAGCTCCTACCAATGCTGAATCGCTACATGGGCTGCGGCTGAGCTTTCCACCCTGGGTAACCGTCGTTGCAGCCATGCTAGCAACTTTTGTGCCTGAGGTGTTGTAGTAATCAATAGTCACACTGGCATCACCAGTGCCAGCGTTCTGGATAGCGAAGTATGAGGTTTGCATTTCGCTACCATAATTGCACATGGCACTTGGCATGTATACTGTATTTGAGCCACTGGCAACACCTTCAAATGCATAAGCACCGCGTCCCGCATCATCGGTTTCCTCTGCGGATGCCACCACCCTACCTGCTGTGCTGGCGTCACCCTTCTTGGTGGCAGTGATGACTAACGAGCCATTAAATCCCGGGCTCAAACCAGTGACATCTGCGGGTGTAAACACATAGGAAGCATAAGCTTTGATGTCCTGGGTTTTAGTGGCTGTTGCTGTGGTGCTTCCCACTGCATAGAAGTTGAGCGTAGCTGTGATTTCATAAGATTCCACATTCTGCACGCCCACACGTGAGGTTGATCCGAATGTCTGGTAGAGTACCGTCGGCACATAAAACTTCGCACCGGCATTTGCAGCGGTGAAGGCATTATACAACATACGTCCATAGTTCGAGTTTTCCGCCCCGGCAGCAAACTGCACATAAGTCGCTACAATCGGGACATCCGCGCTTAGAACCGCTGAACCAGCGAAGTTATCCGGAACAGTTGTGGAACCAATAAATAGGGATCCAGCCTTGTGCGGGTTAAGCGTAAAAGGACCGGCTGAATAAGACATCGTTCCTTGGTAATATGTTACGCTGAGCTCGCCGCTGGAAGTGCTGGGTGTGTAGTATGTTATTGAAGATGTCCAGGTCTGCGATGTTGCAGACTGCGCCAATGCTGATGACCCAGGAGCTAATAAGGTCATCATCAGAGCTAATGCGATTACGAAATATGTCACTTTCTTCATGAAATTCAACCTCCTAAGGTTTATTGAAAATCTAAAATATCGTCACAATTACTACCAGGTTTTCTCGACCAGTGATTCACCTCCTCAAACACAAATACAATCCCACCCCTGAAGGGTTCATATCATAATCTGGCATAAGGTTATCAGATCCTTGCCACTTGGGTCAATAACACTTTAGGGTAGTTCAGCTAATGACTTTATGAAAAAACACCCCCCAGCCTGGTTGAAAGCACTTTTCTATTAACCCACATGGGTTAATCACAGTCAGTTCAACGTACTAAGGGGATGCTGATGGTATAGATTGCCTGATACGACATGTTCAAGTTGCTTGGTGCCTCATTGACCATACCCCCCAATGCATAGAGATGGGTTTCTAAAGCTACCATACCTAAATAGGACCATTTACCTACAGCGGGCCGCTCAAACATCTGCCATTCATCTGATTGAGGCGAATATTCTAGAGCAGGCAAGGCTTCAGTTCCTTGGTCTTGACCTCCAACCACATGGATGATATCAGCGATACTGGCGATTCCAATGCCATAACGTCCTTGTGGTAACGCTTGACCAATACTCCAAGGATCCGAGAGACCATTATCATCACGTTCCGGCAGATAAATTTCATTGACAGCCAGCGCTTTCTGGCCATCGAAGCCTGCCATTACATAGACCTTTCCACCAGCGACCGCTGCACCGGCATATCCACGTGCGGTTGGCATGGCTTTTTTTTCATTCCATTTATCTTGAGCAGGATCATATTCGTAAACACTATTAAGGTATTCACTCCCATCCCACCCACCAAACAAATAAAGGTTTCCTTCAAAGGAAGCGGTAGCAAAGGCGCTGAGCGCCACTGGCAAAGGCTGGCACTGTTCCCACTTGTCCGTGAGTGGATCATAAACTTCCAGCACATTTGTAAGACCCCCGGAGCTGGTTCGCCCTCCTGGAACATAAACCAAACCACCAATTACTGCCGCTCCAGTATCCCTCACCGGGACAGGTTTGGGGGATAAGGTGGTCCACAAATTAATAATCGGATCATAACGATCAAGCTGTCCGGTAATACCTTGGTCGCTTTCTCCGCCGACAGCATAAATCCTATTTTCGTAGGAAACCACTGCCAGACCGCTTCTAGGTGTGGGAAGAGGGGATCTATTTTGCCAGCGTGGTGAGTCTGTAGGTGAAGGTGGACCAACTGAGGTGAGGGTTGTATCCCCGTTAGGGCGTAAGGCAAAGAATCCCACCAACCCTATTGTTAGCAAGATGATAAAGGCGAAGACTAAACCCATACGCTTCCTACGCTGAACCGTCAAGTCCAGGGCATCCAGACCTATCAGCAAGCCAGCACTATCCCCATCCCCCCCATCAGCACCTGAGAGGATCGATACGCCCTCCTTACCAGGAGCGCTAACGGGTTCTACCATACCCACACTGACAGCATACATGGCTGCTTCAGTGCGAGAGTTAACCCCTATCTTAGAGAAAACATTACGCAGGTGTACCTTTACCGTATTTGTACTGATATATAATTCATGGGCGATTTGCTTATTACTCGCCCCGGTCGCTACAAGATACAAGATCTCACGTTCTCGGTCGCTGAGTTCGTTTATTTCAGGCATAGTTCATCTGGAGGATCGCGGCTTGAGCGTTATACAATTTAAACTGGCAGCTCAATAGCCTCAAAAGCATTTTATTATATCATTTAGCCTGCCTGCATCTTTTTTCACGTTCACCCATTTGGTTTTCAATTCGGTTAGTAATTTCTCTGATAGGGAAATCCTTCTATTAGGGGAAAAAAAGAGTCCCAGAGTTTGATCTAACCCTGGAACTCTTACGAGTAACTTTAGCTAGACTTAGCGGACTACATCCGGGAAAAATCCAAAAAATGGTTTATCGATCGTGAACAGGTGAACGTAGGATTGTCCTGTTCCAGCCTTACCGTTGTAGTCTACAATCATCAAGCCCAATGGGTTTGAATCCTGATAACCGCTAGGGCTATTAACCCAGAAGGACAACCCTGCTGAATGGTTATCTGGTCCGGGATTTCGGTTAAGATCCCAGCCAAAGGGTGGTCTAGAGTAATCAAAGTAACCCGGCTGCCCGAATTCTACATTGGCGTCATAATCAAATGCCAGCAATTGATAGTCAAAGTCGCTGTCAACACCGGTTGACAGATCATGCCAGTCAGCTGCCAAATACCATTCCATAAAACCCGTGTTGTAATCGGTGTAAATCGTAAAGGGACTGCCAAGATCTACGCCGGAGGTACTCAAATTGACCTGGATGACTACCCAAACGTCGTTGTCATCAGAACCGCTTAGCCAGCCATAGTTATAGTTGAAGTCAACGAAATCATTATTGCCATCCTGGTCCACATCCAGGTAAAGATCGAACTCTGCAAAGTAGGGTTGGGGCGTATGCCAGGAACCATACACGTCAATGGCTGGGACGATGATAGGCCCATAAGTTGGGTGCGTTCCTCCATAGTCCATTCCTACCATGCGCAAGTCAGATTCGTCTCCCTGCCAAGGCTGGTTGTCATCCGTCTCATATAGCGGGTAAGCCCACAGACTCGATGAAATAGGACCACTGTGAGTAAGTGTCACGTCACCGGAGTACCCTATGAAATTCGATCCAGTGAGGGCGAGTTGACTGTAGGGTTGAGGTACGGCATAAAATGGCACTCTGAGTAGATCATCCTGGTCACTTGTATTCGTGAAGATAATATATCCGTAGTATTCTTCGAGCTGGCTGAAAACAGCAGGGACCTGAGTAGCATCTATGCTTAGATCTACAGGCACAGAAGCAAACCCTGGTGAAGCATCCACCTCGACCGTATCAGGAAGGGTGAGATCAAATCCATCCGTGAACGAACCAGAACCGAACTCCCAGGTTACACTGTACGTCTTGGAGATCAAGGAGAAGTTATTGATGGTGATAAATTTCTCATCTCCATAGAGATCATCGGCGATGGGAATCACGCCCCAATTGAGCGACACTAAATCGGTATCACCTATTGCTATAGAAGTAGTCGTAGCAGAATTCCAGGCATCAACCCGACCTGATCCCTGGCGAGGTACTTCTGTGCTGGTCTCGTCTACCAGATCCATAGCTGTATTCATCATTGCGGCTTTTATGTATTCCGGGGTCCAATCAGGATGAGCCTGTTTGAGTAGGGCTGCCACTCCAGCGATATGAGGGGTTGCCATCGACGTACCGCTCTTGCTGGTACCTTCTGTGCCACCACCCATTTTCGCCGCAAAGATCCCCACCCCAGGCGCGGTAATGTCCGGTTTCAACATCGAGTCGAATCCACGGGGACCCCGGGAAGAAAACCCCGCAATTGTGTCAGCCGGTATATATCTATCCGCTACAGTCGAGACTCCATCTTCAGCTGTGACCATGGCGGTCATGCCGCTGTCTAAAGCCAGGCTTATGCCATCATCATGGGCTATGAAACCCGCCGGGATATTAACAGGAGGACCGGCCATGAGAACAAGGTCGTTCCCCCCGCTAGCATGGTTGAATATGATCGCTCCCAGCGCTCCTAGGGAGGCTGCGTTATTGACCTTATCTGTAAAGGCACAGCTCCCACGCTGAATTAATGCCAATTTACCAGTCAGGGCACTACCGGAGAGGCCATCTGTAGAACACATTTCATCGTCTGCTGCTCCTGACAGCCCACCCACATATTCGAGTGTAGCAGTGATCGAATTGGTGAAATGTCCGGCGTCATTATCAAATGCCGGGGTTTGATAAATGATTTGAGTATTGGTCAGGATGCTGGTGTTCGAAATGCTAACTGTGGGTCCGGTAGTAAAGCCTGTAGTACTCGCAGCCACCGATATAGCCGTAGAAGCTACCGCCGGTGATCCCGCAATGTAGGCTGTGTCGCCTGCATTACCTGCTGCTGCAACCACCACGATTCCAATATTCGAAGCGAAATTAGATGCGACAATATCAGGATCCGAATCCGTAGCAGGTCCGTAATCACTGCCTAAGGACATATTGATGACATCGACGTGATCCGAAAGGTTACCATCACCATTCGGATCCATGGCCCACTCGATGGCGCTTACAGTCAGGTAAGTAGTACCGGCTGGCTCTCCAAACACCTTGAGGGCGTAAAGTTTTGCTTCCGGCGCGACACCATTTCCTATCTTACCTTTAACCGTTTCGCCAGCTGCAATTGAAGCCACATGGGTACCATGTCCGTCTCCATCTAAGGGATCAGGATCCGGAACCGGGATATCGTTGGCTTGGTCGCTGGCATCATAATCTGCACCTGCGAAATCCCATCCGCCGATAACTTTTCCTGTTGGGAAGGTGCCTGGTTCGATGATATCGGGGTCATTGCT
>DAOUET010000033.1:0-9308 GCA_034430155.1 Anaerolineales bacterium
CGGCTTCTCGGTTTGGACTTTGATTAAGGCTTCCGCCCCATTCTTTGCGACAACAATTTGATAGCCTTCAGCATTCAAGGTGTAACCAACCATGCGCAACAAATTCGGCTCATCATCAACAATCAGTATCTTGGCGCCCATGTTAGTACTTTTATCCATATATCACGCTCCTCTCTTAACAGTTCGAGTTTAGACAAAATCTAGGGCGGATTTGCCCTTGAGCAAAACCACCCCTTGGTAGAAACTTGGTGTGTGAACAAACAAGAATCTACCAACGAGGACATTAACAAACTAATCGAGTTTCGTCAAGTCATTTATGAAAATGGAATGCTGGCCAGGCGAGATGCACTGTTTGATCTGCTGGATGCGCTCATCTCGGAAGGGTCGATTTCATCCTTTGCGATGTTGAGCCAATCCAGCCGGTTCCGGCGGAAATGGTCGAGCCTGTATGCAGCTGTTGAAGATGGAGAACTCGACAGCGCATGGCTGCGCAACTTTTTAGCGCGGCAAGTACCGCAGCAGGGCATCTGTGTCTTCCCGATGGATGGCTCACCCTGGCCCAGGCCAAGGTCACGCGTGCTGGACGACCGCCAGTTTGTGTACCAGGCGACCAGCGCAGTGAACGGGGGTACGGTCACCATCGGCTATCCCTATTCGCTGCTAGAATGGTGCGTCGAACCTCACTCAAGTTGGTCCCTGCTGATCGATGGGTGCCGAGTGGCGAGCAGCCAAACCCCACAGGAACTCGGTGCAGAGCAAATCCAAGCCCTGGCAGAAGCCCGTGCGAAGTGTTCGGAAACCTGGGGCACACCGGATGAAGTGATCGAGCTGGAAGACCCCTACTGGAGGCAGGTGCACCTGGAGCATTGGAATGGGTTGCATGAGAAGAAGGATGCTGACGTGCCGTACGATGTCATCCGGGCCTGTGTCCATCTGGAACGCAGCCGGCCGCCGGCAGCCCTGTGGCTCGCCTGGTTAGCTCCGCACTCCCTTCCGAACGGCATTGCGGTTACGGTGGAGACGATCTGGCGAGCGTATAGCTCTTGCTGGCCGGTGGAACCCAGCATCCATTTTCGCAAAGAAACCCTGGGATGGACCCTACCCCGTTTCCAAACTAAAGAAGCAGGAGACCGCTGGACAGAATTAACCTCCATCGTCTGTTGGATGATCTTCCTGGCTCGCCCAATTGTCGAAGACACGCAGCTTCCCTGGCAGAAACCGCAGCAGCGTTTAACCCCCCAGCGGGTTCAGCAAAGCATCCGGCTGATTATGGCAGGCGTAGAACCCCAAAAACGCGCTATCCTGTGGTCAAAAAGCATCCAATAGCGGCTCAAACGGCTTGAAACTCGGTTGGTAAAGTGCTGATCTTCAACTCGACCATGGTTGGGAGAGTTCTATTTGTCTAAAGTCGAGTTAACCGGGATGGTTACAATAAATTTGCTTCCTGCACCCAACGCGCTCTCCACGTCAATGGATCCTTTGTGAGCTTCTACGATCTTTTTGGAAATATACAGCCCAAGTCCCGTTCCATTGGTGTTCTTTTTAAGTGAGCTGCTGACTTGATAGAATCTGCCAAATACCCTTGAAAGATCTTCTATAGGAATGCCACATCCATGATCAACAACATTAATGATTATTTTTCCATTTCGTAATTCCCCAGATACAAAAACGGAGCTGCCTGCTTCGGAGAATTTAATGGCGTTATCCACCAAATTGAGGAGCACCCGTCGCATCCGGGGATGATCTGCTTCGGCAATCAAAGACGGATCCACTTGAGCATACTTCAAAGAGATCTCCCTCGCATTAGCTCTTTCCCGTAAAGATTCAAACACTTCGCAGATGACCGCACTCAGGTTTACTTCCTCCAGGTTCAACACTAAACGGTCGCTCTCCAATCGAAAGATATCTAATATTTCGTTCACCATCTCCAGAAGCCGGTCTACATCCTGAGCGGCACGTGTAAGGAACTCTTTCTGCACAACAGGATCATTCACCTTCCCTTTGCACAACAGATCTAGAAATCCGGTAATGCTGAATAGAGGTGTTCTTAGATCATGGGACACATTGGCTATGAATTCTTCCTTCGCTTGTATAAGTTGCAATCTTGCCTCTGCCGCTTTCACCCTCTCGGAGATATCGTCATTGATAACCAGGAGCCCCCAAGGTGTTGGAAATACTCTCTCTTGGAAATATTTTTCCCCCCATTGCCTCTCTACAATTTGGGTATCCCCGGCTTCGAAGCAGTGTAAAAAAGCCGCATAGGATTGGGTTTCTCTGAGAACGGGGATCAAAGCGAGCAAATCTTGACCTATTATTTCATTAATTGGCTTGCCCACAACCTCAGCATAGGCTTCGTTGCAATACAGAACAGTCATGTCCCTGCGGAGAGCGAGAACAGGCGATTGAATGCTGGATAGAAGGACTCTGTGGCGTTCTTCGCTTTCGCGTAGCATTTTCTCTGTCTGCTTGCGCTCGATGGCATAGCGCAGGACGCGTGTCAACATTGAGCTGCTGATTTCACCTTTTACAAGGTAATCTTGCGCCCCTTGCCGAAGGGCTTCGATGGTAGTGTCATTATCATTCAGACCACTGACCACCTCGACAGGTACCCCCGAGGCTTGGCTAATGACGCTGGTGAGCGTGTCCAGCCCGCGGCTGTCGGGCAGGTTGAGATCCAGCAGGACAACATCAACGTCTTGCTTGGCAAGCTGGATCAAACCGCTCGAAAGACAATCGGCGTGTACCATCGTTAGATTAAGATAGTTGGCCTCTGTTAAACACTCTTTCAGAAGGAGGGCATCATCCGGATCGTCCTCGATCAGCAAGACTCGAATTGGTTCGGTGGTCATTTTGATGACCTCATTTTACCTGCTCCACGTGGAAGCAAACTACACGGTTGCACCCCTGGCGCTTGGCCTGGTAGAGCGCCTGGTCAGCGGCTTCGATGAGCGCATTGCCGGAACCGGCGATGCGCTCATCGCCGGTTCCGGCAGCACCCGGATATACTGCCATACCGATGCTGATGGTGACTTTGAGATCCTTAGACGATCCCTTTTCGCAGTTTACCTTAATTGGGCGAGCCTCGATCACTTTCCGTAATCGTTCCGCGCCCTGCCGGGCCTGACCGGCTGAGGTTTCTGGCATCACAATGGTGAACTCGTCGCCTCCATAGCGGGCCATCAGGTCGCAAGTACGAGCGTTGGAAAGAAGCACCTGGGCGGTGTTTTGTAGAATTTCGTC
This sequence comes from Anaerolineales bacterium, assembly GCA_034430155.1. Taxonomy (GTDB): domain Bacteria; phylum Chloroflexota; class Anaerolineae; order Anaerolineales; family UBA4823; genus DAOUET01. The sequence continues at coordinate 3,241 of DAOUET010000033.1, forward strand.
TCCGGTGCGATGACCAAACCGGTCATTGATGTCTTTGAAATGATCAATGTCCACCATCAGAAGAGAAAGCGGGTGTCCGTAGCGCTGACAATTTTCCAGTTCATAATCCAAGAAGCGATGCAACTCCCGGCGGTTGTACAAGCCGGTGAGAGTATCGCGCACGGCCAGCTCGAGGATCTTTTTCAGCAACCGGCTGTGTTCCAAGGCATAGCGGATGGTCCTTTCCAACAACTGTCCATCCATTCGGCCTTTCACCAGATAATCCGCCGCGCCGGCCATCATCGCAGCCCGATCAATTTCCCGGTCTGTCTGCCCGGTGATCATGATGATCGGCGCCTGACAACCTGCCCGGATAGCCTCCTGGAGCAAATCCAGACCAGAACCTTCTCCCAGGTAATGATCTATCAGGTAGATGTCGTGCTCGTTACGCTGGATCTGTTCCTGGCCAGCCTGGTAAGTCTTCTCCCATTCCAATTCATACTTAGAATAGACGTCAAGCTCTGCGAGGTATTCTCGCACGAGGAGATAATCATCTTCATCATCCTCGATCAGCAGAACCCGGATGGTTGTTTGCTCAAGCTCCACGGGATTTCTGGGCCTCCAATGATACTAATCGGTTATCTTTGGTCCATTCCCTTCACGACTTTCATTGCGAAAAGGATTAACCTGAAGAACGCCGGGCAGAATTGTTACGACTGAAACTTTTTACACGACCACCATTGGGCAGTTCGACGATCTCAAACCAATACTGGCCGAACGCCTTGACCACCTCAACCAGACCTTCAAAAGTTACCGGTTTGGTGATGAAGCCAGCCACTCCCAGGTCGTAAGTGCGCAGGACATCCTCCTCGGTTTGGGAAGTGGTCAGCACCACCACCGGGGTGTGCCTCAGGTGTGGATCGGCCTTGATCTCCTCGAGGGCTTCGAGGCCGTCCTTGCGTGGCATGTTCAGGTCGAGCAGGATCAGGCCCGGGCGCGGCGCAAATGCGGGGGCGGCGTATCTGCCCTGCTGGCGGAGACATTGCAACAATTCCTCACCGTCATGGACGAAGAACAGGTCATTGCCCAGACAGCTTTCCCGGAAGGCTTCCTCGACCAGCATACAGTCGTCGGGGTCGTCCTCTGCCATCAGGATGGAAACTGGACGGCTTTTGCGTTTCATATCTTTGTTCCTTTCAGGTATCCTTCGAAGGCAACCGCACGATCTGCACCCCGTACTTACCCAGTCCTTTGACGGCTTCGACCAGCGCCTCGAACGTTACCGGTTTGGTGATGAAACTGGCCGCGCCGATATCGTAACTACGCAGGATATCTTCCTCGGTCTTGGAAGTGGTCAGTACCACCACCGGGAGGTGCCTCAGAAGCGGATCGGCCTTGATCTCTTCGAGGGCTTCGCGGCCATCCTTGCGCGGCATGTTCGGATCAAGCAGGATCAGGTCGGGAGTGGGAAAATTCTCGGGGTTTGCGTATTTACCCTGCTGGCGCAAGTAATCTAGCAACTCGACACCGTCTTCAACGAAATGCAAATTGTTGACCACACGACTTTCTTGAAAGGCTTCTTTGACCAGCAGGCGGTCGTCGGGGTCATTTTCAGCCATCAGAAAGATAGCGGGTTGCACGGTTTCAAACATGGGAGCTGTCTCCTTTGGATTGATGGATGGGCAGGGTAACGATGAAAGTTGATCCCTCTCTAGGGGTGCTGGTGGCGGTGATGCTCCCACTATGGCGCTCGACGATCCGGCGGCAGATGGCCAGCCCTATGCCGCTGCCTTCGTATTCTTGGCGGTTATGCAAGCGTTGGAAGGGTTTGAAGATGCGGTCTAAGTATTGTGGGTCGAAGCCGATGCCGTTATCTTTGACGATGATCCGGCATTCAGCGCCATTGGTTTTCCCCGACACGTAAATCATGGGAGCGCGTTCCTCATGACGGAATTTCAATGCATTTCCGACCAGGTTTTGCAACAATTGGTACATCTGAGTGGGGTCCGCCTCGATGGTAGGAAGCTCTCCAACTTCTACTTGGCCTCCTGTCTTTACGAGGCGGGTTTCCAGGTCGGAGATCACATCTAGAACAACGGCGTGCAGGTCAACGGTTGTAAAGGATTGGGCGCGCGAGGCTACCCGCGAAAATTCCAACAGATCACTGAGCAGCGTCTGCATGCGCTGGCTGGCATCGTGCATGCGTTTCAGGTAGTCGCGTCCGGTTTCGTCGAGCGCATCCCCGTATTTTTGTGCTAATCGGTCGCTGAAGGCCTGCACCTTACGCAGGGGTTCCTGCAAATCATGGGAAGCCACGTAAGCAAATTCCTGCAGGTCACGGTTGCTCTGTTCGAGTTTAGCTGCGTAGGCCTGCAGGTCGGAAAACAAGCGAGCATTACTGAGTGCCAGCGCGGCGCGGTCGACCAGGTCTTGCAAGAAATCCCGGTCTTCTGGGGTGTAGGGGTTGTCGGGCTGGGTGCGCATAACAGACAGCAAGCCGGTGATGCGGCCCTGAGAACACAGGGGGGCGATAATGAGGCTGTGGACGCTGTGGAGATCCAAAAGGGGCCATAACCTGGGTTCGATCGTGGCCCGAATTTGTTCCATTGTGATGGACGGAAGCAGCAAGGCCTGCTGTGTCTGAAAAATGCGCGGGGCGAAGCCTTCATTCACACCGTGCCGTACCGAGGCATATAGTTCGCGTATGTGCTCCAAGGATGCGGGGTCGGGATGGTAGTTGGCAACCGGATCGAGATACAGGCCATCTTTGGAGACGAGGTGGATGATGGTTGTATCGCCGATCAGTTCGGTCACGCGCCGGGCAACCAGGTCGAGCGTGGCCTGAGAATCGCCGGTCACTTCGGCCAGGTTTTGCGAGAATTCGGCCAGCATGGCGGCGCGCTCAGCGTTTTTGCGAAGTTCTTCATCCGCACGTTTGCGCTCGGTGACGTCCTGCATCGCGCCATATAGGCGGACAGTCCTGCCGCCCTGGCGCTCGGCTGCGCCCTGGGCGCGCACCCAGATACGCTGGCCCTGCGCGGTGATCAAAGGGAGTTCAAGATCCCACGGGGTGCCTGAGTCGATGCCGGCCTGGATTGCGGCGGTGATGGCCGGTCGCGCCTCCGGGGCGTAAAAATTGATCGCCTCGGCGACGTTCAGCTGCGTGGTGGGATCGACCTCATGGATGCGATAGACCTCCTCGGTCCAGATCAGGGTCTGCGTTTCCACATCCAATTCCCAGCCGCCGACCCTGGACAATTGCCCGGTGAGATCGAGCAGGTCGTGCGAATGGCGCAGCGCCTGCTCCGCTTGCTTGCGCTCGGTGATGTCGCGGGTCAAATTGGAAAAGCCGCGCAACTCTCCGGTTTCGTCGAACAACGCGGTAGTAACCACGTCCGCCATGAACTGTGAGCCGTCCTTGCGCACCTGCCAACCCTCTTCTTGATAGTGGCCCTCCTGCATGGCGATCGCTAGTTCCTGTTCAGGTTTTCCACGTTTCACGTCATCGGCAAGAAAAAAATACGAGAAGTGTTGCCCAATGATCTCAGCGGCGCGATACCCCGTAATGCGCTCCGCTCCGGGATTCCAACTGACAATGCGACCCGCTGTGTCCAACATGAAAATGGCATAATCCCTGACGCCTTCCACCAGGAAACGGAGGTGCTCTTCGCTGTCACGCAACTCTTCTTCGGCCTGTTTGCGCTCGGTGCGTTGCTTTTCCAGGGAGGTTACCATCTCGTTGAAGGCGGCAGCCTGGTGGCCGATCTCGTCATTCGACTTCACCGCCACGCAGTAATCCAGTTCTCCCTGGCCCAGACGTTTCACTCCAGTCTGCAATACCCGGATAGGGCGCGTATAGATGCGCGCCAGCACGATTGTCAACGCGATAGCAATCACCAGCGCCAAGCCGGAGATCCAAGTTACCGTACGGCCAAAGGACTGGCTGGAAGCAAAGGCCTCTGCCTGATCAATCTTGACGATCAGGCACACCTGCCGTTCGGGCAGCCAGCGATAGGAAATTAACGCCGTTACGCCGCGATAGTCATCGGCAGAAATCACGCCGCTGTTCCCACCAATGCAACGCATAACGGCCTCGGTTTTGAGCGTTTGCTGTAGGATGCCGGGATCCGAAATGAATCGCGGCTGGGTGACCAGCAATCCTATGGCGTTCGTTAAAAAGGCGTCGTCGGTCTGGCGCAGGCCGGTGCGCCGGTTGATAATCGTGTTCATAACATCCAAATCCAACCGTCCAGCCAGCACGCCGAGCAAACGCCCATCTTCAGCGATGACCGGCGCAGCGGCGGTCATCGCCGGACGGCCAAGGGTTACCGAGTAATACATTTCTGATACATACAGCTCTCTCTTGCCCTGGATGAAGTAGGACAGGTTCTCTTTGAACTTGCCCTCTTCGCCCGGGTCGGTGGCGGCGAGCACTTCTCCGGTTTCGGCTTCGATGAAAAGTAGGTCTGTGAATGCCTTCTCCGGGCCAATTATCGGCTGGAATTCATCTATTAGGCGTTCGTGCACTGCTAGAGCCTCCGGCGAGCCGGGCGCGGCAGACAACAGGATGACGGCCTGCTCTACGACGACCGGCGAGGCTGCCTGGGCGGCGATGTCAATCTGGGCTTCAGTGAACCATCGCTCCAGGGCGCTCTGCTTTTCAAACGCCGTCGAGAGCAGTTCCGCGGTGGCGGCGACCTGCAACCCGGCCCGGCTACCGGTGTAAGCCAGCGCTCCCAAGCCGACCAGCAGGGCCGCGCCGAACACCACCAGGATGAACGCGAGTTTGCCGGTGATGTTGAGATGGAGTTTCATGACCTGCGTCTCCACAGGCTGATCCCCAGCCAGATCAGTCATCGGGATCGTCCTCGATGAGTAATATCTTCAATTTCTCTTTCCTCATCTTTGCCATCCTGCCTCTCAAGCGGGTAATCTGTTCCTGCATATTTATCTTTAGAACAATCCTCAGTATGTAGATAACTTATTAGCTATGTCACATAAAGCTTTCGCAGAGAAACTCTCGGGATTACTGACCACAATAGGCACTCCCCTACTCTGAGAAGCGATGAAGGCTTCCGGTGCTGGAGGTATGACCCCAATGATCTCACTCACCAGATGGGTTGTGATCTCCTCTAATCTAATCGACGCTGCAGGCTCGCGTCTTACGACCACCACACCCACTTGGCTACCACCTACCCCCCAAGACGTTAGGAGTTCCTTAGTGACTTTTGCTGACAGCAAACAAGTTCGTTCTGGTTCAATAACTAATCCTACGAAATTACAGCGTTGAATTGCTACCTGACTGGCTTCAGAAGGGTGACAGGGTAAATCCAGGATAATATAATCTGCTATCGAAGCGATGGTATCAATAATAGATTCTGCCTGTTGGGGTCCTAGCTCTCGAAATTCGTTCACCTTTTGCGGACCCAACAAGACCTTCAAACCAGAGGCGGTGTGGATTATTTGCGCGTTTAATTTCTGCTCATTGGTATGAACTCGATCTGGTTCAAGTGCTTCCATTATGTTCCTTTGAGAAGTTAAATTCAACTGAGCAGAAAATGTGCCGTAACTGGATCTAAGTTCTGCGACCACCACGCTCTTTCCCTTTCTAGCGAGCTCATGTGCAACATTAAGAGCAACGGTCGTTGTGCCGACTCCACCTTTCGCACCAATGAAGGCCAGAATAACGCCAATTTTTTGTGAAGTTGTCTGGCGAATCTGATGAAAGCGCTCCAAGAGACCTCTGACGCGGGCGACAAGCTCTTCTGGTATGATAGGTTTGGTAACGTATTCATCCGCGCCAGCCTCCAAGCCACTAATTTTGTCAGAGGATTGTCCCCTGGCGCTTAGAATGATGATGGGCAATTCAACTGCCTCAGGCCTCTCCCGAAGTTTTTTGCAAACTTCCAAACCGCTTATGTCTGGCAATATCACATCCAGGATAAGTAAATCCGGCTTCTCGGTTTGGACTTTGATTAAGGCTTCCGCCCCATTCTTTGCGACAACAATTTGATAGCCTTCAGCATTCAAGGTGTAACCAACCATGCGCAACAAATTCGGCTCATCATCAACAATCAGTATCTTGGCGC
>DAOUET010000034.1:0-12796 GCA_034430155.1 Anaerolineales bacterium
CGAAAGGGCAAGAGCAACCATAAAGTGAAAGTGGCCAGCCCGAAGACGCCAATCAGGATCAGCAGGGTCTGGACGCCGTTTTGCTGTAAGGCCTGCACTTCGGAAGCGTTGGGGTTGAGCTGGAAGTGGTAGAAACAGAAGAACACGATCGAGAAAAATACCACCCACACGCCTCTTCGCCAGCTTATGATATCGCCTCCATCGGTGACAGCAAGAGGGAATAGTCCGAAGAACACCCCTTGTAGGCTGATCAGGAAGATGGTCAAGAAGATGGCTTCTAACTCGACCAGAGATTCTGGCAAGAAGACGGTAGCGATCCAGAAGGTCAGACCTCCCAGGAAAATGGTTATCAGGACAAATGCAGCTCGCTTGCCGGAATGAACGGTATCGGTGAGTTTGGGGATGAGATAGATGGCGCCCACTATTCCGTACAGGTAGCCGGGTTTGAAACCCAAGGAGCGGGATAAAATCACACATCCAACCGCGATAAATATGCCGATCCATTGGACCTTGGACTCGGCCTTCAATTTAGGGACCCAGCGCCGGTGGGCGTACAAATCCGAACTCACTTCCAGGGAGCTCACCAATACCCCTGCGATGAAGAGCGTGACCACCACTCCTAACCGCTCGGAGCCGAAAGCCTGCATTTCGGGGTCTAAGAACGACTCGATGATGGCGGTCATCAACAGCACAATCATCCAGATGAGTATGAGCCTGCCTCGGCCCTTCTCGGTCAGGCTCCCAAGGGATAAGTCGGCTCTATGGAGGGCTGCCGCCAGCCGGCGGGGAATCAACCTGTTAAAAGCGGTCACCAATTCATCCCGATAATCCTCCAGGATCTCATTGAAGACCGTGGAGGTGAAACCAAAGAACAGCACCGAGAATATGGCTAATCCCAGGTTGGTACCCAGTACCGCGGGTTCAACCGAGACTTGGGTAGGCGCCAGTATGCCCGGCAGTTCCCTGGTTACCACCGGGGCCGGTGGAGAGGCGGGGGTTGAGAAGTTAGAGGTGTTGCCCTGTGGATCCGTAGCCGTAGCAGTCAGGTTGAGGTCGGGGAATCTGCCTGCCGGCAGGCGATAGACGAAGTCCCCCCCCAGGTCCGTGATGGTGCTACCCTCAAAGGTGCTGCCCTCATCTTGCTTATCGAAAAAGATTTCTACGCGAGTATCCGGCGGAGCGGTGCCCCTGATGAGCCGGGTGCTCAGGAAGGTGATGGCCGGTGCGGGCAATTCGAGGTTGCCGCCACTCGTAATCTGGATGCCCAATTCCAGGTTATCGTAGATGCTGTTCTGGGTGATCAGGTTGCCGGTTGCGCCCTCGCCCATAACCCTGACCCCGTTAGCATTGAAGGCGATGAGGTTGCCAGGCCCGATAGCATTCGAGCCAGCGCCCGAGAAGATCGACACGCCATTTCCCCGGTTGCCCAAGGGTTTTGTGCCGCCGGCATCCGTGCCAATATAATTGCCGCTCACCGCATTGTTTTTCGTACCGCTGCCGGATATGGAAATGCCATCCCGTTCGTTGCCGCTGATGAGGTTGCCCTGGCCAGCTGTGTCTCCCCCGATTAGATTATCTTGGGCGTCTTGATTGATCACCACCGCGCCCTCGCCGCCATTGCTCAGGGCTGCGGTGCCCTTGAGGTCGGTACCGATGTAATTGCCGGTGACGGTATTAGCGGTGGTCTCGGGGAACCCTAGCCACACACCAGCGCACCGGTTTCCGCTGATGATATTGCGCCCTGCCTCCGTGCCGTCCCCGATCGAATTGTGGTTTCCGCCATAAACGCTGACGCCCTCACAGCTGTTGGCCTGGACGAAGGTGCCGCTCGGGTCAAGGCCCACCAGGTTGCCGATGACCGCGTTATCCTTGGAGTCAGCCCCCATAATAGCGACACCGTTGTGATTGTTGCTTATGATATTGCCCGGCCCGATGGTGTTGTGGCTGGCTCCCTCCTGGATAGAGATGCCGGTTACATTCCCCAGGTTCCGCAGCCCCCTGAGCATTTTCCAGCTGGCCCCCCCATCTGTGGAACTGGATAGGCCGGCGATGCTGATGATGTAGATGGTCCCATCAGAGGAATAGCTGGGAGAGAAGGCGATGCGGGTTTCTTGGTATTCTAAGTGACCCACCAGGTAGGGATCCTTCTCGGCCCAGGTGCTACCGCCATCGTGAGAGCAATAGATGCGCTCTCCCCATTCCATCAGGAAATAGCATACGGTCCTGTCAACCGCGAAGTTTGGTGAAAGAGCCAAAGAACGTGGATCACGGCCGGCGGCCTCCACCCCGCTCCAGGTGCTCCCGCCATCGCTGGAGATGTAGATGCGGCCGGCTTGGCTGGAGGCGAAGATGGTCTGATCGCGGGCGTAAGCGGGCGACAGCGCCAGGTCCACCAGGTTGGGGCCTGGACTGGGGAGCGCAGTCCAATTGGCCCCGGCGTCTATGGACTTCTCTATGCCGCTATCGGCCAATGCCAGCAGCAGGTCTTTGGCGGCTGGATCGGGCGTCACCACCACTTTTAACACCGGCTGGTCGCGCATACCCTTGACTATCCGGTTCCAGGTGAGGCCTCCATCGCTGGATTTATAAACGCCCGGTCCTCCTCCCATTTCTTCACTCCTTGACTCGGACGAGAGGTACATGGTTCGATCGTGGTTGAAGGTGGCCGATAGGACCAGGTTGCGAAAATCAATCCCTTCCAGGGCGGTGCTGACCAGGCTCCAGTTGGAGGCGCCGTCGGCGGACATGAACAGGTGGCCTTCAGATGACAGGGCGTAGAGGGTATTCCCATCGGTGGCGTCCGGGGGGATTTCTACCTGCCGGAAGGCGCTTTCGATCAGGCCGTTATTGGCTTCGACCCAGGTTTCCCCGCAATCGCTGGATTTGTGGATCCCGCTGGAATGGGTTGACACATACAGGCTGCAGTCGTTAGCGTAGCCAGGTGAGATAGCCACGTCGGTGGGGAATGCCTGGCGCGCTTTTTCTAGATAAAGCCCAATCCGGTTGCCCTGAACTGTATTGTTTATCGTGCCATTGTCAATGATGGAAACGCCCGAATAGGTGTTACCGCTGACCAGATTGCCCTGGCCTTCAATTTCGCCGCCTATTAAGTTGTCGTGTGCGCCGTTGGTGATATCAATTCCATGGGTTTGTCCTCCCATGCCGGTCTCCCCGGCTGCGTCCGGTCCGATGTAGTTGCCGCTAACTACGTTATTAGAAGATCCCTGGCCGGAAATGCTGATGCCAAGGTTATTTCCACTGATCAGGTTGCAATCACCAGTGCAAGCCTGGTCGGGAGTGGGGTTGATCCCGCCGATGGTGTTGTCGGCGGCTTCGGATATAATGATGCCGGTTTCGGGGAAATTGAGAATCTGCAGGCCCTTGATCAGGTTGCCGTTCGATTCGATCAGCAGGCCATTGCCCCCGGATAATCCGCTTCCATCAAGAATGACGCCGGCATCCCTGGCGTCAATGGTAAGGTCTCCCCCTGAAATGGATGGCAGCGGTCCACTCGTCAGGATGATCCGGACCGGCTGGCTGGCTGGAAAAACCGCCGGGTCGAAGGTGAGGGTATCTCCAGGAGCAGCCCGCTCCAGCGCCTCTCGCAGGCTGCCGGGTCCTGAATCGGCCAGGCTGGTAATCACCAGGCTTTGCCCGGTCTGCGCCTGGATGGATATGGGCGTGGCCACGCTGATGACCGCCATCAAGAACATTGAGAACCCGGTAAATAAGCCGCTTGCTTTCATAGGAATCCTTCCTGCCAAACGACAGCGTACGCCCCTCCGGTCGACCTTGCCCGATCGCTACCGGCGCGGTACCCCTGGCCCGCGCCAGCAAGATGGGATTATAAAATGGATTGTAGCAATTTCGGGGGGCGAATGCAATAGGGAAAGGGGGGATTAAGGTGAAAGGACCTGGGATGGAACGCTTCTCGAGGGGATAGAAGTCTTACCGAAATTAGCCAGGCATCGAAGACGGGATCGCGATGGTCAAAGCTAACTTAAATGAAGTACAAGATTAGATATTCGGAGGGTTTCCCGGAGTGGGTGATTCTAAGACTGCTTGGTACGGAAAGATGATATTCCACCCTGCATGAAGGTCGAGCGGAGGTAAAGATAAAGGATCGATGGCGGGAGTTTGAGGAATGCCATCATGCACATGCAGGATCGGTGGACATCCTGGTGGTTAATGAACCTGGGCATATACCTTTGCGTCCATCTCCTGCCGGAGGTTCTAAATGCGGTAAACTCATCCACTTCGTCCACTGATATCCCGATTCAGAAAAAGACTGTATTTTTTTCTAATAACCAATCAACCTGAATAAGATGGACCGGCATTAACCTAACGATCTTTAGGGTGGAAGGAAACCCTAAAGATGCTCAGAAAAATGGACATTATCAACCTGTCCGAAGCAGAGCTGGAGATGTTGCTAGAGATGGCTCGCAAGGATAGGATCCATGCCAATAAGTTCAAATTCTAAAGATTGGGAATAATAATTTTATGGATGAGCTATGCCGCGGTGGCCGGACTTTTGTAACCATAGGAAGCTGGCAGGCGGTTAACCAATAAAGGCAGGCAGAGGATGATGAGCAGCGCCGGCAAGTCCAGGACCGGTTGGAGTGCCTCCCACACTCGGAAAGATAAAATGGGCGTTGCAAACTCTTGAACCGGAAAGATCTGGTAAATGCCCAGGCTCACTGTGGTGAGCGCCAGAAGAGTGGCTGCCAGCAGCATCAGCAGTCTGGTCCACCTGGAAGGCAAGATGATAAAGAAAACCGCCCCGGCAATCAGAATTAAGATGCTGATCAGTTGATAAGGCTCTAACCCTTGATATTCATCACTGTTCATGAATACATACGGGATCGTCAAGGTATACACAAAGAAAGATAGCAGCGACCAATCTCTCCGGGCGAGCTGCAAGAGCGGTTTTGATAATACCAGCAATATCATCATAATTAAGGCGACAATCGCTATATAAACCAGGTTAAACCACGTGTACATAAGCAGCCTTATGAAGATCGAATCCGGCCAATAGCTGCCCCAGATGGGTCGCAGTACAGTCAAAGTTACTGCTTGAGAGATCAGATATAAGCCATAAGCGAAGAAGAACAGGATAAGGCCCAGGGATGGCAGCGTCCAGATGGGGAACACTTTAACCAGGCCGGTTATCCATACTATGACCAGCAATCCAAGAAAGAGGACCCCAATCCCACATAACAGGTTGGTGAAATTCCCTCCGGCAGAAAGGCCCAGAGCCACCCCCAGCATGGGAATGGTGAAGGGGAGGAACACTGCAGCCAACTGCCAAAACTTGAAGGGTCCATCTGGCAGGTAAGCACCAGGTTGAAGTTTCATCATCAAACCCCTCCTTTCACTCAAATGTGCCTGTAAACATGCGCCCGGGAGATCGCGCAGCTCTCGCCAGGCCAGTCGAATGACAAATAACCTGCCTTTTGCCTGAGCCTGTTCCACCGACATTCGAACTGCATAAAGCAACTCTTCACCATATTCGTCTCGATATCGGATTGGAAATAGAGCCAGGATGATGCGGTAAATCGAGAGGATCCAGTGAGAACGCATATTTTCTCCCAATCTGATCTATGCGGAGGCCTTAGGAAGGTATTGCTGGGCGATGTGGTTCATCCGGTGCAAGCGTTCAGCTTCCCCATGGAGCAGGGTAAGACCATTAGATGTCAGCTCGTACACCTTTCGCGGCAGACCGGGGGCTAACTGCTGCCCGGTCGGTACACGCCGGATATACCCTTGTTCCTCTAAGCGGCTCAAAGCCCCGTACAAGGTGCTGGTGCTTAAGAGCAAGGTTTCGTGGCTTATGACCTGGATCTCTTGTAATATCGCATACCCGTGTTTTTGTCCCGAAACCAGGCTGAGCAGGATAAAGAAAACTGGCTCAGATACCGGCGGGGGAGAGGGCGTAGCGTTGGTCATGTTTATACTCCCTAATGTGATATATCGTTATGCGGAGTATATTTATTGTACCATAAATTTCCCAGACCCGCCTGGTGAAGCGCATCGGATTCTCAAGAAGTTGGAGTTTTATTTCATGCCCAAGCCCGGAAGCTGGCTCAACATGGCTGAGATTGAACTGAGTGTGCTGGGGAGAATCGCGAAAATTTATATTGCGAAAGAGAATACCTTCAGAAGCATAGCACAGCCTTGACCAACGAAGGAAATAGGTCGTCGGCTAAAGTAACTTGGCAGTTATATTTTGCTGGGGTCTGATGCCTCAGCACAAACCATGGGGACGGTCACGCTGAGGACCGTTATCAAGAAACTCGAAAGCCCGGTGGATAAGCCGTTTGATCTCATGAGGACCCTTTCTGCCAAACGGCGGCCTATCCCCCCTCCTATTATTCCCAATCGCTAAATGACGCGATACCCCTGGTCCGTTCCAGGGAGACGGGCTTTTTAATGGATTCTAGCAATATCGGGGGGCGAATGCAATAATTAACCTGAGCTTCGGAGGTAAATTCGGAAATCTTTGTCAATACGAGCCCCAACAGGGGCGAAGTAATCTCAAGCAAGGACCAACCTCCGCACTTTCTCTTGGGGCTTTCTTGCCGCCCATTCAGTGATCTATATCCTCCAGGGCTTCCGCAATAGCACGCAGGACTTCTTCAACCTGGTTCATCACCTGGTGGTTGAAGAAGTGCAAGACGCGATAACCGCGGCCTTGAAGGTAGGTGCTGCGTTGGGAGTCATATTCGACTTGGTCAAGGTGGTAGGCTCCGTCTATTTCGATGACAAGTTTCTGGCGAGGTGCGCAGAAATCAACGATAAATCGACCAATGGTATGCTGGCGGCGAAAGCCTGTGCCCTCCAGACGATGAGCGCGCAAAAAAGCCCACAGCTTGCTCTCGGCAGGGGTGAGATTACGGCGGAGTTCTGCTGCTCGCCGCATGGTCTCGGAGGTGGTTCGTTTTTGGCGCATTGCCCCCTTATTATCCCCCCATTTTTACAGAAAAAGGGGGGGATTTGGGGGGCGGGATCATTGGTGACATATTCAGCAATGTATTATATCTAATTGAAGCTGGCTGGTATCCACAACGCAGGCGCGGTGGAATTGTTCATAAAAATAGCTGAGTAGGGACTCTTTAGATTACCTCCCAACTCCTCCTATATCCTACGGGGCTATTACTTCGAGAAAGTCAGCGCAGCTAACCGACAAAGCAACCTGCTCGGCTGATGGAAGATCGTTTCAAGCGCTTTGCTCCTTCGCAATGATTCTAATCGCCAGGTTCCCAATCCGCCGTAGGGTGGATTTCGTGTATTTGTTGCTGCGACTTCAGTCGCCAGATGACCCCCTTACCTATTTTCAACATCGCTGACGAGCGACGCGATTCCCTGACATCAGATATGGATCGCTTCAGGCGCTACCCTCCTTAGCAGATGCCCGCACCCAAACCCCTTCCTGGTTACTTTTAAACCACCTGGGATAAACCCCTTCCCGGCTGCTTCACAGTCACCCTTCCCCTTTCGAAGGGGCAGGGTGGGGATGGAGTCAACTTCATAGGTATTAATCTCATGCCACACACACAAGCTCTATTATGTATGGCGTCTGATAAAGCGTCGAGCACATAAGAACTCCAAACTAAATAACTGGTCCTTCATTCATTGAGCGGCGCGTTCTCCAATTTACTCAATATCGAAAGGGCGATTGGCTGTATATATTCAAAGGATACGTCCTCTTTGGTCCCTTGGCCCTCGACGATAACATTGATGTTCTTGTACCGGAAGGTAATGGTGACGAATAAAGCGTTGGGATCGTCACCGTTGGGATTATTCAGGGTCGCTAAAATGGCATCATCGGCGGAACCCAATTCTAGAGGATCTCCAAGGTATATGCCTTTTCGGAAATCATCGGGGAAATCGTATTCGAAAAACGCCTTGGATCCCTCTAGCGAGGCAAACCGCTCGATGACCACCAGGATGCGTGCGGGTGCGTTGGCCTCGGTAGACTCCAGGTTATAAAGTGCCCCAAGCCCTTCCTGCCGCTCGACTTGGTCTAGGATCGATTGGTAGTCAGGACCCCAACTTTCCACAAGTGATTCATTGGTACTCGAGAATACAGTCTCCGAATAGGAATCCTGAAAATCATCTGGGGATGGCAGGTAATTTCCAAGCTCCCCTCCTATGAGACTCGGGGCCGGGCTCGGTGGCGGGGGGACTTCTGTAGGACTTTGTGTGGGGGATTCTTCCCCGCCACCCTGACTTAACGAGGCGGTAGGTTGTGGGGGGACTTCTGTAGGACTTGGTGCCGCCAACTCTTCCCCGCCTCCCGAACTTGAGGTGGCGGTAGGTTGAGGGGGAATTTCTGTAATACTGGGCTGCGCCACATCGGTCTGTGAGCACCCAAACAACAACAAAGAAGAGAAAAGAGTTAATACGATGTGCTTTTTCATGAATTTCTCCTTTTTCACGGTACCGGTGAATAACGTAAATTGAGAGTGCTCAAAGTAAAAACATTCCAATGAAACCGTCGCTTAATTGGAAAGCCAATCGTGATAACCTTGATTGCTTTTTTATATATTTCCCCATCCCGTAAAACCTTGTGAGGCGCCTTCCACCCTCCAGCTCAGTGGTTTGACCAGAGAAGTGTAATATGAAAACTTCGTCCCGGCCTTTTTAGCTCCCGGAGGATCGAGTTTATTAAAAAAGATTGTAGCAATTTCGGGAGTCTTGCGCAATAGCCCAATGGGGGACTAAAGCTAACAAAGTTGTAAGTGAAGGGGATCGAGGGCAGAGGGATCTTTCCAAGGTTATCCGGGCGGTGGGTGGCTCGGTCGCCATGGTCAAAGAGGACCTCGATAGAGCCTGAGATAAGGGATTGGGAGAGTTCCCCGCACTCTTCTCCGTCTTTTCTTTGACCATCTTCTCAATTTGATCCTTGCGGAATTCCCGACCTGAGTTCTCCTTCCCATCCGTCACGATAACTACGGCAACTTTCGATGGTTGGTCTTCCTCCTTCAGCTTTGCGAGACTCTGCTCGAGGTCATTTATTGCACGACCTATGGCATCAAGTAGAGGCGTCGAGGCCCGAGGCACATAAGTCTCCCGATTCAGTTCCGGAACCTGTCCAATTGGCTTGAAGTGATGGATCACCTCATACGGGTCTTGTGTGTCGAATTGAACAAGCGTCAGACTCGCAGTTCCCGGTTCAGCTTTCTGGTACTTAAGGAAGGTGTTGAAGCCGCCTATTGTGTCGTCCCGGATAGATTCCATGGATCCCGTGCGATCCAGAACTACGGTGATATCTGTGCAGTCTTCTTTCATCTCTAATCTCCTCTCTTGCTGAACGGCCTCGAGCTGAGCCGCCCGGCTGCGGGAGTGGGGACCAGTCTCAAACGATTGCTAGCAAACTGCGCTAATATGTAGGAAGCAGCGAAGCCGCTTTCCGCTGCTGTCATTGTCGGCGCACATTTCGCCACTATCCGGCAGGCGTGTATCGGGACCTTGACAACGCTATTTTCCTGCCATATTCATCAGCAGAGGCAGATAGACTTTCTGGGTTTGGGCAGCTTGCTCGTAGCTCCAGACGCTTTGACCATCCGTGCCGGCGAAAACCTGTACCGAATTTCCTGGAACGGCAGCCAGGGCAGTGACATAGCGTATCCAAGGGGAACTTCCTACCTCTTGCCATGAACTGCCCTGGTTTGTAGAGATATAAACGCGGGTGAAAGCCGTGAATAAGGTTCCATCAAATAGGTAATCCGGTGATAAAACCACCCGGCTTAAGGACAGATGAGTTGGTAGGCCGTTATTAACCGGAGTCCAAGAACCACCACCGTTGGTGGATTTCAGCAGGCCTTCTCCATCCGTCGCTGCGAAGATGGTCTGATCACTGGCAAAACCTGGGGATATTGCCAGGGAGAGAGCCCATAAGTCAGTATACCCTGAGGTGACTTCTAGCCATGAACCTCCAGCGTTGTTGGATCTATAAATCCCACCCCCGAGAGTCGCTGCGAAAATGGTGTGGTCATTTGGGTGGTCCGGTGAGATGGCCAAAGAATACACCCGCTTTCCTGGCAGGCCAGTGCTGGAATCGCTCCACATCTCCCCGGCGTCGACAGATTTGAAAACCTTTCCACTATTGGTGCCGGCATACAGGGTTTTATCGGATGAATAATCCGGTGAAACAGCCAGCGTATAAATGCAGGAATCGGTCAATCCATTGTTGGCAGGGCTCCATAGGTCGCCCCGATCCGTCGATCGAAAGACCCCGCCGCAGTAGGTGCCGGCAAAGATTGTGAGATCTGATGCGAAGGCGGGCGAGATGACCAGATCCTCCACCCACAAGGTTGAAAGGCCCTCATTAACCGCGGACCATAGGTTTCCGCCATTCATGGAGCGAAATACACCTGTGTATTGCGTGCCTGCGAATAGTGTCTGGTCACTGGCATAATCCGGCGAAGCCTTTACAGCACCCAGGTAGATATTGGTAATACCCTCCCTAGCTGGAATCCAGCCATTACCGGCATCGTTGGATTTAAATACTCCCCAACCAGGCGTGCCACCGAAGATGGTCTGGTCGCTGGTGTAGTTGGGTGAGACCGCCAAACTTTTGATCCCAAGACCAACGATGCCGTTGTTAAATTCGTCCCAGGTATCCCCGCTGTTGATGGATTTGAACACCCCAGCGCTTTGTTCTCCCGCAAAGATGGTATGGTCAGCAGCGTAGCTGGGAGAAAATGCGAGCGCGTAGACCTTCTGCATAACCAGCAAGCCGACGCTCCCCCAGGAGCTGCCCCCATTGGTAGAACGAAATAGGCCTGCGCTCCAGGTGCCGACCACGAGGGTCTGATCATTGGGGTAATCCGGTGAGATCGCCAGCGAGATCGTAACCAGGTCGGTCAAGTCGGTGTTCACCGGGCTCCACGCGGCACCGCCGTTGGTGGACTTGAACACGCCTCCCGCAGCTGTGGCTGCGAAGACCGTCTGATCGTTGGCAAAGTCGGGTGAAATCGCCAGAGCTCGAATATTAAGGTCAGTGAGGTTGGTGTTGGCGGTCTGCCAGGAATCGCTACCATCCGTGGATTTGTAGATCCCCCCTGACAGGGAGCCAGCAAAAATGGTCTGGTCGTTGGTGAAATTGGGCGAGATCGCTAAAGTCATCACGTGGTGGTAAGTGATGCCGTTGTTGACAGCCTCCCAGCTGGCCCCTGCATCGGTTGACCGGCTGACGCCCTCGTGCCAGGCAGCGCTGAACAGGGTGTGGTCGTTGGCATAATTGGGAGAGACGACCAGGGAGGTCATTTGGTTGAAGACCCGCCCCTGGTTGGACTCTACCCAGGTACCGCCGCCATCTGTAGATTTGAACACCCCGGCTTCGGAAGTACCAGCAAAGACGGTATGGTCGCCGCTGTAAGCGGGGGAGAATGCGAAGGTGGTAATGATACCCCCGAACATTCCATTGGAGCGCTGCTGCCAAATACCTACGGATGAACCCTCAGCAGAGGATATGGTCCTAGAGAACGAGAGTATGGTGATCAATACCAGTGCTATTCTGCTTGAAGTTAATATAATGACCTTCATTGAGTTTTCTCCTCAAGTAAGTAACCATGCACCGCCGTGCACATCAGAAAGATGTTCTCATAAAATTAGTCTTTTTGTTTTGTTGATCGGCGAACCTCGAATAGAGTGCTAATTCAGGTGGGGGCAGCTCCAGGTGCAGCTCCTATCCTGACGGTTAAATTCCATCTTCACTTTAAATTGTTCAACCACCCATGTCGGTTAAAGTTTCTGGCAGCAGAATAAACATATAGCTTCCCTGTCTGCAAAATCCAGGATCTTGCACTGGGGTATGTCAAACACTGCCTTGTTTCGATCTAATTTGGATACGAAAAATGGTGTTATCTACTGGTGTTGGTATGCGAATTCTTTTACCGCCGTCCTGAAAGCAGTGCCTGGCGAGATTACGAGGATAAGATTCAGGAGGATTAGAGCCGGCCCGGTGTTTTCTTTCTTCAACACCTCAACCTTATTCCGCTGGGATTAGGCATGACCTTCTTTCCCTCCGGCTCCATACTACTCGCGGTTTTTTGTTGCTGATTTCACTATAGCAGTTTTTATTCTTCAATGCAAGCGTTTTTCAATAATTAGAGACTCTACTGCGAAAAGGTCAATTTGTACCACCAAGGGGCGACTGACACTAAGAGTCTAAGAAAATGTTTGGAAACTACTGACATCAAACTTCCCAAGGTTGCTGGTCGGCGTATCTTACTGATAAACCTTCGGGAGGTTCCTTCAAACGAGGTTCTGAACGCTCTCACTTTTAAATAGAGACCGGCCAAAATAGGTCAGGTGCGAAAGCTGTTAATGCCAGCTAAGGTGTGGTTCAGCCGCGCCGAACGAGCGCAGCGAGTGAGGGAACGCTAGCGCCCGCAAGGCGCGAAGCGCGTCGGCTGGATGCCGTGGTTGGGCGGAGTGCTTACCTTGCTTTGCATGCATCAATTTGCCCATGGCCACTCAAGCCTTTGCCAATTCCCTTTGCTCGCAGCCGGATAGCCTCCAAAGGTGTACCAGATTTCGCTAGTATTCGGACATGCCACGTTTGCGTATGCAGTCACCAGCTTTTTCTCGCGCCGTTCGATCTTATCATCGGCTAGAATTCGGATCAGATCGGCGGGCAGGCTGCTCCAGGGATCTTTTCTGCTACTTTACTCAGGTGGACCGAACGGCTTTCGTACAGCCCTACCAGCAGCCAACTGAAGTTGCGGATCCGGGTTTTCCGTTCATCCGGACGAAGGTTTCTCAACATCTTGTGACAAGTATGGTAAAG
>DAOUET010000035.1:0-38229 GCA_034430155.1 Anaerolineales bacterium
AGAGAGTCGGAGGTAATCAAAATGAAATATCGGCGTTTCGGAAAAACCGGATGGGCGGTCTCGGAGGTCGGTTATGGGATGTGGGGAATGGCGGGATGGAGCGGATCGGATGACCGGGAATCCCTGGGCTCTTTGCAGCGGGCGGTAGATCTGGGTTGTAATTTCTTTGATACCGCCTGGGCCTATGGGAACGGTCATAGTGAGGGATTATTAGGCCAGCTATTGCGAGACAATCCGGAGAAAAAGATCTACAGCGCCACCAAGATACCTCCCAAGAACTTCAGATGGCCGAGCCGGCGCAAATACAGCCTTGATGATTGTTTTTCCCCAGACCACATTGAGGAATACGTGCTGCGCAGTTTGGAAAATCTAGGGGTGGATGCGATTGACCTAATCCAGTTCCACACCTGGGAGGATAGCTGGTTGAAAGACGGGCGTTGGTCGAAAAAGATGAGCGATCTGCGCACACAGGGGTTGATCAAAGCGGTTGGCGTCAGCATCAACCGCTGGGAACCCTGGAATGGGGTCGAGGCCGTACGTAGCGGGTTGATCGAGGCGGTCCAGGTCATCTATAATATCTTCGACCAGAATCCGGAAGACCAGCTGCTGCCCGCCTGCCGGGAGATGGATGTGGCGGTCATCGGGCGGGTGCCCTTCGACGAGGGTACCCTGACCGGCAACCTGACCCTGGAGAGCAGGTGGCCGGAGGAGGATTGGCGCAACAGTTACTTCGTTCCAGAGAACCTGAAAGCCAGCGTGGAGCACGCCGAAGATCTCAAACAGCTGGTGCCGAAAGGGATGAGCATGCCCGAGATGGCCATGCGCTTCATCCTCAGCAACCCAGATATCAGTACGGTTATCCCAGGCATGCGCAAGCTTGCCCATGTGGAGAGCAACCTGGCCTGCAGCAATGCTGGTCCGTTAGCTCCCGAATTGATAGCCGCCCTACGCAAACACCGCTGGGTGCGCACTCCGACCGCCTGGTCTCAATAATCGTTCAGAGCAGCATGGCTTCGTTTATAATTTCAGGTGAGCGAGTCGATCTCTCGCCAGCTATATGCGCTGGGATCCAATTCCATCGATTTTGACCTGATATGCACTGGCTGGAGCTTACCAATCACACTTTGCGCACTGGCGATCACCTGCGATGATTCTACCTTCAGGGGTTGCCCTCAGACACGATGGGGACTTTATCTTTCCTGGAGAGTCCTCGATGAGATTTAAACCGGTCCGCACTCGAAAGTAAGGAGAAACGGCAGATATGCAAAAAGATTGGCCGCGGCTGCTGCATCTCTTGAATGAAGAACTGGGCTATAGCGTGCGGGAAGGCAATCCCGCCCTGGGAGATCCAGGATGCCCTGGTCTCCGCGGTTTATGCCTTCGCGGCCCCACAACCCCAGGTAGATGACATCACCCTGATGCTGCTGTCCCGGATGGTGGGGGCGTAAGGCGGAATCAGGCCAGGTTCTCCGAATCGCTCCCCTGGGTATCAGAGTTCATACCTTCTAACAACAGCATACTATCCAGTGTTTTAGATCCAGCGGTTGTCAGGCAACCGGTTTCATCGTCCTCAAGGAGGCTTTCAATGAGTCTGGAGCCAAACCAAATCATCCGGGGTGATTGTATAGAGGTCATGAAGGCCATGCCGCCAGCGTCAGTCGATTTAATTTTCGCTGACCCTCCCTATAATCTGCAATTACAGAATGAATTGCACCGCCCCAACATGACGAAAGTTGACGGGGTCACCGACCAATGGGACCAGTTTGAGAGTTACCGGGCTTATGATGAGTTTACGCGCGCCTGGCTGGCTGCTTGTAAAGGCGTGCTCAAACCAAACGGCAGTATCTGGGTGATCGGCAGTTACCACAACATTTTTAGAGTTGGGGCTATCATGCAGGATCTGGGGTTCTGGATCCTCAATGATGTGATCTGGATCAAAACCAACCCGATGCCCAATTTTCGCGGGGTGCGCTTCACCAACGCCCACGAGACTCTCATTTGGGCCAGCACTGGCCAGGGCAAGCGTTACACCTTCAACCACCAGGCTATGAAAGGGCTGAATGAAGACAAGCAGATGCGCAGCGATTGGTGGTTGCTGTCCCTGGCAACAGGCGCCGAAAGAGTCCGCGATGAAAACGGCGTTAAAGGACACTCGACCCAGAAGCCAGCGGCATTGTTATACCGGGTGATCCTCTCTTCTAGCAACCCTGGAGATCTGGTCCTGGATCCATTCCTGGGGAGCGGTACGACTGCGGTGGTGGCAAAACGCCTGCACCGTAATTGGATTGGAATTGAACGTGAGGGGAAATATATCAAATTAGCTCAGAAACGGGTCGATTTGGTCCAACCCGAACATTTCGACCAGAAAACCTTCGATAACCGCAGCAAGAAAAGAATAGCGCCCAAAGTGCCTTTCTCGGCTCTATTGGAAGGCGGTTACCTACAACCGGGTCAGATATTATTTTTCCGAAAGGAAAAGACTCGCACAGCGACGATTAAACCCGACGCCCGCCTGCGAACCGTTGACGGTTTCGAAGGCAGCATCCACAAGGCTGGCACCCACTACATGAATGGCTCTCCCTGTAATGGTTGGGATCACTGGTACCTGGAAGAAAATGGGGAAATGGTTCCTTTGGATGAATTACGCCAGCGCTATCGCCTCGAGAACTCGATGGAGGATGGACAACTTTGGTGACATGGAAAGAATTTTCAGCTTCTAGTCCATCGCTCGCAGAGATCGGGGAGGGCCTTCTTTTCCAATACGGCGTTGGATTGGCATTTATTGCTACCGTTCGAAAGGACGGAAGCCCTAGATTGCATCCTGTCTGTCCTGTTCTTTCAAAAAAACGTTTATTTGTTCTTGTGATGCCTAATTCTCCAAAGAAATTAGATCTACTCCATGATGGCCGGTATGCTCTTCAGTCATTCCCGCAGGATCGTCCGGACTCGGATGAGTTCTACCTCAGTGGAAAAGCAGAGGTTATCGAGGACCCTGAAATTTTTGGATCAGTTTTCACTGACGCGAAACATCATGCCAGCAAGGACGAGATCCTTTTTGAGCTAAACATAGATAGAGCTATGCATACAAAATGGGAGGGCTTTGGGACCTCAGACCTAAGACCAGTTCGTACAATATGGTCTAGAGGCGAGGATTAACCGGACTTTTAGCGTAAATTGGGCGACTAACCATTCGCCAAAAGGGACCAGGGATCCGGTATAAAATCTTATCGATGATGTTTGATCGGGCTGCCGGAATTCCAGGAGAGTGAAGCAGCCCCCACCACTTGTCTCGCCATCGAGGGGCAGCTCATCCAGGATCGTTTTGGTTTTCTCCACCACTCCCAACCATTCTTTGGGGACGGTCTCCTGCAGCTGACGCAGCTTCCGTCCCACCCAGCGGCGAACATGAAACTGGCAGATTTGGTGTTAAAGAAGGAGTTTGTCGATAAATGCGAGAGCCTGGGGCTTTACCCTATGCCTGTCAAAGGATGCCATGTGGCGGTAGCTGATGGGGTTTTCGCCCAGCTACTGGGAGAGTTGGGAGTTGAACGCCCTGATATGCCCCCCACCATGGATGCACTTAGGATAGATTGGATCAAATTCTTAAGCGATCTCGAAGGCAAGAAACAGAAAGGCACTTCAACGCTAAAGGTATGGTGTTGTCCCGAGTGCGGATTAAATGTGAGGATGGGAACCGAATTTATTCATCTTCTCCCAGGATCCAGTAGGCAAAATTCGTAACTCGATAGGTGTAAGCGTTGGGCCCGGCTGCCCGGACGAACACTCCAACCCGGCCCTGCTCGAAATGATCGTCATCCACCTCGGCTATCTGGATGCCGTTGGCGAAGATCACGAACCGATCTCCCTCGGCGCGCACCCCAATCACATTTTGTATGTTAGGCCCTGTGTTGATCGCGCTGTTCTTTTCTTCGTCGACCAGGATCTTAACTTCCCAGGGGTTAACGCCATCCAAACGGAACACCCATAACTTTCCGTTACAGGTGAAGGACACCACGTAACCGTACGATACCCCGGCCAGGTGCGGTGGGCCGCGAAAAATGATCCCGTAAGCATCCTCATGGGAGCAGTTTTCGGTATCGAAGGTCATTTCGATATACCCATCTCTCAAGGTATGATAACTGAACCACCAGGTGTTGAAATCTAAGCGCTTGCCCGTGACGTACAGGTCGCCATCTTTGAACTGCAGCCGGATGTTTCGGTTGTTCGGCAGGGTTTTCGTCTCGGCTTGCACCCACTCCCCGTAATTGGCAAACTGCATCTTGTTCTCGTACTTTGGCTCGCCATAAGCCGTGAACGGGTCGAAGGTTGTGACGGGAGCGAGGGTAGCTGTAGGCACCGGTTGAGTGGCTGTCGGTTCGCTGACAGCCGACTGGGGAGCTGGCGTGGCGGGAAATGGAGTCGCGGTAGGTGGCAAGGCGGTATCAATGAAGGTTGGCAGCGGGGTGGGGGCGAACGTATTGGTAGGCGCCGCGACGGCTACGGCTAGAGTTTCCGTTATGGAGGCGATGGCGGTAGGTGCTTCAACCCCGGGTATCTGAAGATTGCACGCGCCCAAGGTTAGCAGGATCAGAATTGACAGAAAGGATGGAATTCGCTTCATGAGTCCTCTCCCCAACATACGGATCGTGGCAGCTTCACCTTGGCAAAGACGGCCTGTCGCTGCCTTGCCTGAAAACGATTCAATTCATCAATTATATTGGTCTGACCACCCATGGGAGACCAAAAAAGATTATAACATGTTGCTAATATTACTGTACTATTTCACGAATGAAGCAAGAACGGTATGTACATTTGTGGGGTGAGTACTGGCCCTTCCTGGCTATCAAGTACTGTATCTAAGTCAGGCCCAACTGGTTCGGCCAGATCGATTGCATTGTCGCTATCATTACCTGCAAAGTCATAACAATAACCGGGACTGTAGGGTTGTGTGGGCAGATAGCACGGACTGAAACTGTATTGGTAAAGCTGTCGGTCGAAACTCCAGGGTATTATTTACGGTTGCTTAATTCATAACTATTATGATTAGTAGTTACGCAGTTCAGGGGAAAATCGGGGGTGTTTGGGCGGGCGTTACCCGCCAAAACACCCCTATCCTCCCACCAACTGCGTAAGTCCTAATGATATTGAGTCGGCGGACACGGTTACTTTGTTTTGCGTGAACGTCCCATTCAGTTTAAAAACGATATCCATTTTGGTTTTGTTTTTGTGGATTTAATGATGCCTTTTCGCCGATATTCCTCAACTAGTTCTTCGGTGAAGGGGCTGTCGTTGTAGTCTTTGTACTCCTGCTCCTCTAGCGCGCTTCGCCCCCCGAAAGCTACTTGATCCCCAGGCTCGACCAGCCGCTTTCTCCCTTGAACCAACTGGGCGATCTGCTCATCCGGCTGAACGAACATCAGGCCAGTTATCGCTTTTTTGATTGGCAGAAGGACTTTCCCTGGGACAACAGCGGTAACGCGCCGCTCAAGTATTTCTGTCTGCAGTGATAGTATTGCGGTTCCTGGTCCCGGCATTGGTGTGACTACGGCTTTTGCTATTTCCGTTCCTGTTGCTGGTCCAGTTGTTGCTGTTCCTCTCGCCGCAGTATTCGTTTCTGTTCCAATTGCTGATCCAGTTGTTCCTGTTCCTCTCGCTGCAGTTTTCGTTTCTGTTCCTGTTGCTGATCCAGTTGTTCCTGTTCCTCTCGCTGCAGTTTTCGTTTCTGTTCCTGCTGCCGATCCAGTTGTTGCTGTTCCTCTCGCTGCAGGTTTCGTTTCTGTTCCTGTTGCTGATCCAGTTGTTGTTGTTCCTCTCGCTGCAGTTTTCGTTTCTGTTCCTGTTGTCGTTCCAGTTCCTGCTGTTCCTCTTGCTGCTGCCCCAGTTTTTCTTGCTGCTTCGACTGTTGTTTCTGTCCCATTCTGTTTTCCTTCTTGAACACGAGCCTTGTCTATGTTCCACACAGACTCTCGGGTGGTGTTGCGGGCCTTGCCAATTCACAGAAAACCGTTTTTGAGATGACTTCTAATTACTAATTCTACTGGCATTGGTTAGTATAATCTATTTTCATTCTGGTATTCGCGCTATTGGTGGTATTCGCGGATCAGTTTGCGCGGTCCTGCCAGCCCGCTAAAACTCTTTCGGTATAAGTGCCCCGCTCGGGGTCGAAATTGCTCTGCCAACCCAGGTTGTTCAGGGTTGACGGCCTTGGTCGCCATCACCTACGGCTTGCTCGCGGAGGTGGGGTTGGCGCAGCCAAGTTGGATCTTTATAATCTTGCCCGTGTCTGCTGGCTGGGTGATGGGCAAGTTATGGACTGCGTGGAAGTACCGATGAGGAATCGTCTCAAGGTACTGCGCGCCGAGCGTGATTGGTCGCAAGCCCAGCTGGCGGATCAGGTTGGCGTTTCCCGGCAAACGATTAACGCGGTCGAGACCGGGAAATACGACCCCAGCCTTCCATTAGCCTTTAAGTTGGCACAGACCTTCGGAGTACCCATCCAAGCCATTTTCGAGCCCCCGGAAGATGGCCTCGGAGGCTGAATAATGCTTAAGTCCTTGAGCCGCCAGCTTCCTGCGCGAAGGTATAGCGAAGTCGAGAGGTCAGTGAATCTGAAGGATGTGGATTGCACCCCTTTTATCAGGTCAGGAGCACAAGACCCTCGTGCCCTACCCCAATCTTAGACTTGTCTAGCGTCTCACCAGCGGGAGGTGGATTTTATATCCCAGGTATAGGTGGATGGTAGCGCTGGCGGTCATCCCGTCGCTGTCGATCACCGTCAAGGTGATAGCGTGCCAGCCTGGCGACAGGTTTGCCCAAATCTGGTTCCCACTTCCCAGGAAGCCTTCCCGGTCCGAGCTCCAGGCTAAGGAGTCGCCGCTTAGCGGGCCATCCTCCCAGTCAAAGGCATACCCAGTCAACATCAACGGCATGTTGGGGGATACTGTCATGCCGTCTCCGGGTAGCGTGATCAGGACAGTCGGTCCCTTAGCCTCGATGTTAAAAAACCCGCTGGTTGCCTGGGAGGTGAGCAACCCGTCCGAGGCGTAGACGCGCACCAGGGCCTGTGACGTGCCCGGGAATTGGTCCCCGCGTACCTGTAGGCTGGTCCCCTGATGATGGGTGGCGATCACCGCCCAGTTCTCCCCGCCATCCTGGCTGAAGGCCACGTCGAACCACAATGGATCACCGTCGGCGTCGCTGGCTACCCAGGAGATGGTATAGTCCCCGCCCGCTTTCCAGGTTTCGCCGCCCATCGGGCCGAGCAAGGCCACTACCGGCGTGCTGGGGCTGGTGGCGCGCTCAACCAACATAGTATCCCCGTGCCAGATCTCCACGTAAGCCGTTGTTGGGTACCAAGGGACGATTTCGTAAAAGCTCTGCAGGGGGGCTACCGTGGGGGCGGCTGGCGCTCCGGGCAGCCAACTTGGCATGCTCTTCTGCATGTCGAAATAGCGGGTGAACAGGGTCTGGCGCGCCGCATCCACCAAACGCAGCGCGTAAGCTCCCTCGCCAGGTTGGCTGTGATACCCGCTGGGGAACTCCAGAATCGACCATGGGTCGAGTGCCAGCGTGTCGCTCAGGTTGCCTGAGACGAACAGGTACGACCAGGTCTCTTGTCCGGCACTCACCGGCGCCATCATGCCCTCCTCAAGGTTTGACCCGCTTGCCAGCGTGGACCCGCGGTAATCCAGGATACCGCGGTAAGTGTACTCCGAGATCCACTCGTCCTGGCAGTAGCTCATCACATCGGAGCTGGTTTGCGGCACCACCCAACCATCGGGCAGCGATTGCACTTTGCCCCCTGCAGCGCCCTGCGGGTCCCAGCCGTAATCGCCCAATTCCGCGTTGCTATAAGGATAATTGGGATCAGGATCGGTCACATCACATGGGGCGTGGCTGCGATCGAAGTTGTGCCCCAGCTCGTGCACCAGGATGTCCGCGCAGTCCTCCAGGTTCTGGTGCGTCATCTCCACCAGCCCGACCGCCACCCAGCCTGGGTCGTCTCCCAGGCCGGCGGCGGAGTCAGGTCCTTCTTGTTGACCGAAGGGGAACATGCCGTAAAATTGGGCAAAACCGATCGGCCCAGATAAATACGACCACCAAATGTTCTTGTTTCTCAAATCGCGTATCTTGGCCAACAGTTTATCCCAACCATCAACGCCGGGACCGACCTTCTCCGTCCACTCCAGCATTGACCCGGGCATGTTCAACCAATACACCTCGCCTACCGGCAGGATATTCTCCGTGTAATTGTTCAGCCACCAGGGCATGTCCAGGTTGACGTAGCTGGAGTGATTGCCCCACTTGTAGTGCACCCATATCGGTACAATCTTCAGCGGTGGGGTGTGAACGAAGGCCACCGGAACCGTCTTGGAGTTATTGGCGTAGGTTGACTCGGGGATCTTGTGATCGGGGTTAACCGTCACCTTGATTGTGCCCGAAGCTGACAATTCACTGGCGGAGAAATAGAAGTTGAGCGTGTCGCTGAATTTGGCCCGGTCTGGGATGAGCGGCGCGCTGATCGGGGAGTTAAGTGGGACGCCGGTGTACTGGTTGTAACCCACATAGGCGAGAGCGCTGGCCGATACGTCCGGTACGGGGCTAGTGCTGCCTATCACCTTGACGTAGACCCGCACGTAAGTCGCTTTTCCCGAGATCAAAGGCACGGCGTTATCTCCATCCTTGCACTTGCTGTTACCCTTGCACTGAATTCCCTGGGTGAGCTCGATCGCTTCGATCTGCAGGTCGAGGGAGGTCTTGGGCGTCGCCGTCGGGGTCGGAGTAGGGGTGGGCGTGCTGGTTGCCGTTGGGGTGGGGGTAGGAGTGGGTGTGCTCGTCGACGTTGGTGTCGGCGTCAGCGACGGCTTGAGGGTAGGGGTGACCGTCGGGGTTTCCGTGGTCGGTGGAGATACGGGGATGAATACATCGCCGTAAATATCCGCGTTTTGGGTGGCCTGGTTGCGATAATCCTCCCACACGATTAGGAAGGCCAGCTCACTTCCGCTGGCCAGCACCGGTAACCCTTCCCAGCTGTTCTCATTGGAGATGGGCGCTTCGGAGCTAGGCAGTTGCCCATCACCGCTCACCCGGCGTTGGTAAACATCGTGGTCGCTGGGGGTGTACTCGTACTCCCAGGTCACCAGGTATTCCAGTGTTTCGGGTTTGTAAGCGATGTCCGGGTTCAGGCGCCGGTTGCCATCCTCCCAGGAGATGCCGAAGTTCCCCCCCACCGAGGTGCCATCTGCGCTCACCCGCTGCCCGTAGATGTCTGCTGCGGCTCCCCAGGCCCAGTGGTGGTCCTCCCATACCACCATGAACTCATCCAAATCTGGGTTGTAATCTAGCTCGGGGTTGACCTGCTCGTATTCCCAGGTGGTTATGGGGATGACCCCTCCCACCAGGGAGCCATCGCTGGTCACCCGCTGTGCAACCAGGTTGAGGTTCTCGCTGGTATATGTTAAGTCCTCCCACACCGCCAGGTACTCACCATAGTTCGACCCGTACGCCACCGAGGGATTGGCTTGGTCGTCCAAACCGCTGGCGACCGTGAACCTGGCTTGCACGCTCCCGCTGGCGTCCAGGACTGCAGCCTCGATGTCCCGGTTATGCACGTCGTAGGCCCTGTCCCACACTACCAGCCACTCGTCCGTGGATGGGTTGTATGCTACCGAAGGAGAGGTTTCGTAGTCTCTGCTTGCAGTGATGATGATCTCGTTTCCGACGGGTACGCCATTGTTCCCCACCCGGCGGGCGATGATATCGTGGTCGACGTTCTCTTCATAAGCAAACTCCCACACCACCAGGCACTCGCCCGTCTGGGTGTTGCAGGCCACCTCTGGAGCCAGGCTTTTCTTGGGAGAGTAGTTCGATACATAAAAAGGATCATCGCGGGGGATCCCGTCTACTCCGACGACAACCCCCGTGATGCTGTAAACCATCTGGTAGTCCTCCCACACCACCAGGTAAGAATCGATCTGCGGGTTGTAGTCCGCCCCCGGGTGCCTTTCCTCCCCTTCAAGCGCGGTGATGGGGGTGGTCGCAAGCGGGGCAGCCATCCAGAATCCACCCCCTTTTCCAAAAAGCCCATCCGCCCGCACCCCGGGTAAAGCCAGGGCCAGAGCCACAGCCAACAAGCCAGTCAACCCGAGCAGAACGACGGTAATGGCTACGCCCCCAGAGCGGCGCTCCCCGACAACCCCTGGCACCCGGCGCCTGAGAGCTAGGTTGGTTTTCATGCCCCATGCCTCCTTAGAAACATTTTTCTCACTCTAATTATGATACAGAAAATCCGGTGCAAATGCAATACCCTCTCACCCAGCCGGTCAGTGCCGCCTCGCCATATGCCCGGTTTTCCCCTCCTCATCCCGTCACCCTCCTCCATGGCACCGCCAGGATTTTTTCACCAAACTGGAGGACCCGGTCTCCCCCGTGCAACAACACTCCTCCGATCGCACCTGGGTGCATCTCCAAAAAAGCGCGCAGCCCAGCGGCGTCCCGGTACCTTGGCTGGTCGGTACGCTTGACTTCGATGGCCAATATACGGCGCCCGTATTCCAGGACGAAATCCACCTCCTGTCCCCCTTGAATAAAAATTATTCACCACGTGAATAATTTTTATTAATATTCTGCCTGAGCTCGGGTTAAAACCCTTTGGACACGGATTGCGCGGAGAACACGGATTCGGTTTTAATCTGCCGGGGAAAAATCCGTCTGGTCTAGGCCGTCCGTGTCCAACAAAAACCTACCTTGCCTACCCTGAATTTATGTTTTGTAAAAAAAAGCACACCAGACCACTTTCGCAGCCTGGTGCATTTAATTTGAGATGGGCCCGGAGGGATTCGAACCCCCGACCAAACGGTTATGAGCCGTCCGCTCTGCCACTGAGCTACGGGCCCCAGAGCGGGCGACCGGATTCGAACCGGCGAATATCAGCTTGGAAGGCTGATGCCTTACCACTTGGCCACGCCCGCGCTTTGTTGGGGTTTTTCCTTAACCCATAAACACTCTAAAACGACGCAGACTGTTTTTTTTCTGCGTCCCTGAGCGTTCTCTATGTCTTGAATTAGCGCTCAATATTTTACCATATTGGCGCTGATTATCGGCTTTGCAGCGAGATGAATTCCCCCCTCCATGGAATTCCTGCCTACATCGAAACCTGCAGAGGTTTTGGGCTCCGCGCGGCCGTCCGGCAGCGTGCTCTCAAGCAAGGGATTGGCGGGTGGGGGGGACAAATCTGGGCCATCCAGACCCAAAACCAAGTGAAATCTTTTCTTAATTCCTCAGAAACCTGAATTAGAATCTAGGATGGCTGCGATAAACGGGTGTAGAGAGCTTTTGCCCTTGCCATACTCATGACATGATTTCCTCGTTTTACTGCCCAACAGTGCCGGCTGGGTAAGTGCAAAGCCTATCGAACCCGGGGCGCTGTGGTAACCCTATTTTGAATGGAGGTACCTGTGAAGGAACAATACAATTACATGGTCCTGGGTGCTGGGAGACAAGGCACCGCAGCTGCCTACGACATGGCGCTTTGGGGGGATGCAAACCGGGTAGTCCTGGCAGATATAAATTGGGAAGCCGCCCGAAAAGCCACTGAACGGGTGAACGCTTTGTTAGATCGCCAGATAGCTGAACCGGCCCGGGTGGACGTGAGTGATCCCCAAGACCTGGCAAGAGCATTGGAGGGCATGCATGCCTGCCTGAGCGCGGTCCCGTATGTCTATAACCTGGATATCACCAAAATGGCTCTCGATGTGGCTGTCAATTTATGTGATCTCGGTGGGAATACCGAAATCGCCCGCCAACAGCACAAATTCGATGCCGCGGCGCGCAGCAAAGGTCTGAGCATCATCCCCAACTGCGGCCAAGTGCCGGGTCTGGGGACTTCTTTGATGGTTTACGCCATGGAATCCTTAGATGAACCGGTGGATGTTTATATGTGGGATGGCGGCATCCCCCAAAATCCCAGGTCTCCTTTCAAGTACCTGCTGACTTTTCACGTTGCCGGCCTGACCAACGAATATGCTGAACCGGCAATCTTCCTGCGGGATTGGAAAATCACTGAAGTTGAGCCCATGACCGAAATGGAGACGGTCGAATTTCCAGAACCCATTGGTACTCTCGAAGCCTTTGTCGCAGGTGGGGGTACGGATACTATGCCGTGGACGTTTGAAGGCAAACTGAGGACTCTTCAGAATTTAACCCTTCGCCACCCAGGCCACTTTTCCCAACTGCGCGCTTTTTACGATTTAGGTCTGTGGGATCAAGAGCCGGTCAAAGTAGATGGCATGCAGGTTGTCCCTCGGGAGGTGTTTCACGCTTTGTTTGAACCTAAGGTGAACTTTCCCGAAGATAAAGACCTGGTCATCGTGCGGGTGAAGGCTCTGGGCAAGAAGGACAGCCGCGATACCCAGGCACTCGTCCAGGTGATCGACTACTTCGATGAAAAAACCGGGTTCACAGCCATGGAACGCAGTACAGGTTGGAGCGCAGCCATCGTTGCTGAGATGATGGCTCGAGGTCAGACCCCCCGCGGTGCGGGAGGCGTTGAAAAGATGGTTCCAGCCCGCCTTTTTGTTGAAGAGCTCCGGCGACATGGCATTCTCGTGACCGAAGAGATCATATAGCGGTCATTTTCTTATGCAAGATTTTTCGTATTTGCTTGGGGTGACCTGGTACTATTTTATTTAATCCAGGTCTCCTGCCAAGAAGGCCTGGGGCTTGATTTGTCTGCATACCTAATCCCAAGCCGCTTCCGGCAAAGGGCTCTCGAGCATGGGGTGGGGGGTCAGATAAATCTTCATTAACGAGAACGCAAAACTTGGCATGTGCCAGATTCTAAATCCCCCGAAGGGCGGATTTTGCGCTTTTGTCGCAGTGACTTCAGTCGCCAGGTTAAACCTGCCCCCAAAGTGACATGCACTCATCGGTCCTAACTCATCGGCCTGAACTTGAACACTGAGATCCTGACCATGACAGGATTTACAGGCCACGTCCACCAGATGTTTACCACGCTCTAATGACTGTTCGTCAGTGGGGATGTTCAATGTTTCCGGTTGGATATCGAAGGTCCTGTTCAGCCGGGCTCCTCCCAGCAATCCAAGGGTAACCACAACCAACACAAGCAAAACTACCAGACCACCTACTACAATGCCTAACCACTTCAGGAATTTTCTCATCATTGTCTCCTTTTTTATGTCTGAGAGGGTTCCAGCCCAGAATATTTTTCCGGAAAGTTCCCGGCTTTCATAAACAACTAACCGGCGCAAAATGCGAGGGTGGGGCTCATATTAAAACCTACTCTCCTGAAATCATCTCTCGTACTATACAAAGGATGAATCCCCTTGTCATGAGGCAGGTGTCCCAATTTATATGGGACATATTGTCCCTAAAATATCCTGTTGGTAATCCATTGATTGATTACTTAGCACCTTGATTTGGGGGATTTTGGCGGTTGAAATTCGCCTAAAACACCTAGAAGCGCGTGAATTACGTAGCTCCTGAAAAATCCCGGATTAGTGGATTGAATCGGGCTATAATAAATTGAGTGTTCGTCAGATTCGGTTCTTCTTGAAGGTGTTATGGATAATCAATCCCAGTGTCCCCTCATTTTTCGTTTAGTAGTGATTACCGGTCTGCTAGCGCTGATATTTACCTTGTCACCGCTTCTTCAAGGGGTCCTCGCTAAAGGAGAGGCTCCCCAGGTGTTGCTATTGACTGCTGATGGCCCTCTGACCCCCGCTATGGCTGAGTATTTGGATCGAGGTATCCGGACTGCCGAAGGAGGTGGCGCTGAGTTGATCGTCTTCCAACTCAATACCCCAGGTGGCAATGTTGCTTTAATGAATCGCATGGTACAGACGATCCGTAACAGCCCGATACCAATCGTTGTATATGTCGCCCCGCGCGGCGCCATGGCGGCGAGCGCAGGCACGGTGATTACCTTGGCCGGCCACGCCGCCGCCATGGCACCCGAAACCGCTATTGGAGCGGCCAGCCCGGTGGGATCGGAAGGCCAGGATCTGGGCACGACCATTGAGGCGAAGGAGAAGAACATCCTCAAAGCCACGGTTCGTTCCCTGGCGGAACGGCGCGGTGCGGATGCCATCCAACTGGCTCAAGACACCATCGATACAGCCAAGGCTGCTTCAGCCAGTGAAGCCATACAAGTCCATCTGGTGGACTTCATTGCAGCGGATGTGCCCGACCTCCTGCAGCAACTGGATGGCTTCAGTGTGGAAACCATCTCGGGATTCCAGATTTTGCATACCAGCGACGCAATCGTTATCCCCTTCAACCAATCGCTGATCGAGCAGCTTCTGGCCACTCTCACTGATCCTAATATCGTCTTTATACTACTGACCATTGGGGTGCAAGCTATTCTTATTGAACTATCCAGTCCGGGAGGATGGGTGGCTGGCTTCATCGGCGTTATGAGCCTGGCGCTGGCCGCCTACGGCCTCGACATCTTACCGGTCAACTTTTTTGGACTGATCTTCATAGCAACAGCATTTGTGCTTTTTATCCTGGATATAAAAGCGCCCACCCATGGTGCCCTTACTACGGCGGGGGTGGGCTCGTTGATCGTCGGAGCGTTGGTGCTGTTTAATTCACCCGGGACCCCTGCATTCCAGCAAGTCTCGGTGCCCCTGGTGGTAGGCACTTCGATATTCACCGCTGCTATTTTCTTCACCATCTTGACCTTCGCCCTGCGGGCTCAAAAAGCACCCATCCGCACCGGCCAGGAGTCACTCGTCGGCAGGTTGGGTATTACCCGCTCAAACCTGGCACCTTATGGGACTGGCACTGTGCAGCTGGGTGGAGAGCTGTGGACTGCAGAGTTAGTGGCCGGGCAGACAGGGATCATCGTAGAAGGGGAACAGGTAGAAGTCGTCGGCGTCAAGGGGGTCAGGATTTATGTGCGCAAAACCGGATAACCAGGGCTAGCTGCTATCCCGGCGGGGTCAGAGGTTGTTGTGTTTACAATGCCCTGGCGAAGAAGTCTGCCAAATATTCAAACAGATTGGCCTGGTTCACCGGCTTGCTGATGCCATGCCCCTCATCATCGAAAACCAGCAGCTCGAAGGGGACCTCGTGGGCTTCCAATCGTTGGACGACCTGGTGCACGTTTTCCGGAGTAACGTTTGGGTCCTGGGCTCCCTGAACGATTAGCACTTTTCCGCGGATGTTCTCCACGAAGTTGATGGGCGAGCGTTGGAAATAGACC
Organism: Anaerolineales bacterium; assembly: GCA_034430155.1. GTDB lineage: Bacteria > Chloroflexota > Anaerolineae > Anaerolineales > UBA4823 > DAOUET01. Next base: position 15,227 of record DAOUET010000035.1, read on the forward strand.
TCAGGCACCTGATCTGGGCGTCCGCCGATCATCTCCTCGCTGTATGGGCGCAGGTCTGGCCGGGTAGTTTCATAGTCAACCACCAAGTCGGTCATACCGCAAATAGGCGCAGCGGCGCTGATGGTTTCTGGAGGCAGGTGTGTGATCAAATACCAGGAGCTATAACCGCCATAGGATGTGCCGGTTACGCCAACTCGACCCGGCTCAGCCAGACCCACCCGGATGAGGGCTTGCGCTCCGGCTGCGATATCAGCCTGCTCGCGACCACCCCAGCCATCCTGCTTGATTGCCTCCCGGAACTTCAAACCAAAACCAGTGCTGCCACGGTAATTTACATCCAACACGTTAAATCCCTTTGAAACCAGATACTGGATCTCAGGGTTGAATTTGTCCTCGGAATGGTGGGTCGGTCCGCCGTGAACGTAGATCACCGAGCGAGGCGGTTTCTTGCCAGAGATCCCCTTTGGACGGGCGCGGTAAAGCCATCCCTGGATTTCCAGGCCATCCACGGATTGCCAGCGGAAATCTTCGGCAGGTGTGAGCTGTTCGGGCTTTAGCTGCGTGCATTGCCAAACCCGCGTGAGGGAGGTGAGTAGCGGTTGGGTATCGCCAGCTGGGAAGCGCACCAGATCGGTGGGCGAAGTAGCCGATGAGTAGAGGGCTACCCAGGCACCATCGGCGGCCTTTCCCAAGGGGATAAGGTTACCCGGGATAGGTGCAAAGGCTTGCTCTTTTCTGCTATCCAGGTCAAGAAAACTACATACATGGCGTGCTGCCCGAATTTCGTCCACTACGATGGCCCCATCAGGCGATACCCAGGCACCTTCAATCATACGATTAGGATCGTCGACCAGCCAACGCATCTGCTCGCTTGGCCAATGATAAACCCCCAGGCTGATGTGCTCCTGCGGATCGCCATCCACCGATTCCGACAGCACCAGGATATTCTGCCCGTCCGGGAACCAGCGGGCGAAGGTTTTAACCTGATCGCCGAAATTCAGGATCTCTTTATCTTCTTTACCATCAATATCCACCAAATAGAACTGCCGTCCGGCCGGATGCCGGTCCTTGCGATCGTATAACAAATGGGTACCAGGGAGGTTGAGGCTGACCTGCATGTAAATGGGTTTTGTCGGGCGGGCAATGGGAATCCTTTTTTTGTTGTGCAGGTCATGCCGGTAGACCCAGGTCGGTTCGATCACTTCACCAGCCAGGAAATCGTAATTAGCCCCGTAAAATAAACAGCTTCCATCCGGATGAAGGTCACCACCTCGCAGGAAATAAGCTGGACGATCTTCTGTCAGCGGCTGCATCTGCCCTGGGCGATCAAGATCCACCCGGAAGAGACGGGCATGTTCATCTCCGTCGTGGTCCTCTTGAACGATCACCGCCTGGCTCTGTGGAGCCCAGCTAACCAACTCGGTGAATTCTGGGGTATGTGTCAGGGCTTTTGGCAGCGCTGAACCATCCGTGGGTACCACGAAAACATCCAGATTTTCGTGAATCCGGTACCACTCAAAAGCCACCCAACGCCCATCTGGTGATAACCGGGCGGTTACCACGCTAGGCAGGCTGAGCAAATGTTGGAGAAAGGCATCAGCGGGCATAAGAATTTAAGCCTCCGTTTTGCAGTTGAAATTGATGGGATATGGTTCAATTTTAACACGCCTTAAAAATCTGTCATGAGGCGTTAAAGCAGCTTTTTCAAGGGGGCTGTTGAGGATCACCCCGTTAAGCACGGTATAAGGTTATGCATGTGATTATGCGGTAGAATAGGATTGCCAGACCTCAAAATGTTGAAGGTCATGGCGTTATAGGTAGATAATTGATAATCAGGACTCAGGCAGATCAAGGATTTGTTTGGCTTATTTTGGGTAGTCCTGGTCTGTCCAAAGGACCCCTGAGAATTCTGACTGTTACACCAAATATTGTTGGATAAAGGAAAGCATGGCAGTTACCCCAACCAGAGATCGTATTGACCCTGAAAAAGTAAACACGACACCCTTGCGCCGACCCGATTGGATAAAAGTACGGGCACCCACGGGCGAAACCTACCAATGGCTGCAGGACCTAATGCGGACCAAAGCCCTGCACACAGTCTGTGAAGAGGCTATGTGCCCAAATATGGGTGAGTGCTGGGGCGCTGGAACGGCGACTTTTTTGATGTTGGGCGACGTGTGCACCCGTACCTGCGGTTTCTGTGACATTAAACACGGCCAGCCCTCCCCTTTAGATTGGTTGGAGCCAGAGCGCATCGCCCAAGCCGTCAAAGCTATGAACTTAAAACACGCGGTGATCACCAGTGTCAACCGCGACGACCGTAAGGATGGCGGCGCTCCAATTTTCGCCATGGTCATCAATCGTATCAGGGAGATTCACCCGGGCTGTTCTATCGAAGTGCTTATCCCTGACTTCAAAGGCAGCCTGGAAGCACTCAAGATTGTGATGGACGCCCGTCCCGAGATTCTCAATCACAATGTCGAGACCGTGGTACGCCTGTTCAAAAAGGTGCAACCACAAGACCGCTATGATTGGGCCGCAGCTACCCTGACCAATGCAAAGAAACTCGATGCGGATGTGCTCACCAAATCGGGCATTATGGTGGGGTTGGGCGAGACCATCGATGAGATCAGGGCTGTGATGTGCGACCAGCGCAGTTGGGGCGTGGATATCTTGACGGTTGGTCAATATCTACAGCCCAGCAAACAGCACCTGCCGATTGAACGTTACTATACCTTGGAAGAGTTTGAAGAAATCAAATCATACGGTCTGGAGATCGGCTTCAAGTGGGTCGAGAGCAGCCCGCTGGTGCGCTCTTCGTACCACGCAGCCGATCAGGTGCGTGCCCTGAGCGTAGTACACCGTCAGCTATACGGCGAACCCCAACATCCCTGATCTGAACAGCTGAACCTGGCTTACCCATTCGGGGGGGCATGAACCTTACAGGTAACCGGGCAGCAGGATACCTTGGCATTACTTCCCTTTTAGAACATCGACCAGCTCGACATAGGCGGGCTTGGGTTTGTAAAATTCGTCAAAGATTAAAGGCGAGTCAGACGTCCCCATATCACGTGGTATCCAGGACTGACGGTCGCTTACTCCCCAGACTACAAAAGCCCCACAATTCTCAGCCTGCAGGCATACAGCCAACGTGTCTCCGTAAATCTGCGCTTGTCTAGCCAACTTCTCAGAGCTGCTTTCCGGCCCGATGCGCACGTCCATCTCGGTGATGTCTACTTGCAAGCCCAGTTCGGCCAGTCTGTTCATATTCGCCGCCACCTGGTCAGGGGGCGGTGAAGCGCTTAATCCCACATGCATTTGCATACCGATGCCATGGATCGGTACTCCATCACGCAACAGATCGATAGCCATTTGATAGATGGCGTCTGATTTCTCGTTCAGACCTTCCCCGCCATGGTCGTTATAAAAAAGCTTTGCTGCAGGGTCGGCTTGGTGAGCCCATTCAAAGGCCAGCGAGATATACTGCGATCCAATCCCCCGGGACCAAATGGTATCTCTTAAATTACCCTCTTCGTCAAAAGCCTCATTGACCACATCCCAGGCGATCACCTGTCCCCTAAAGTGGGCAACCACCGTATGGATGTGATCGCGCAGGATTTCGATCAATTGGTCCCTCGAATAATTCCCTGAGGTCAGCCATTTAGGTAATTGAGAATCCCAAACCAGGGTATGGCCGCGTACGAGCATATCGTGGGCACTCGCAAAGGCTACCAAATAGTCCGCTTCTCTAAAATCATAAGTCTCTGGCTTGGGGTGCAATGAGGCAAATTTCATGCCGTCTTCGGGCGTCAACTGGTTAAACTCTTTCGCAAGCACATCTGCGTAGGTGGGATCACCTTGAAAAAACCTCTCCGCTGCAGCCGCACCGATCAGGATGCCCTTATTTTTCGCCAGGGAACGCAATCTTATTTCGGACACTAGGGTTGGCGCTCCATGCAGAAATCGCGGGAATGGTGAACAAGCCGCTAAGAGCACAAGAAACCCTGATAAGAAAGAAGCTACTTTCACTGATACTGGATAGTGTGGTTGTGCCGGTTGCCCCAAAAACCAGGGCGACACCCTAAACCAGGAACCCACCAGCAAATGCTCCCAGCAAGAAATATTTCAGGTAGGCCTCTTCTGATTGAGACTCCGGAAGGGTGAAACCAGCCAGAACATAGAGGGGAATAGATAACAGTTCCAAGGTGAGAAAGACGACAATCAGGTCTGCTGCCATGACCATCATGATCATGCCGTTGATTGAAAAGAGCAATAGTAGGTAGTATTCGCCGCACTCGATACCCCGCTGGTTGAGATAATCATATACCAGGGCGACACCCACAAGACCGCTACTCAGGAACACCAAGGTCAGGAAGATGGCGAAGCCATCTACCACTACCATGCCGTTGAAGGCCAAATGTTCCCCCATCGATCCAGGCCTAAGAGAAGCATTGGGCTATAACCAGACCAAAAGCAGCCAGCAAGGCGGTGAGGCCCTTGGTTTCTCTGGGTATGAACAAATCCGCCAACAGGAGTCCACCAGCCCATACGACCAGCATGTTCACTGGCGTTGTAACGATTAGGTTGGCAGTTCATTCTTTTAAGCTTATACGATCTCCTGACCAACAAAGTTCACGGTGTAATTCAAGAGGGATTCGTCACGCAGCTGGTTTGACGATAGTGTAAGCAGGCACTATGCCAAGAATTCGATAATAGCTTGTGACTCATGAGCTTGCGGTTAAGGAATTCCCGCAGCCGCGTGCAGGGTGGTCACGAGCTTTTCTACAGAAGGCGCCATCAGGTGGAAGAACGGCGCGGGGTACAACCCGATCCACAGGATTACTACCAGGAGTGGAACAACCGAGAGAATCTCACGCCAATTGAGATCTTTCAGGGTGCGGTTTTCCTCATTTGTGATTGGACCGAGGAAGACCTTCTGGAACATCTGTAGCAGGTAGACTGCCGCCAGAATTACGCCCAGGGCAGCCACGCTGGCGTACCAATAAGAACCCAGGATTTTCGAGTCAAAAGCGCCCAGAAGGATGGTGAACTCTCCAACAAAACCGTTCAAACCCGGCAAAGCCATCGAGGAAAGCGTCACTATCAAAGTCATAGCGCCGTAGACCGGCATGATTGCCCACAAACCGCCAAAAGCGCTCATCAGCCGGGTATGACGGCGCTCGTAAATCATACCTACCAGGAGGAACAAACCTCCCGTGCTAATACCGTGGTTGACCATCTGGATAATCGAGCCCTCTACCCCGTGGATATTCAGGGCAAACAAACCCAGGACAACGAAACCCATATGGCTGATCGATGAGTAAGCGACCAGCTTCTTCAAGTCAGATTGTGCAAAGGATACAATGGCACCATAGATGATACCGATAATCGCGATAATGGCGAACCATGGAGCCAGCCGAACTGAAGCGTGAGGGAAGAGCGAGAGATTAAACCGCAAGAAACCGTAGGCGCCCATCTTTAGCAGCACGCCTGCTAGGATAACAGAGCCGGCAGTCGGAGCTTCTACATGGGCATCTGGCAACCAGGAATGGAAGGGCCACATGGGCACTTTGATGGCGAAAGCGATGGCAAAAGCCAGGAAAAGCCAGATTTGGATATTCTGGGGGATTTGGGTTCCCGCCATTAGGGTTGTCAGGGAGAAAGTCCGGCTTGTGATTCCCAACCACAAGATCGCCAACAGCATTAATATCGAGCCTGCCATCGTGTATAGGAAGAACTTGATAGCGGCGTAAATGCGGCGGGTACCTCCCCATACACCGATCAAGAAATACATCGGCACCAGACTGAATTCCCAGAAGAGATAGAACAGAAACAGGTCGAGTGACAAGAATACCCCCAGCATGCCCACTTCCAACAACAGGAAGAAAATCATGTAATTCTTGACGCCCTCCTGTATAGCGTCCCAACTAGAGAGAATTGCAATCGGTGTCAGCAATGCTGTCAAGAGCACCAGCAGCAGGCTCAGCCCGTCCACGCCGACTTGGTAAGAGATTTGGAAATCCGCCACATCGATCCAGGGCACGTTTTCCAATAGTTGAAGATCTGCCTGGCTGGCATCAAATCGAACCAGCACTAGCAGAGAAATGCCAAAAGTGACCAGAGAGGTCAAAAATGCAACCCAGCGAACCGCGTTCTTTTGCTCGGGATTTATAAACAGGATGATTAAGACCCCTATCATAGGGAAGAAAATGAGCAGAGAAAGTAACCAAGCGTTCATATCAAGTCCTCTTTGAAATAATTAATAATCGATTCCCTTCAGAGTAAACTAAAGGTAGCCGATAAACAAGCTCAATTGACTCACCTACGTATGAGCAAGTAACCCACGATGATTACAACACCCAGAAACATCGAAAGGGCGTAATTGCGAACATAACCGGTTTGGATGCGGCGCAACTTTGAAGCAACCCACCTGGTGGCTTCGGCGAGACCGTTGAAGGTGGCATCAATGACCTCCAAATCCACGATCAGAGCCAGGAAATCAGATATAGCTCTGAATCCCCCCACCAGCGCCACTTCATGAACCCAGTATTCCCAAAACTCCTTTTCGTCGGCTTCTTCTTCGCCTGTGATCATCAACCTGGCCAGGGATTTATATGGATTTAAGATGAGGGCTGAATAGAACTCATCGACCCACCACTTATGCTCAAGTGCCGTGAAAACTGGTCCAATGATCTGACGCAAGGGGTCGTCGACTCGTCTGGCAGGGGGCAACTTCAGCATTGCTTGATAACGCTTCGAGTAAAGCAGCCAGGAGATGAATATCGCCAGTAAGGCCAGAAAAGCGGAGAAACCAGCCAGAAGCAAGTTGAATTCACTCGGGTGGATGCTTGCAATGGTGTGTTCCAACCATGTAGATAAACTATGCACGCCGGGAAAATTCAAAGCCCCACCTAACAGCGATAAGGTTGCCAAAACAGCTAAAGGAATGGTCATAAGCGGGGCGCTCTCCCTGGCTGCCGTGGCTGCGCCTGTGCGAGGGTCACCAAAGAAGACCATCAACACCTGGCGACCCATATAGAAAGCGGTCAGAAAAGCTGTAATGGCAAGCAACCAGTAAACCGCAGTATTTATGGAGAACGCATCGCCCAAAATTTCATCCTTGGACCAGAATCCAGCTAGGGGCGGAACGCCACCCAAAGCCAGCGCGCCGATCAGATACACCCAGAAAGTAAGTTTCATGCGGTTGCGCAAGCCGCCCATATTTCGCATATCTTGTGGATCCAGATGCTCGCTGCTTTGCCTGAAAGATTTCCTTATCTGGGGGTCGTGTTCGGCTTGATGGTGGCCATGCTCCATACCTTGGATGACGGAACCAGCAGAGAGGAACAGGAGCGCTTTAAAGAAGGAGTGCGTTATCAGATGAAACATACCGGCTGCAAAAGCGCCCATACCCACAGCTGCAACCATATATCCCAGCTGGCTGATTGTGGAATAAGCCAGCACTTTCTTGATGTCGAACTGCCCTACGGCGATGGTAGCAGCAAAGAAAGCTGTGATGCCGCCCACCAAGGCCACCGCATTTTGAGCTTGGGGTACCAAGCTGTAAAGCACATGCGACCGGGCGACTAGATAAACACCGGCCGTTACCATGGTAGCGGCATGGATCAAGGCAGAGACCGGTGTCGGGCCAGCCATAGCGTCCGGCAGCCACACGAAGAGGGGCAGTTGGGCAGATTTACCGGTCACCCCTAAAAGCATAAACAAGGTGATGGCGAGGATGATAGCCGGCATGGTTTGTGCTATTTGGGGGGCTTTTGCGAATACATCGTTAAACGTGAAAGTGCCAAAAGCCGTGTAGATCAAGAAAGCTGCGATTAAAAAGCCAAAGTCGCCTATACGATTGGTGACAAAAGCTTTTTTAGCGGCGATGGCATTGCCGAGTCCTCCTGCTCCCTTTTCATACCAGAAGCCGATTAACAAATAAGAACACAGTCCAACTCCTTCCCAACCGACGAACAACATCAGGTAGCTGTCACTGCTCACCAAGATCATCATCATGGCGATAAACAGGTTCATGAAGACAAAGAACCGGCGATATCGCCCAAGGTCTTCATTAAAACGCACGTCGTTGTGCATATAACCGATGGAATAGATGTGGATCAAGGTGCCCACTCCGGAAACCACCAACATCATGGTCACCGAGAGGGTATCCACCTGGAAAGCCCAGCGCAAATGAACTTGTCCAGACGTAATCCAATCCAGCAAAGGGACAATATCCCCTTCGGGGTGACCGAGCAGGGAGATCGCCAGAAGTACAGAAACCACAAACGAAAGGCCAGAGGCCAGGCTGGCTATCCAACCGATGGTTAATTCTCCCATACGGCCGCCAAAACTAATATTTATCAGCATCCCAATGACCGGGAAAAACACGATGAAGGGCACTAAGTTGAAAAATCCCCCGGTGGCAGCAACTTCACTTAGGAACATTTTTAATTCTCCGGAGTTTCAGGCATAACTGAAACCGATATCCTGACCATTTAAACTGCTGATCTCATCCACATCTATACTTTGTTTGTTTCGGTATATTGCCACAATCAAAGCCAATCCATCCGCCATATCAGCGGTTGCGACTGCCATCACGAACAAGACGAAGCTCTGACCGTTTAATGACGCCTGAGGTTGGGCAAAAGTTACAAAGGCCAGATTGATGAGGGCTTGCGCGCATCAGCTCCATGCCAAAGCGGCTCATATCGTAATTCGATGCCTGGGCGGCCATCATCTCAATCGCACAGCAAGCCAGCCCAAAAAGCATGGGCCACATGGCATTGGGGCGCACCCAGTTTACGGCTTGCTCCAGGCACATGGTCACGATACCGCGATTAGCTGCTTTTTGTTCTGCTCCCAAGCCAATGCTCCTTTTTTCCAGGCATAAAAATAGCCTACCAGTAAGATCAAGACGAGGATGAGCATCTCTACCAACCCGAAAATCCCCAGACTCCGAAATACTACCGCCCAGGGGAAGAAAAGGACCACCTCAATATCGAATAAGATGAAAAGCACGGCAACCAGGTAAAAGTGCACTGGCATCCGCTGGGTACCCTGACCGATCGCCATAATCCCGGATTCATATGGTTGCGATTTTCGCTCAGTGAGTTGCCGGGGTCCAAATGCGTGTCCGTTGATCATCACCAATCCAGCCAGGCCTGTTGCCAGAATGAACAAGATTGCAATCGGCAGATACTCATTTAACATACGGAAACCCTCAAAGAAGGTTAAGTAAGAGTGCAAATTCGCTGTTACCCATGTCCTGACCTGAAAAACCTTAACGGGCAGTTGCACGGGCTTGCCCCCTGCTGTTGCACTCGTCAGGCTATGCGGGTTAGTTTATCATAAGCAGTGACAGGTGTCAAATTTCACAATAAGATTTGCAATCTTAGAAAATCCATAAATCTTATTTCAATAAAGCACTTTTCAGGATCAGCTTTCATCAAGGATTTCAGGGATAGACGCCCAGGGCGTTCAGCATCTGGTTACTTTATGACCTGATAAATTGACACTTCATTTTCTGCATAAACAAGCTTCAGGAGTGAGCATCCACCCAGCTGGTCTGCGTGCAGTGAACCACGTTTATTGTTTATGTAGATATATGTCAGCGCATCGGTATGGATTACCTCCCAAAATTCGGGCGTGCATGTCTGCAGCTGGCTGGCTTCAGCGGCCAGATCGTTCACCTGCTGAATATAGTCATGGTTGCCAGCAGCATAAAGTGCTGCAGGCAGCAGCGTTTCCCGTCCGGTAATCGGAGTGATCCACCAGCCACCATCCACTCCCCGATAGTTTCCAGCTTGCCAATAAACCACATTGATAAAAAAACGGGCATCTGGCGGGGTGTTATTACCAATCCATTCGATCGCTTGAAGATCAGCCTGGTTAGCCAGCACAGTTGCTGGATTGATAATTGAACGCGTCGTCCAAATGCCCCAGACCATCAAGCTGGCGAGGCCGGCTGCCAAAGTGACCTGAAAGATCCTGGCAGACCAAACCAACTGCAATCGGTCTATCGCCGAAAAAAATAAATCTGAGACCAGCAAACTCGCTGGTAAAAACAGGACGATTACAGCATGGTCAGGTCGAAAGGGATTTATATGTAGGCCCCAGGGGATGCTCATAAGACCCATTGTGAGCGCCCAAAGTCCAAACGGGCGCGTTTCGCGGCGCCAAAGAGCCACCAAAAGACCAATTATCGCCAGGAAAAGAAGTATGAGATTGTGATTGGGACCCGCTATACGCCAAAGGTAAGACAGGTAATTGGAGAAATACTGTGCTTCAATATCCTGGGATGACAGGGTGAACCCTACATTCACCCCTGCGCTCACATAGGTCCATGTTCGGTAGATCCAAGCCACAGATAGAAGAAAGCCCCCAGTTGAAGCTCCAACCAGGGGAAGCCAACGGCTCCCCCTGATGATTTTTCCACGTTGGATGTCTCGAAAAAATACTTGGACTCCCAGAAAAAAAAGAAAAATTGCCAGCAGCAAAGCTGCGAAGTAATGCGCGAGCAGCAAGCCACCGCTGAATAGCACCATCCTGGCGATGCGACGGTTTGTACCACCATGATGAACAATATCCAGGGCTTCCGCCATGGCAAGCGGTAACAATACCAATCCAGCCAGTAGCGTGTAGCGCCCCCAGCTAGCGTAATATGCCGGCATCTGGAAAACAAAACCGGTCAGACCAGCTGCTAGAACCGCTCGTCGCCAGTCCGTCCACAGCGCCATGCCCAATCGGTAAACTGAAATAGCAACCACGGCATTCAGTATCTGTCCAAAAAACAACACGGCTTGGGCGGGTTCTAAACGACTCCAGAATGAGAAGGAAGCTGCCAGGATATGAAATGCAAAGTGATAAAAGAAAGGCACCGGCATGTAAGGCTCAAGATTCCCCAGCAAGCCCCCATTTTCCAATATGGCCCTCACCACCAGCGTATGGTGTACAGAATCCACCCAGGCTGGCAGCACCAGCTCTCGCACCTGGTAAAAACGCCAGACCAGGAGTATCCCAAAGGCAACCAAAAGGATAATGGCATAGTGTTTTGGACGGATTGGAGCGCTGGCATCGTCTGAAAAGTCGAATTCCTGGGAGGCATGTCTCCCACCGATTCGATAGACGAAACCGAGCAGAACCAAGAGCCCCACCAAGGCATAGATAACGATCAGAGCGATTCCTGAAAAATGCCAGCCAAGCAGGAACACCCACAGGGCAAGCAGGGCGGTGATGGCCAGGCTCACGCCAATGGCTTCGGCCAAGAGCTCTAATAAATCTTTGCCGTCTTCATAGAACCAGGTCTGCCAGGCCAGACCTGGAAGTAGCAATACAATTCCCCCTGATATCAGGGACCAGAATGTCGGGAGCGACGCAGGCATTTATCCAAGATAATCGCGCAGGTTCTTACTGCGGGTGGGATGACGAAGTTTGCGTAACGCTTTCGCCTCGATCTGGCGTATGCGTTCCCGGGTAACGCTAAAGTACTGGCCTACTTCCTCGAGAGTGTGCTCCTTGCCGTCTAATAAACCAAAACGCAGCTCTAGAACTTCCCTTTCGCGTTCGGAAAGTACAGCCAGTGCGTTTTTGATCTGTTCTCGCAGCATTTCGCGTGATGCGGCATCCATAGGTTCAAGAGCGTCTTCATCTTCGATAAAGTCGCCCAACTGGCTGCTTTCCTCGCTGCCAACGGGGCTCTCCAGAGACATTGGTTCTTCGGCAGCACGCATAATGCGATCAACTTTATTCGCAGCTCTCATCCAGCGCCTGCGCACATCCACAGGTAAAGCCGCTTCCTCAGAGCGGGATCGCAAAATAACCTGTTCATCCTGCGGCTCGAGGAAACCAGCCTCCAGGGCCAACTCCTCACTAGTTGGCTCGCGGCTTAATTGCTGAACTAAGCGGCGCTGCACCCGCAATAAACGGTTGATTGACTCAAAAACGTGTACAGGAATACGGATGGTGCGAGCCTGATCGGCGATTGAACGGCTGATGGATTGGCGAATCCACCAAGTAGCGTAGGTGCTGAATTTATATCCGCGGGCAGGATCAAATTTGGCGACAGCTCTCAAAAGGCCGATGTTCCCCTCCTGGATCAAATCCAGGAAAGAACTACCGCGCCCAATATAGCGTTTAGCGACACTGACTACCAATCGTAAATTGGCACGAATGATGGCGTGGTGAGATTCCAGGGCGCGATACTGCACCTCATCTAATTCTTCCTGCAACACTTGATCGGAAGGCAAATAACGAGAAAAGGTTCTGGCAGAGGGGATACCACCACGGCTGCTGATGAAATCGTGAATTTTTGTTGCCAATTCATTTGGAAGCACATTGAGACAGATGAACACGGTGAAACAGTTTCGAGCGACCACATCCCATAAGGGATCATTGCCCCACAAACCATTGTCCAGGTAACCTCTCAGGTAAGAGAGCGAAGTGCTATCCCAGGTGTGGCGTAACATCTGGGCTTCCATGAGGATAGGATTTAGATTGGGCATATCGAATCCTAAGCGAGTCGTATCTTCTACCACGCGACCCCAGGAAGTTCTCAACTCATCAAAGAGCGCGCGGTAAATGCTGCGAGGTAGGGAATCACCTCGCTTGGCGATCGGATGCTGCCGGGCAAGCAAATCAATGCGCCTGGCTGCCTCCATACGGCTGGACAACCAAAATTCCTGATCCGTGTATAAAAGGTCAATTCCCCCGATTTCTTTGAGATACAAGCGGACGGGATCTTCATTTAATTCAATCATTAAGCTGGGATTTTCCAGCAAATCAATCGGCTCCTCTTTGGTTAGATTTTCCAGATCCTGCTCTTCTCTAGAAAGCTCGTCTTGATCCGGTTCTCCTTCCTCGTTCAAACCAGCTTCTGACAGCAGATCGTCTACCCGATCCACGGGCAATCTGCCATTCGAGTCGTCTTGCTCGTCAGCGATCTCCGGGAAAAGATCGTCCGGTTCTGAATCTTGAAGTCCAATTCTATTTTTCGACTTTGTCATCAAACAACACGGCTTGTGTACTGACCTAAGGCCTGATCCAATGTCCGTAAAGTCATGATGTACTGCATCATCGATTGTTGGTAATCGCTTGCACGTCTGTCGCCTGATTCTTGCGCCTCCTCCATTAAGAACCGTAAATACTCAATGTTCTGGTGCAAGTGGCGTCGCCGTAATTCTAAGATAGTTCGTATGAGATCATCCATAACACGCTCTTCATTCGGATCTAGCTTTTCCGTGTTCTCCAATAACCCGTCTGCCAGATCCATGAGCGGTAAGGATAAACTATTGAAAACATAGTGCAGTGGTTCAGCATGATCCTGTTCCAACGATTCTTCGATAAAACGCAACAAAGCGCGATGGTCAGCTGATTCGAAATCGTCGAGGGACAACCGCGAAAGGCTGCGCTCTTGTAAGGCACGATCAACCCGATAAACCAGATCGGGAAGTCGGAGCAAAACACCCAGACAATGCGCTTCCAGGGCATAGCGAGCGGCTGCCGGATCACTCACGCCCAACAGACCTGCTAGGGTTTGCCCTTCACCTTGACGAGGCGAGATGGCAGGTCTCGAGAAGGATCTGCGTCCGCGCCCCCGGGTCGATCTACCTCCAATTAAGGTACGCTCGTCAACTTTGAGCAAGCGTGCCAGCCGCTGGCGGTAAGTGTCCCGCTCGATGGGGTCAGAGAGATCGTTGATGAGCGGCAGTACCTGAGCGGCGATCTCGGATTTCACCTTACCATTTTCGAGATCACGATTGGCAGACAGGGTATCCATGACATGCACTACGACCGGGCGGGCCTCTGCCAAGATCCGCTCCCATTCAGATGGGTTGCTAATGACCACCTCATCGGGATCCATGCCCTCGGGGAGGGTGGTCACGCGAATATCCGCCTGTAAGCGTGCCTCGTACCCTAACAAACCGCGCGCATCGAATACCGGATCGGATTCCCGGTCAAGGGCCTGGCGTGCAATTTGAAGGCCACGTAAGGTGGCTTTATCGCCGGCAGCATCCGCATCCAGCGCCAGCACAATGCTGCGTGTGTAGGGTTTCAGCAATCGTAGCTGCGCCTCCGTCAAGGCTGTGCCCATCGGCGAGACGGCATTGGCATAACCCGCCTGGTGTAGAGCAATCACATCCAGGTAACCCTCAACAATGACCGCTTGGTCCAAGGCGCGAATAGTCTTACGAGCGCGATCCAACCCATAGAGCAGTCGACCTTTATCGAAGAGGGCGGTTTGGGGAGAATTTAGAAACTTGGGCATATCTTGCGGGTTTAAGATGCGCGCCCCGAAACCAACCATGCGACCACGGTAGTCTCGGATGGGGAACATTACCCGGTGACGGAAGCGATCATAAACGCCGCCAGATTCGCGCTGAGTGACTAATCCAGCGTCGAGCAAGTCTTTTTCGGTATAGCCTTTGGACTGTAAGTGGAGTGTGGTGGCATCCCAAGATTCAGGGGCATATCCCAACCCAAAGGCTTCGATGGTTTCATCATTAAGACCGCGCGTCTGCTGAAGGTAGTCGAGAGCCTGCTTACCAGCTGCGGAATTAGTCAAATTATGTTGATAAAAGGTGACCGCCCCTTCCAATAAATCTCGCAGAACCTGGTTTTCTTCCACAGCCGTCTGCTCCTGAGGAGTAAGCGGTTTGAGCTCCACACCGGCGCGCCCGGCCAGATATTTCAAGGCCTCGGCAAAATCCCAGCCCTCTTTCTTCATCACAAATCCAAATATATCTCCCCCTTCATTGCACTGTCCAAAACAGCGCCAAGTGCCTGTCTCAGGAAAAACTACGAAGGCAGGCGTGCGCGTGTTGCTGTGAAATGGGCAAAAACCGGTATAGTTTTTCCCAGTACGGCGCAGCTGCACCGTTTCGGATACTATATCAACGATATCTATGCGGGATTTAATATCATCGACAGCTGTCATGGCCTCTCAAGCCAGTTCGCTCATACACTGATAAGGGAAAATCATTCAACATGAAGAGCAGTACCATTCAGGCAACCAGATGCAGATGCGTTTATTCAATTGAATTTTCCTTTCAACCACGAAATTACGCGGTTGGTTCCAGGCACCACGCACTTACCTAAACCAATTCAACCATTTCTAATAAAATTATACCAGTTGAGGAGCGCGTGGTACGCCGAGGGTGGGATAGACCTTGTTAACGTTTCCCGGCTATTTATGATGCTTATACTTTTTAATAGATGACATGTTCGCTGAACAATAACAAAACAGGCTTGAAAAGTTTGACCAGCTTGTGCCTCCGTGTTAAACTTAAGGATTGCCATGTTGCACACCCTACGTTTGATATTGATATTATGGCTGGTCATGCCACTTGCAGGGCACATCAAGCCACAAGAAGTGGAACCAACCTCAGAGCCACCTCAGGCAGCTATTTTGACTCCTCTAGCTGGACAAGCTCTGCAAGGGAGTGTACCGGTTACGGTCAACACGGCGGTTGACGGCTTTCGATCAGCTGAATTAAGCTTTTCTTACAGCCAGGGTGCCCCAGGGACATGGTTCGTGATTGAAGAGAGCGAGGAACCGATCTCGAATGGGAAATGGGTCCAATGGGATACAACCACGATAACAGACGGTAATTACAACTTACAGCTGATTGTGTATCTGGAGGATGGTAGCCAGGTGAAGACTACTGTTTCCTATCTGAGGGTGCGAAACTACAGCCCGATTGAAACCAGCACACTGGTGCCGACAGACACACCTGCTCCAGGGGATACCCCTATACCAAGCGCCACACTCACATCAACAGCCACTCTGATCCCTTATACGATCACACCAATGCCTGCTAACCCGGCTCAAATTTCCCGAGAGGACATCTTTACCAGTCTAGGGAAAGGAGCCCTGGTAAGCATGGGGCTTTTTGCTGGGATCGTCCTATATCAAACAGTGCGGTCTATTTTAAAAGGAAAGAGAGGTTAGAGGTTAATATTAGTGGATGAAATTCAGCGTAATTCAATCTATTTGATCGTCGGTCTGGGCAACCCTGGGCGTGAGTACAAGAGTAATCGCCACAACGTGGGCTTTATGTTGATCGACAAGCTTGCGAGTCGCCTGGGGGTGACATTTGGGCGGATGGAATCCCAAGCCCTGGTAACCAAGACTGACTATCTGGAAAGGCGATTGGCTTTAGCCAAACCTCAAACTTATATGAATTTATCGGGCCAGGCAGTTAGCTCGCTGGTTCGCTTTTATAAAGTACCTTTGACGAATTCACTCGTAGTTTATGACGATGTAGACCTGCCAATGGGAACCTTGCGCATGCGCCCATCCGGAGGAGCTGGTGGGCATAACGGTGTGGTTTCCATCCTTGAAAGACTCGGCACCCAGGAATTCCCGCGATTGCGTATCGGGATCAGTCGACCTCCCGGAAGGTTGGAGGCAGCCGATTATGTATTGCACGATTTTTCCAAAGAGGAATTAGAAGTGCTGCCTGATATCCTGGATCAGGCCGTTGGGGCGGTGCTGACGTACATTACAGAGGGGCTGGAGGCAGCCATGACCCAATATAACACCCAGGTCGTCGATGAAAAGAATGATTAGCATTTTAAATGAAAAATGACACTTGACGCATTGATCCATCAAATTTCAGTACTTTTGAAAGACCTGATCGAAGCTATCCAGAGAGGTGAAAGCGTTCCAAATCTGGCTTTGCGCCGGTCGGCGCGATTACCTGTCCTTCTGGCACTGAATTCGAAGATAGAACAACCAATTGTGCTGGTTACTGACCGCAGTGACCATGCTCTCAGCCTGGTTGATGAGCTATCGATATGGGCACCCGGTCGAACCAGGTTATTTTTCCCTGAGCCGACATCACTTTTCTATGAAGATGCGCCGTGGGGAGAAGGAACCCGCCGGGACCGGCTGGCGGTTTTCACCAGCCTGGTATCTTACCTCCTTCCTCAAGGGATAAAACCCACTTCAGCGCCAATTATCATCGCTCCCGCGCGTGCATTGATGACCCGCACAATACCGAGGCGGGAATTTCTAAAGGCAACACGTACGCTAAAAGCGGGTCAATCTATCCAACTTGAGAGGCTAATCCGTTACTTGGTAACGGTAGGGTACCAACCCGTTACTACGGTTGTAGCACCCGGAGGCTTCGCGCGTAGGGGAGGAATTCTGGACATATGGCCTCCGGCGGAACTCCAACCGACTCGCCTGGAATTCTATGGCGATGAGATCGATACAATGCGCCAGTTTGATGCGGCTACCCAGCGAACGATCGGAACTCAAAAAAGGCTGCTGTTGACGCCGGCGCGGGAGTTCATAATGTCTGAGAGCGTCCCGCAAGACCTCGAGGCTAAGGAAATCTCAGAGTTTCATATCCCGCTCTTGCATACGACTCCAGCCAGCCTGCTGGATTACATGCCGCAGGGGGCGCTGGTTTTTATTGATAATTGGGGGTTTCTGGAAGACACAATCAGCGAAATCGAAGAGAAGGCAGTGGGTATGCGTTCGGATTTTGTAGAGGAGGGATTACTCGAGGACAGTTTCCCATTGCCTTACTTAACCTGGAGCGAGATACAAGAAACCCTGAGCACTCACCAGGCAATTGTGCTTGGGCCAGCAACCGAACTTGAGAAGTCAGATCTGGCTCAAGCGTTCACATCCGGACCGAGATTTGGCGGTCGTCTTAAACCGTTGTTGGATCATCTTGCGCATTTATATGCGCTTGGAGAAAGTGTCGTGGTAGTCTCGCGGCAGTCTGCCCGGCTGGAGGAACTGTGGTTTGAACAAGGCGTAAATAAGAACCTTGAGGCGCATGCCCCTGAATTCGTTGAGGGCAGTCTGGCAGAAGGATGGACATTCGCGCCTGGGGTTTC
Source organism: Anaerolineales bacterium (assembly GCA_034430155.1). Taxonomy (GTDB): domain Bacteria; phylum Chloroflexota; class Anaerolineae; order Anaerolineales; family UBA4823; genus DAOUET01. The sequence continues at coordinate 33,080 of DAOUET010000035.1, forward strand.
ACCTAAAGGGCCTCACTTGCACTTACTCACGGACGGTGAAATTTTTGGGTGGCGCCGGCCAGAACCACGGAAACGCTATCGGGGCATCGTTGAGCCTCCGGAATCGGCTTATGCAGATCTGCAAGTTGGTGACTGGGTGGTACATGTAGATCATGGCATCGGGCGTTTCCTGGGTTTAGTGAACCGGGCGGTTGAAGGGGTCGAGAGGGAATATCTGGCGGTGGAATACGCCGAAGGCGACCAGCTGTTTGTGCCCGTGCACCAAGCAGACCGATTGACCCGTTACGTCGGACATGACAGCCGGATACCCTCACCCAGTCGTTTGGGAGGAGTCGAGTGGCGTAACTCAAAAACCAGGGTTAAAGAAGCTGTCGAAGAGGTGGCAGAGGATCTGCTGCAGCTCTATGCCCAGAGACAGATCGTGGCCGGGCACGCATTTTCCCCTGATACATCCTGGCAAGGTGAATTAGAGGCCAGTTTCCCTTACATAGAAACCGAGGACCAGCTTCGGGTTATCAAAGACGTCAAGATTGATATGGAAAGTCCCCGGCCGATGGATAGGTTAATCTGCGGGGATGTGGGCTATGGGAAAACCGAAGTTGCCCTGCGAGCGGCTTTTAAAGCTATTATGGATGGCAAGCAAGTCGCCATGCTGGTGCCTACGACGGTACTAGCCCAGCAGCACTTTTATACATTTCGTGAGCGCCTGACGGCATTTCCGGTAGAGGTGGAAATGCTGTCGCGCTTCCGTACGCCGCAACAGCAGCGGGAAATCCTGTACCGGCTGGCGATGGGCGGTGTCGATATCGTGATCGGTACCCATAGACTGCTGCAAGGCGATGTGGAATTCAAGGATTTGGGATTGTTGATCATCGACGAGGAACAACGTTTTGGCGTGACGCATAAAGAATTTCTCAAGAAAATGCGTACGGAAGTAGATGTGCTAACCATGACAGCGACGCCCATTCCGAGGACCCTTTATATGGCCTTGACGGGTGTGAGGGATATCTCCACAATTAATACACCGCCTGAAGAGCGCTTACCGATCGTTACCCATGTGGGACCATATTCCAAGCGGCTGGTCAGACAGGCGATCATTCGAGAATTAGAACGTGGCGGGCAAGTGTTTTTCGTACACAATCGCGTCCAGACGATTAATTCAATGAGGAGTCACTTAGAACGATTGGTGCCGGAGGCGCGCATTACCATTGCCCATGGCCAGATGCCGGAAAATGAGCTCTCAGAACGGATGGAGCAATTCGCCGAGGGCGAAGTGGATGTTTTATTGAGCACTTCGATTATCGAGTCCGGCTTGGATATACCCAACGCCAACACGTTGATTGTAGACCGGGCTGATACGTTTGGGCTCGCGCAGCTTTATCAGCTGCGTGGCCGGGTAGGGCGTGGCGCTCAACGGGCTTATACATATTTTTTTAAACATCGTCGCAAGTCACCTACACCGGAGGCTCGCCAGAGGTTAGAGACCATTGCTGAAAATGCCCAGCTGGGGGCAGGTTTTTCCATCGCTATGCGGGATCTAGAGATTCGAGGTACGGGAGATATTTTAGGTACGCGCCAGCATGGAAATATCGCTGCGGTTGGATTCCACCTATACACACGATTATTAGCTGAAGCTGTCAATCGTCAACGAGTAGCAAGCGGTCTGCCACCCGAAAAATTGGAACGCACAGTGGATCTTAAACTAAGATTGGTAAGGGTAGATTTGCCGCTACATGTGAGCATCCCCGCTGATTACGTGCCGGATAAGAATATACGCCTCCGATTGTACCGGCGAATTGCAAGTTTACGGTCAATAAACGAGGTAGATGCCTTGTCAGAGGAATTCGACGATCGTTTTGGACCGTTGCCTGAGGAGGTGGAGAATCTGCTCTACCAGATGAAAGTGAAGCTATTGGCGGAGAAAGCCGACCTGGGAGCAGTCAGCGTTGAGAACGATCAAATCGCCCTACGCTTTCGAGGTGGGTCCTCTCCAGAAAATATGGGGGATCCAGGTATAGGCGTAAGAATTGGAAAGACTGCCCTATGGATGCCTCTCGCCAGGCAGGAAAATTGGCAGGAAAGCCTACTGGATACTTTAACAAGGTTGACAGATGGGTACCAAGAGGCGAGAGGAATTCCAACGGTGCTGGATGAGAGAAATGCTCTGCTCTAGACGAATGGTTGAATTCAATTCGAAAGATGAGCAGGGGAGGATTCATTCAATATTAATCCCCAATTTTTGACTTTTTCAAATGCGCGGGGTATAATCAAAATTCGCGGGTAGTTTAGTGATTCGCCCGCCTCCCCCCAGATTTTGGCATGTTCCGCCAAATTTGGCGGTTGTATGTTGTATACCATATTGGAGATCGTGCTATGGAGAATACCTTAGCAACCCCTGAAACCGCGGAAATCAGCGGAATTAACAATATCAGTGAAGTGAAACGGAAGATGCATTTTACTGGGACTGTAATCAAGACAACTCTGGCCGGGGCAATCGTGGATATTGGGCTAGAAATACCAGGAGTTGTACATATATCCCAACTCAGGAAAGAAGCCGTAAACAAGGTGGATGATGTGGTTCAGGTGGGACAGACTGTGGATGTTTGGGTACGTCGAATAGAACAGAATAAAGATCGTATCGAGTTAACCATGATCGAACCCTTAAAACTTGAATGGCGTGAAATCAAGAAGGGCATGGTCGTCTCAGGCAAGGCAACGAAGATTGAAAAATTCGGGGTTTTTGTGGAGATTGGCGCCGAACGACCTGGTTTAGTACACATCAGTGAATTGACTCACGACTATATCCATAACCCTCGTGAAGTAGTAAAAGAAGGGGATGAGATCGAGGTCAAGATTATTGGTGTGGATCGCCGAAAAAAGAAGATTCAGTTGAGCATGAAGGTTTTGGAAGAAAAACCGCCCAAGCCAGCCAAAGCGCCTAAGAAAGGTAAAGAGAGCGAGCAGGGAACTGTTAAAAAAGAACCACAAGTTCCTACGGCGATGGAATTAGCAATGCGTGAAGCGATGGAACGCGCTAACCTTCAGAAAGATGAAGAGGAGGAAATGAAGTCTAAGCGCAAGCCCGTTACCACAAACGAGGAGTTAGAAGATATCCTCTCGCGTACATTGGATCAGAGAGTTAAATCAACTACTAAATAGCAATTTTTATATTAGAACGGTGAGCGGGGCTGTCTGAAGTTTTTATTTAGACAGCCCCGATTTTTTTCAATCGTTTTTTATATATAATATCTCTTGCCGGAGTCCTATAGAAATCAATTAAAGTTGGATATAGAGATCGTCATCATGCAGGCTTTTTACTAGCGTAAAATGTGGATGAAGCTGCTGTGCTGCGGTTAATCCTGCAACGGGCTGGATTCAGCATCCATGCGGTGCCAAATTTAGAATGCGCAATTGAAATCTGGTCAGAGCGACCATCGGATTTAATCCTGATCTACTTGCCAGAAGACAAGAATTTGACGACTTCCCAATTGCGAAAATTGCGAGCGAACGTGGGGGTGATTATTTTTGCTATCACGGACTGGATTATTGGCGAATACCAGATTAGCGTTTTGGAGGCAGGTGCAGATTTGGTAATCTGCCGTCCATACCGTGGGAGGTTTCTACTGGCTCAAACCCGGTCACTTTCGCAGCGGCGCCCTGTCGATGCAGGGCTTTCTATCTAGGCGAAAGTGTTTTCTTGTCCTGTAATTACAACTGATGGGAGAGATTTAAGTTGTGTCAATATTACTTGGATAAACTAGACTTTATTTCTCTAAAACTCATCAATTAAAACTGTAACAAAACCACCAATGGTTCGTTATGATAAATAGATAAGTGCCAGAGATGAAACTGTGCATGTGCTCAGACGCTAATAATAACCCCAAGATTTCCCGTTAAGGGTGATTTCGTTCATTACTATTTGTCTAGATCCAGCGATATTGTAGGAGAGAGTTACTAGAATAATTTAGGCAGAGCAACTCTGAAATTAAACTTGTCAGGAAGCGATGAGTTGATGACTTGATCTGGTCGCTTATCCTAACCGGGAGGTTGGGTAAGGTCATCAAGGAGCTAGTAGCGAAACCGGCCACTTTGGTCGGTTTTTACATTTCGGAGTGCCAGAAATATATCCGAATGGTTTAACGAAGTTGATCTCTTGATATACCTGCGTAAAACGGTTACCTGGATGGAAAATAACACCAATGCCCTGCTCAGGAGTTCTAAATCTTTTATTTGAAATCAGGTCATGATTAGGTAGCGAGTGGGAGCAAAATTGACATCCAAATGGTATGTATTACACAGTAAGCCTCATAAAGAACGGATCTTATGGCGTCAGTTACAGGATCAAGGGTTCGAGGTTTTTTACCCTCACATTCTTTTGCACACTGTAAAGCCAGGAGTTATGAAGAACAAGCCCTTGTTCCCTGGATACTTATTCGTAAATGTCAATCTTGATCTCGTAGGAAAATCAACCCTCAATTGGATGCCGCTCTCAAATGGGCTGGTGTCCATCGATGGCAAACCAGCTCTCGTTCCGGAAACATTAATCAACGCCATTCGACGGCATCAGGATTCGATCAACACCGTAAGTACAAGATTGTTCAAGCATAAAGAAGAGCGCAGTGAGATTAGGGAGCAGACGGGACTCGATCAAGAGCATGAAGTCTTTTTAGACGCCAGTTTGCCCGATACAGAACGGGTACGAGCGTTGTTCAAAATGCTGCATGGAGTGCCTGGATCCTCAGAATTGAACATCCCTGATCTGACAAATCGAACCTGAGTAGAAGCCCGGCAAGGCTGATACCCAGGCTCGTGCCAAAAAACGATAATTATCCGACATCTAGCAAGGTCGGAAGGGCGGAGCATGCTCCTGGGAAGCGAATTGCTGAGGGCATGCAAAGGATATCACTTGAGGTCTCAGAGTTCAGATCTTTTACTAAATACGTGAAGGGGTTGGGTAGAAGTATGATGTTCCGTTTGAAAGTGGGTTTCCTTCAGACAGAGTTTCTTTTAGAAAGAGGCCATACTACTACTGCGATCGTGAGAAATTGCGTAATTTCTGAAAAAACTCAAACAGGTTTATGGCGAAGTCAATGTTCGAAGAAGCTGATCAGTCCGATTAATGGTGGAATGTCGGAAGGGCGGAGCGTGCC
>DAOUET010000036.1:0-4516 GCA_034430155.1 Anaerolineales bacterium
AGCCCCCAACCCTTGAGCAAGCCTCATCCCCCCATCCTGATCGGTGGAGCAGGCGAAAAGAAGACCCTGCGGCTGGTAGCTCAATACGGGGACGCCTGCAATCTATTCGCCCGTGCCGGGGATGAGGTGATCCGCCATAAACTAGAGGTGCTTCGCCGCCATTGCCAGCAGGTTGGGCGTTCTTACGATGAAATCGAACGGACTGCCTTGGGTACCATTAAGCTGGCGAAGGACGGCATGTCGGTCTCCCAGGTAATCGAGATGTGCCAGGGATTAGAAAACGCCGGCATCCAGCATTTCATCGTCAACATGCCCAACGTGTCCGAGATCGATCCTATCTTAACACTTGGACGAGAGGTGATTCCAATAATCGCCGAGTTTTAGGCTGGAAAGTAGATTTGACCGGCTCAGCTCAATAAAGTACCAAAACGAAACCGCCTCGAAAATAGCTCCGGGTTGCCGGTTTAAGTGACCTGGTCGATGAGGTATTCTGCATCGTCCGGAATGGCTTGGCCCTCCAAGGAACTATGAGCCCAATTGCACGGCTAGTCGATAGCAGGGAGTTGAGGCAGTTGGTAACCCTCTACCTCCGCAGGTTCTTGTGATCCTAGCGGTTTATTAGAGAACCCGCCCTATTTTTATAAAACCAACTGAAATCGACTATAATCCGTATAAATACCTTGTTCAACAGGCGAGGTCAGACTTACAAAGGAGAGGCACCTATGTCTAAGAAAATCATCGCATTGGTTTTCTTGCTAATGGCAGTCGGAACCATTGCAGTAGTCCGAGCAGCGGTGAACCAGTATTATTATTTGCCTATCGTATTCAACCAGCCAACGCTCACACCCACCCAAACCCTGACTCCCACAACTACTGCCACCCCCACGAAAACCCCCACCCCCACGAAGACCCCCACCCCCACACCAACACATACGCCCGAACCAGGCGTCTATATCACCGATATCGTTTTCGATCCCAGCGGCGACCCCTTGGACGAATACGTCTCCATCAAGAATTACAATAGCAAGGCGGTAGTTATGACCGATTGGATGTTGCGAGATGAAAGCCGCAATGTCTACACATTCCCCACCTTCACCCTCAGTGCAGGAGCCACCGTAAAGGTCTGGACCAAATCTGGCACCGACACCAGCACAAATTTGTATTGGGGCTCATCCGTGCCGATTTGGAACGATCATGGTGACTGCGCCTACCTTCGTGATGATGAAAACAACTCCATCGATACCTACTGCTATTCAGCAGCCATAGAGTATTAGACCGGTATCAATTTATTGCCATTTGTGATCCCCGTAGGATGTGGTCGCGTCCTACGGGGCCTTCTCTATCCCGTTCGCTAAAGCTCATCAGCGATAAAATCCAAGGTTCCCCGATCTTCTGAGGCCACCTTAATACTGTCCCTGGCTGTCTGGGAGGATCTGCTCACAGATGACTTTACAGAAGCTAGGAAGACCTCCATGCTATTTATCTATATGAAAGGGGATCCTTATCAAAGGTTGAGAGGTCAAGAGATAGCGGAACAGGAAATAACCATTGGAGGTGCCAACCTTTCTGAAGTCGCCTATGGCTGGCGCGATTTAAATATGCTGGTTAGCAAGTCGGATCAATTTGATAATGCAAACTGAGTTTGGTAGGCCTCGGACAATCTCCTACCACCAATAAATTTGCGCCCCCACTGGAAATCTGAGTAAACCCCTTTCAAGAATTCACTAGGATTTATCATGGATAAGGATATTTCCACTCGAGACCAAGAAAACCTAAAGCCTGAAGACTCATATTTTGATTTCCAATCTTTCTGGGGGATTACCAAACACATGGGTGGGCTGTCCACCACCGAAGAGCTGGCCGAGCTTTGCCAGATTGGAGCGGACAGCCATGTGCTGGTGGTCGGTTGCGGAGCGGGCATCTCTGCCTGCCATATTGCCAGGAAATACGGCAGCCGTATAGTAGCCGTAGACCTCTTGATAAGGATGGTGGATTGGTCGCGTAGAAGGGCACACAAGCAAACGCTTGCAGATCGGGTGGAATTCAGCGTGGCAGACGCCCAAACCCTACCCTTTAAGGAAGGCACTTTCGACGCCGTGCTGTGCGAGTCGGTCAACGCTTTCGTGCCAGACAAGCAGATCGCTGCGAAAGAATACTGGCGGATACTCAAACCGGGCGGCTACGTCGGGCTCAACGAATCCATCTGGCTGGAACCCCCACCCCATGAACTGGTCGACTATGTCAAACGTGCCATGAACGACCCGGAATTCCTGCCGCCAGATGGCTGGCAACGACTGCTGGAGGAGGCCGGTTTTTCAGGAGTCACCAACGCTCCCCGGCAGGTCAAAGCCCTCGAGCAGTGGCGCAGTGAAATCAGCGGCTACCAGTCTGACGACTACCTGGATCTGTTCAGGGCCGGGGGGAAATTCTTCTCCCTGGCGTTTCGCAGCGCCTCCTTCCGGAAATATATCCGAGGCTTGCTGCCCCCCAGGAACATCGCCAGCATATTCCATTACATGGGCTATGGATTGTACACGGGCAGTAAACCAGTCCTAGATCTATAAGTAGCGAAGAAACCGCGCCAGCCAGGGGTGATTGGCGTACCCGCGGTCAATTACCAGAGGCAGCAGTTCGGTCCAGACCGTTTTGAAGGATTAGCCAAGAGCGCTGCTCACCTGCCCTCCAAAGAGATCGTGCATAATTTATAAGCGCTTGCCTTATAAGCCTGATTGTGCTAAATTTAGCCTGAAACCAACCGGATTGCTCAGTATTTCATGCCAACCAGGATTGTCTGTTCCTTTTCACCCGGACTAATACCCAACCTGGTTATCCCCGCGATTGCCAACCTGATTAATTGATCAGCAAAACGCAAGGAGGCTCTGGAATGTTCATACTCCACCTTATTTGGGATCTGCCCCTCATGGTGATCGCCACACTGGTAGGCAATTATGCCGGTGACCAGCTTTATTATTTGCTGACCGGTAAACGCGCCCACCAATTCCAGTGGACCCATACCAACCAGCAAGGCGAAAGGGTGTTTGCTCTCAACCCGCTGATGAGCAATTTCATCCCGGGTTTAATAATGGGCTTTCTGAAGCGTCCCAGCTGGTTTTGGGCTTTCGTGGGCGGCGCAGCAGCGAGCGGATTTCTAGGAGATCGCTACGAAGAGGCCTTCAATGAATTCGTCAGAAAACCGCGTGAGATTTTCTAGGAGCACCGCATAATTCACCCCCTGGTCAAATGATCCCTATCACTATCAGCCAGTCTTGGCAGGAGGCCTATCCCGATGCGCTGGTAGGCTTCCTGGCTTTGCAAGCGGTCCGCAATCCCGAGCACCATACCGCTCTGAGCGCACGTAAGGTTGTATTGGAAGAACAACTACGGGCTAAATTCGCCAATACAACCCGCTCAGAGTTGACCGCCATGCAGCCCATTCAGGCTTATACGGCTTTCTATAAGCGCTTCAAGAAAACTTACCATGTTTTGCTGCAGCTCGAATCCCTGGTCTTTAAGGACAAACATATCCCCACGGTCTCTGCTTTGGTAGAAGCCATGTTCATGTCCGAGGTGAAAAACCAGCTGCTTACGGCTGGCCACGATCTGGAAATGGTCCAGCCGCCGCTGCGGGTTGATGTAGCCCAGGGAGCCGAGCGCTTTATTACCATGGGAAACCAAGCCAAGGTGCTCAAAGCCGACGATATGTATATAGCCGACCAGGCAGGCATCCTCTCCAGCGTTGTCTATGGACCCGACCTGCGCACCCGCATTAAGCCTGATACACATTCTGTGCTGTTTTGCGTTTATGCTCCCCCAGGCATCAGCCGCGTTGCCGTTGCTCAACATCTGGAGGACATACGCTCCAATGTAATGTTGATATCTCCACAAGCTGAGGTTGTTCTCCAAAAGGTGTTTGGCAGCGAAACACCCCCTAAAAAGTGAGAACAGTTCTGGATCCAGTGATCATTTTTGGATCGCGGTTAGCCGCTGTGGTGGAAGGGTATATAGGGCCAGCCCTGGTGTTGGTCGATCTCTCCTCCCTGTGGTTGGGGCACGCTCTCTTGGCTGCATACCAACGGTCGAAGTGATTTTCGTCACTTGCCTGCCGGGTGGATTTGCTGTAAGCTGGCCTCAAGGACAGAAGAGCAATCCTGCCAACCAAGGGAGGTGAATTCCCTGAAAAGTAGCTTCCACCACACTCACTGCCCTTGAAGGAGGGCAGTTTTTCAAGTTAAACAACTGATCAAGTCTATCTTATTTGATTAAAGCCTCTGCTATATTGGAGACAAAGAATGGAAGCCAAAGATACCGGCAATAAGTATATCCTGTCGATCGATATGGGCACCTCCGGACCGAAAGTGGCCCTGGTATCCGTTCTGGGGGAAGTGCTGGATTGGGAGGTTGAAAAAACCGGGCTTACCTTACTTCCGGGAGGGGGCGCTGAACAGGACCCAGAGGATTGGTGGCATGGCATTGTAAATGCCACTCAAAGGTTAATATCGAAGCGATTGGTCCCCAT
>DAOUET010000037.1:0-76471 GCA_034430155.1 Anaerolineales bacterium
GGGCATGTCCACATGCGCATAGTGCCGCTTGGCCGTCTCGTATTCCACGTGCGCTATGTTGATGGTGATGCCTCGCTCTTTCTCCTCCGGCGCATTGTCGATCGAGTCAAACGGCCGGTATTCCCCTTGCCCCAGCATCTGGCAGTATTTGGTGATCGCAGCCGTGAGCGTGGTCTTGCCATGGTCAATATGCCCCATGGTCCCCACGTTCATGTGCGGTTTGGTCCGCTCAAATTTTCGCTTGGCCATTAATATGCTCCTAAATTACGACAAAAAATATAGTCACTCAAGCTATGATTACTTTAGCTAAATTCTCAGCCACACGATCGTAATGATCAAATTCCATAGTAAAAACGCCACGCCCTTGCGTACTTGAACGCAGAACAGTGGCAAAACCAAACATTTCAGCTAAGGGTACCACCGACCGTACCGCTTGAGCGTTCCCTGGACGAACTTCCGTACCCAAGATTTCACCGCGACGTGCGTTAAGCAAAGCGATTATATCTCCCAGGAATTCCTCTGGAGCGACGACTTCAACCTTCATCATAGGCTCCAGCAGAACTGGCTCGCCTTTCTGGATACCTTCTTTGAAAGCCATCGAGCCAGCCATCCTAAAAGCTATTTCACTTGAATCGACTTCATGATAAGAGCCATCATATAAGCGAATAGCAATATCAGTGACTGGATAACCAGCTAGTACGCCGCTTTCAGCTGCCTCACGCACTCCCTTTTCGATAGCATTGATGAACTCTTTTGGAATCACACCACCAACGATATCATTCTCGAAGGTGATTCCGCTTCCCATGTCGGCCGGATCCAATTCGAGAACTACGTGACCATACTGTCCATGACCACCTGTCTGTTTCACATAGCGGTATTCGGCTTTGCTTACAGGTCTGGTAATAGTTTCACGGTATGCAACATGCGGTTTTCCTACCCGGGCCTGAACACGGAACTCTCGTAGCATCCGGTCGACCAATACTTCGAGATGAAGCTCACCCATGCCCGAGATGATCGTTTGGCCGGTGTCATCGTCGGTGCGAACATGAAATGTTGGATCCTCTTCTGCCAGCTTGCGGAGAGCTTCTGACATTTTATCTTGGTCAGCGATGGTTTTCGGCTCAATAGCTACCGATATTACAGGCGCGGGAAAAGTAATATTCTCCAACAGGATTTGATTTGAGGAATCACATAACGTGTCACCAGTAAATGAATCCTTCAAACCCAAGGTCGCTCCGATATCACCTGCATATATCTCGGTTACATCTTCACGGCGGTCAGCATACATGCGTAACAAGCGACCAATGCGTTCCCGCTTGCCCTTGGTCGAGTTGTATACCATCGTTCCTTGAGTGATCTTACCTGAGTAAACCCGTAAGTAAGCTAAACGACCCACATAAGGATCTGTCACGATTTTAAATACCAATGCGCTCAAGGGCGCCTCATCTTCAGATAACCGAACTACCTGCTCTTCGGTATGCGGATTGATGCCACCCACCGGTGGAACATCGATTGGTGAAGGCAAGAAATCTATGACGCCATCTAACAAGGGCTGGACACCTTTGTTACGTAAAGCGCTGCCACAATAAACTGGCGTAGCTTTATTGGCAATGACCGCTCTTCGCAAGGCAGCTTTGAGTTCCTCAACCGTGATCTTTTCACCTTCAAGGTATTTGAGGGTCAAATGGTCATCGGTCTCAGCGATCTTTTCTATCATATGCTCACGCATCTCTGAAACCTGGCTCCGGAGGTCGGGTGGAATGTCAACTTCCCGTGGCTCCTTGCCAATCTCATCTTCCCAAATAATGGCGCGCTCTAAAAACAAGTCAACCGCGCCTTTATAATTTGATTCCACACCAACAGGCAGCTGTACTGCGATCGGGTTTGCTCCAAGCCGTTCTTGGATCATTTCAATAGTGTGCTCGTAGGAAGCTCCGACCCGATCCATTTTGTTTACAAAACAGATGCGGGGAACCCGGTACCGATCTGCCTGGCGCCAAACTGTTTCACTCTGTGGTTCAACACCTTGTACAGCATCAAAGATCACAATGCCACCATCAAGCACCCGTAACGATCGCTGTACCTCAGCAGTGAAATCGATATGACCGGGCGTATCGATGATATTAATCTGGAACCCTTTCCACTCAGCAGAAACAGCCGCTGAGACAATTGTGATGCCACGCTCGCGCTCCTGTTCCATCCAATCTGTAACTGTAGTGCCTTCATCTACCGAACCAATACGATGCGTCTTCCCAGTGTAAAAAAGAACACGCTCGGTAGTCGTGGTCTTACCCGCATCAATGTGGGCGATGATCCCGATATTACGATACCGTTCGATAGGATTCTGACGAGCCATAAGATACTCAGATAATCACTAATAAGCGTTAGATAACTTTTCAATCTCATACTAGAAGCGGTAATGAGAGAATGCACGATTTGCTTCTGCCATACGGTGGGTCTCTTCGCGTCTGCGAATAGCCGCGCCAGTGTTATTCGCGGCGTCCATCAACTCACCAGCCAGCTTTTCCGAAAAAGATTTGCCTGGACGCGCTTTCGCAGCTGCTAGAATCCAGCGCGTTGATAACGCAAATTGCCGGTGAGAAGGCACTTCGACAGGCACCTGGTAGGTAGCACCGCCGACACGTCGGGGTTTGACTTCCATAACTGGAGAAATGTTCTTCATAGCTTGTTCAAACACCTCGAGTGGGGTTTTTTTGGTGCGTTCTTCGATCAAATCAAAAGCATCATACACCAGGTTCGCTGCCAGGCTTTTTTTGCCACGTCTCATTATCCGGTTAATAAAAGATTGTACCCGTACGCTGTTATAGCGAACATCCGGTGGAATTTTCCTTCGTTCAGGTCGATATCGTCGAGGCATGCAACTTCTCCATTTTCATAATAACAATTACAGGTTCCGGCAAGCTCTAAGAATCGCTGGCTTTCTAATTAATTATCCAGCGATTCCTTCAGCCAGCTGTCATTTGGGTTGTTTAGATCCGTATTTTGATCGGCCCTGGCGTCTGTCAGATACGCCTCCGGTATCCAAGGTTCCTCTGACAATATGGTAACGTACACCCGGCAAGTCCTTTACACGTCCACCACGTACCAAAACCACGGAGTGTTCCTGCAAAGTATGACCTTCTCCTGGAATATAGGCAGTCACTTCAATTCCGTTGGTAAGGCGCACACGTGCGATCTTTCGGAGTGCCGAGTTCGGCTTCTTCGGTGTCATTGTACGGACCACCGTGCATACACCCCGCTTTTGGGGTGCTCCCATAGGCTGGCGTATGCGGCGTTGCTTGTTGGAGTTAAAGGTATACAGTAACGCCGGTGCCTTGCTTTTTACTTTTTTGGATTTGCGGCCCTTGCGGACCAACTGATTGATCGTTGGCACTTTCGCCTCCAGATACGATAACGCTTACAGTTTATGAGAGCTGTTTTTACCAGATCCTGGCTCTTCTACCTGGTTGAGACTGCTCAGGATCGCACTATACTTTTTCATCAAGGGAGGCCATCGGTAATGCGTGATGGCCTCACCTTGCCTTCCGATATACAGTTGAGCAGGGGTTTGCCTGCTCTTATAGGAATTGAGCAACGAAAGCCGATTTTACCATGCGCATATAGCACCGTCAAGGTTTTTAGGTTATAGTTTTCAACCCTTGATATCCTTTCCTAAACCTAACAAGCCGGTTGTTATCCTTGGGGGGCGCGTTCTTTCTTCGTCTTTACCAAACCGGATGATTTCGCCAGTTTCGGTAACCGCCTCAACCGCCAATCCCAGGCTTTGGAGCTCCTTCACCAAGACCCGGAATGAGGCCGGGATGCTGGGTTCTTCGATTGGTTCGCCTTTAACGATGGCCTCATAAGTTTTCACTCTGCCTTGAACATCATCCGACTTCACCGTCAACATTTCCTGCAATGTGTAAGCCGCCCCATAGGCCTCCAATGCCCACACTTCCATTTCTCCGAAACGTTGACCACCGAATTGGGCCTTACCGCCTAGGGGTTGTTGAGAGACCAAACTATAAGGGCCAGTTGATCGTGCGTGAACTTTATCTTCAACCAGGTGGTGGAGCTTCATGATTGACATAATCCCGATTGTTACCGGTTGATCGTACGGCTCTCCTGTCTTTCCATCTCGCAGGACTTGCTTGCCCAACAATGGGATCGGTTTGGAGGTCTTAAGCATGACCTTTTCAGCTCGCTCCAATAGACCATCATCAGGGATATCTTCTACATCCTCGCCCAAATCCTTCATCCAAAGCCTTAAGCAGGCCATGACAGCCCGATTATCTTGATCCTCTTGTCCAGTCTGAGGTACGCCGGCATCCTCAAAAAAGAGGATCTTATCCGGATCATACTTGTTCTCTCGCAACCACTCACGTAAAACTGATCGCCGAGCATATAATCTATCAGACACTAACTCATAGACATCGTACCCCCGCTCACCCAGCCAGGCCTCCAGAAATAGATTGCGAACCTCATCATCGTCCTTGATCGATTCGGGATCATAATCATACTCTTGCAACCATTTCCAGGCCTTTTCTGAAGAGTTTTTCCAGGCCTCATCGATCATCCAGGCTCGCGCCAATTCTGCTTCGATTTCTACTTCGGTCGCTCCATCGAATACTGGAGAGATCGCTCTGAATCCCAGACGATTGGTTGCCCAACCCAAATGAGTCTCCAATACCTGGCCTAGATTCATACGGCCTGGAATGCCTGTTGGGTTGAGGATGATGTCAATGGGCGTACCATCTTCCAGGAAGGGCATATCCTCTACCGGGACAACCCGGGAGACGACGCCCTTATTGCCATGACGACCAGCCATTTTGTCACCAGCTGTGATTTTACGACGCTGAGCAACCGATACTCGCACCATCATATCGACACCCGCTGATAAATCGGAATTTTCATCGCGAGTGAATACTTTAACATCCACAACCTTACCACGCTCACCATGGGGCATTCGCAAGGAGGTGTCTTTTACATCACGTGATTTCTCACCAAAGATCGCACGTAATAATCGCTCCTCTGGCGTAAGTTCCTTTTCGCCCTTTGGTGAAATCTTTCCAACCAAGATATCATTCGGTCCGACTTCGGCGCCGATGCGTATAATGCCTTGCTCGTCCAGATCTTTAATGGCTTCTTCACCTACATTAGGAATGTCGCGTGTGATCTCTTCCGGACCAAGGCGGGTGTCTCTTGATTCCAACTCATATTTCTCGATATGCACCGAGGTATATAAGTCTTCTTGTACTAATCGTTCAGAAATCACGATGGCGTCCTCAAAATTAGCCCCTTCCCATGAAAGGAAAGCCACCATGACGTTTTGGCCTAGTGCTAGTTCTCCGCCCTCGGTAGAAGAAGAATCCGCGATCACATCCCCTGTGTGTACGCGCTGACCTTTTACTACCGCCGGTCTTTGGTCAATGCAAGTGCTTTGGTTGGAGCGTTGGTATTTTCGCAGTTGATAGACATGATTACCATTGGACGTCCTGATGACGACCCGGCTACCAGTGACTGAAGTCACATCTCCTTCCTCTTCCGCCACGACCACCTGGCCTGAGTCGAGGGCGGCGTGATACTCCATTCCAGTCGATACTTGAGGTACATCAGGTTTCACCAGGGGTACGGCCTGAGCTTGCATGTTTGAACCCATTAAAGCCCGGTTAGCGTCATCATGCTCTAAGAAGGGGATCAATGCCGCACTGATACCCACGATTTGATGAGGCGCCACATCCATGTAATCTACTCTCTCAGGGTTCGTGAACGAAGGTTCAGAGTGATATCGCATGGACACCCGATTTCTTATAAATTCCTTATGCTCGTTGAGGGGAGCATTTGCCTGGGCGATCACGAATTTATCTTCTACGTCTGCGGAAAGATATTCTATTTCGCTCGAGACGAATGGGCTCACCAGGATCTCTTTTTTATCCAGTTTAGCGATCGCCTTGGCCATTTTAGGGGTGATGCGATCTCCCACTTTACCGAGATCCTTGCCATTCTTTGGATCACTTAGATCCTCACTTAAAGCCCGGTCAACCAGCTGGGGGTCATCGGATTTTAAGGATTTCCGTACCCGCCGGTATGGTGTTTCGATAAAACCGTATTCGTTGACACGGGCGAAGCAAGCCAGACGTCCGATCAATCCGATATTTGGACCTTCGGGAGTCTCGATCGGGCAGATGCGTCCATAGTGAGAGTGGTGAACGTCGCGCACGTCAAATCCAGCCCGCTCACGGCGTAGACCGCCTGGTCCCAGAGCAGAAAGAGTTCGCTTGTGACGCAATTCGGCCAGAGGGTTGGTCTGATCCATAAATTGCGAAAGCTGGCTGGATCCGAAGAACTCCCGCAAAGCTGCAACCACTGGTCGAATATTGATCAAGGTGATAGGAGAAAGCTGGTCCTGGTCACGAATTGACATACGCTCTTTGATAACCCGTTCCATTCGACGTAAGCCAATACGAAGCTTGTTTTGGATCAGCTCACCAACCGTCTTGGCGCGACGATTTCCTAAATGATCGATGTCATCTGGGGCCTGAACCCCATTATTGATAGCAATCATACGGCTTACCAGTCGCACAATATCCCATTTGGTGATCGTACGATGTGTGATAGGTACATGTTCGTATAGATCCAGCTTCTGATTTAATTTGTAGCGACCAACTCGCTCCAGGTCATAATGGCGTTGGTCAAAGAGTTGCTCTTCGAGAAATTCGCGCGCATTTTCAAGCGTGGCTGGATCGCCTGGGCGCATACGGCGAAAGAACTCTAAAAGGGCTAACTCGGCAACACTCAAACCCTGGCTTAAATCCCAATCCGGCTCTTGAGCCAGTGTGGAAGCGATGAGCATTCGATCAGGATTGTTGTCGACATCTCCGAAAAGCTCGAGTAACTCTTCATCTGTGCCCTCTTTAATCAGCGATTCTTCTGAACCATCATTAACCACCGCCAGAGCACGTAGGAAAATGGTGATAGGGACCGTACGTTTGCGATTGAATCGCAACGTCAGGTAGTCGCTCTTACGGGTTTCGAATTCCATCCAGGCGCCACGGTCCGGAATTAGTTTGGCGATTGCCAATGGGCGACCTGTCGATCGATCGATAGACGCCTCGAAGTAAACCCCGGGCGAACGGATCAACTGTGAAACCACCACCCGCTCTGTTCCATTGATTATGAAGGTGCCTTTTTCGGTCATCTCGGGGAAATCACCCAAGAAAATGTCCTGTTTGATCGGCTCAGGTACATCCGGCCCAGCCAATAACACCGAGACGTAAAGCGGGGAGGCGTAAGTCAGGTCACGCTCCACACATTCTTCGATTGTGTGTTTCGGTTCATCAAACCAATAAGTTAATCCCCATTGGACGGATTCTGGAGTCCGGCTTGGGAAATATAATCTCATGCCCTTGTTATATGATTCGATCGGCGAGATCTCGTGAAACAGGTCAGCAAGCCCTTCTACCTTGAGCCTCTTGAAGGATTCCAGTTGAACCTCGATCAAGTCAGGCAATTCGAGGCTGACCTCGATACGGGCATAAGATTTCGTATTTGCATAAGATGCCATTAATTTTCTCCTGATATTTCAAGCAAACCAAATACCAATACGCGAAAAACGTAAAACGTATAGGGAGGATTCTCCAATACGTTTCACGAAGTGGTTTGAGTCAATAGATTCTCTGTCAATCCATCTAGTGAAAGATTGTTAGGGTCTAATAGACGAACAATTATTATACCAATTATATTATATATGGTCAATATCAAATTTTTCGTTTTGGATCGCAATCTTAATGAATTTTCCCATCCTGAAAAATAAATTATATCACCTTCTGCGTTATTTTTGATAAAATGATGACTATGACCTCATTTCCTTCCGATTACAAATCCGGTTTTGTAGCACTGATGGGTCCACCCAATGTAGGTAAATCCACGCTCATGAACGCTGTCCTTGGGGAGAAAATCGCCGCAGTCTCGCCCTGGCCTCAAACTACACGCCAGCGGCAAATGGGTATCCTAACCCTTGATAATGCCCAGATTATTTTCGTGGATACCCCTGGGGTTCATCGCCCCTTGCACAAGCTCGGTGAACATATGAACGAAGAGGCTACCGATGTTTTGCATGAATGTGATCTGACCTTATTTGTTGTGGACGTCAGCCGCTCACCCAATGAAGAAGATCGTATACTGGCGGAGGCGGTTGCAGATCATGAACGAGTTATACCCGCCATCCTGGTCCTGAATAAGGTTGATCTGGTAGATGAACCCGTTTTAGAAGACCATCAATCGGCTTATCTAGAAATCCTTCACCCGGTCCAAGAATCAATTCCTATCTCTGCTACCCTTGGAGACAACTTGGATAAACTCCTTCCATTAATCATAACTCGTCTTCCAGAAAGCCCCCCTTTCTTTCCCCAAGACCAGCTCACCGACCTGTATGAACGTGAAATTGCTGCTGATCTCATTCGTGAATCTGTTATCTTTCATTTAAGAGATGAAGTCCCTCATAGCGTCGCAGTAAGAATTGATGAATACAAAGAACGAGATCATCACGGCGCGTATATTGCTGCTACTTTATTCGTTGAACGAGACTCTCAAAAAGGTATTGTCATTGGTCAGGGCGGAAGTATGTTGAAAAAAATCGGTACCGCTGCCCGTAAAGAGATTGAATCGATGAGCGGCCGAAAAGTCTACTTACAATTAAGGGTAAAAGTTCGCAAGAATTGGCGAAATGACGAATCCGCTTTGAAACTGTTTGGTTTTGGTCGCTCAAAGGTGAAGTAGATATCAGCTATCCTTTCTTCCAGTAATTAGGTCCAGGAGGTCATCATGACCTATTTCTTCATTGGGATTGCCTTGATTATCGCCTTGTTTGATTGGGCAGCTGTAGCTGCAAACTGGAAGGCCATCCGATATATAACCAAACCGGGTGTCATTATCCTCCTGCTGGTGTGGTTGGGTGATAACGATGCCTTCGCTGGACCCATGCTCTGGTTTAGTGGCGGTTTGGTTTTTTCTCTGGCGGGTGATATCCTGCTCATTTTGCCGCGTGAGCCATTTATTCCTGCGCTATTAGCTTTCTTATTTGCTCATGTCTCATACATAATTGGTTTCAACTCCTCACCACCCCCTGTTAATTGGCCTGGTATTATCCTCGCCTTGATTGTGATGATAACCGGGATACAAATCTTTCGACGACTTATCAATAATATGCCATCAGACCTTGTGAGAAAATTGCGAATTCCCCTCCTGGCTTACACAATCGTGATCAGCCTGATGTTACTCTCTGCTCTTCTTACCTTGGTGCGCCCCGAGCCCCCTTCTCCTGGGAGTTGGAACGCCTATCCGGCCTTGCTGGTAAGTGCGGGTGCTCTGCTCTTTTTCCTCTCAGACACTTCGCTTGCTTGGAATAAATTCGTTAAATCCTTTCCCTACGCTAGCTTGATAGTCATGGTGACATATCATTTGGGTCAGTTCGGAATCATCCTGGGAGCATATCTACATTTTCCTATCTGACAGATATCCCGTAAAAAATCAGATTATTGGGAAATTTCTTGGTTGTTGCTCACCTAAGCCACCCCGTAAGAGACATCATGATATTGGGAGCATAAGTAGGAGGGTTCTGCAATACCGCTCACTACTTATGCCCCGGTTAGCTTCCTGTCAGGTGTATTCAAGGGACTCAATCCGTATTTTGCGATTCATCCGGGGGCAGAATCGCAGGTTCTGAGGGTTCCTCGACCCTGCTCGCAGGAGAAATCCCTGGGCCAGGTGGTGTGGCGGTGACTGATGATTCGATGCCGGTTGGGGGGTAGGTTTGCGTGCCGAAACGGGTGAGGATCACAGCTCCCAGCCCTAACATTCCAACCATAACCGGAAATAGCCAACCAACACAGGGTATCACTTCATTGGCACCATCTACGACCAATGCCAGAATAAAGGTTCCGATTCCAGCCGCAACTGCTACTGGCCAATCCTGTTTGAGCATCTCCGCCATTCGCCGGCCAACCTCGAAACCAATCACAATTCGGCCAAAAAACCAGGCTACTACCATCGCCAAGGCACCCACTAGACTAATCGGGATCAATATTATCGTGATGGCAATCCCAATTAAAAGAAGCGGCGCGATCACCGTGGTAATGAGTCCAATCCCACCAACTAAAACCGGTTGGCTGACGATGGCGTCTGCCGTCCGGTGAGTAGCAGCAGGTAAGAACATCACTACCAGAACCGCCAGGGCTGCCCATAGGAAAGTCCTGAAGAAGAACCACATCACACTCCAAATTGGCATCACACTTAACCGCACGTTTTGCGCAGATGGTACCGTCACCCCCGGAAATTCAAAATGAAAAGGCGTTTGAAACCCGTTGACGACCTGACCTTCTACACGCGAACCTTTATCCCGATTAAGCGTGGCTGCTAATGTAGTTAGGTCCCCTTCAACTACAGCCAGCTGGCCAAGATTTACCACACCTCCAAACCCAACCACATTCCCAGTGATCTGTCCATCGATATTTAAAGTGCCGCCCAATAAGACCACATCTCCATTGACTTGAGAACCCTTTTCAAGCGTAGCTGACCCCCCGAATATTAAAAGATTGCCATCCAAGGTATCTCCGTTGGTAAGTATGAAGGTACCTCCTGCTACGATTTTGTCATCCTGGAATCCCTTCGCGTATGCAGGGCCTGGAAGTGCAAAAGTAGCAAGCAATACGATGACGAAAATGAAGTTAAATATTCGCTTCATGGTGTAATCCTCCGATGTTGAAAAACCTGATGAAGTGAAAATATCCATAGAAGGCTGAGCAAGCCAAGTCCCGCTGCTACCGCAGCCCAATACACAGGTGCCACCAATCCAAAGGTGATATCCATAATAGTAACCATTAGATCTCCTGCAGCAATTATCATGGATACGAAATCTGTCACCCGAAAAATCCAAATGAAGAGCAATTGCGTCGGCGTCTCGACGGTTGCAAAGATCTGAGTAACCATCAGCCCCAGGAACAACACGGCTCCCGCGATACTTACCATTAAGGTGATCCAGGACTGTTGCCGTTCTTTTTTGTAACGCTCCTGCCTAAGTTGAGCTTTTTGGCGGGCTCTCCAGCGAATCGTGAATCCCGGAGAAGGCTCGATAGGAGTAACTTCTTCAAATAAGGTTTGAACACCCGACCATGCCGCTGAAAGCTGTCGGCACGACTCACAAGTTTCTAAGTGCGCTTGTAATGCCCGAGATTGATCAGGTGAAAGGGGTTCTTCGGAAAATAACCATTGTTCAAACGGCTGGTGATTCATGGCGTATCCTTTCCGCTTGGCTGTACTGAGAATGTTGTTCCATCCACAATTGGGCTAATTCCTTCCGGGCCCTATGCAAACGACTCTTGACCGCACTTAATGTAATTTGCAGTGAATCGGCAATTTCGTTATATGAGAAGTCATACCAGTAATACATGACCACCGCAGCCCTATCAGTAGGGTTTAGTGAGGTTAACAACTTTCGTACTCGTTGTTGTTCTTCGGAAATGCTGAGAGTGACCTCGGGGTTTGGGGTAGGGTCCCTTAGTTCCTGGTATGGAAGGTTTTCGAGGGGCACCATCGTCATCCTTCGACGCCGCAGTTGATCGATGCAATGATGAGCAGCGATCGATAACAACCAAGTTGAAAAGGATCGCTTTTTATCGTAATGACGTAAAGATTTGTAAGCTCGCAAGAAAGTCTCTTGAGCTGCATCTTCGGCTTCATAAGGGTCACCTAACATACGGTAACATAAGTTATACACCGCGGTTTGGTAAGACTCCACCAGTTGACTGAAAGATTCCGGATCACCTCTCAGAGCGTTACTGAGATATTCCGTTCCATTAATTTGCACTGCATTCTCCCGAAAGCCAGCGAATTGAAGAACGGTCATCTTCCCATATCCAATGTTGGATCCACCAGCGGTGTGAGATTCCAACGTCTAACCTGCTTCAATTCGATTAGGATTTGCGATGAATCCTTCTACTCAAGTATACGAAAAAAAGTGAACAGGGTTGCACGAATCATATCGAGGCTTTGACCTCAAAAATCCCGCCAGGTAAAGCAGATACCTGGCGGGATTTCTCGTCATCTTGCGATATATTAATTGGGTGGGAATGTCGATCTCTTCCTGATAAACTTTAACCTTCAGTCTGCAGGGGTTGGATGCGGCGCGGCCACTTCCTCATCTTGAGTGATTGGCTCCGCGACCACCGCCTGTTCGACTTTCTCCTGCTTCTCTTTCTCTTTCATCTCTTTCATTCTTTCGACATCTGCAAATCCCGGCTCTGAAAAACGTCCCGGATCAAACCCGGTCCCTGCTGGGATCAATTTGCCGATGATCACATTTTCCTTGAGACCATAGAGCGGGTCTTCGCTCGCTGCTATAGCCGCGCCAGCCAACACTTTGATGGTATGTTGGAAGGAAGATGCTGATAGGAAAGATTCAGTGCTCAAGGATGCCTTTGTTATTCCCAATAAGATTTCGATGAACTTCGCTGGACGTTTGCCTTCGGCAAGCAGACGCTCGTTTTCACGTTTCAACTCCAAGAGATCCACCAAGTCGCCGGGAAGAAAGAACGCATCACCAGGTCGTGTGACTTGTACCTTGGACATCATCTTGCGAATAATCACCTCAAAATGCTTGTCGTTGATATTTTGTCCCTGAGATCGGTAGACTTCCTGCACTTCGTTTAACAAATAAACCTGACAGGCTGCCCGACCCTGGATTCTCAGAATGCGGTGAGGATTGAGAGAACCCTCAGTTAGCGGTTGCCCTGGCGTGACATTGTCTCCATCACTGACCAAAAGACGGGCGTTGCTTGGTATTTCGTACTCTGCCTCCTGGCGATTCTCATATGAGACGATCACTTTATCCTGGGTATCGCCTTTACCCTTCTCGATGCGTATGCGACCGGCATTCTGCGCCAAAGTGGTGGCTTCGTCGCCTAATTTAGCCAGGACATCACCTTCTTTTACTTCGTCCTGGTCCTTCACTTCGATGGTCCAGTCAGGAGGCAGGTCATACTCATCGCTGACCATCTCGCTGTGGAGGACCCTTACCACTCGCAGGTCACTGTATCGATCAGACTGTTCCACATGAGCCGTTCCTGCGATTTCGGAGACAACCGCTTCACCCTTTGGAGTCTTTCGGGCTTCAAACAACTCTTCCACACGTGGAAGACCAGTAGTGATATCACCAACTGCGGCGACACCACCGGTGTGGAAAGTGCGCAGGGTTAGCTGCGTACCTGGTTCACCAATGGATTGAGCTGCCACAATCCCAACGGCCGCTCCTACATCCACCATCTTTCCCCGTCCCAGGTCCATGCCGTAACATTTACCGCAAATACCGTGATTCAATTCACAGGTCAGGGGAGAACGGACTTTTATTTCGTCCACCCCAGATGCGGTTATTCGGCGGACGACCTCGTGGTCCAATACTTCATCCCGTTCAACCAGTACCTCACCAGTGTTCGGATCAACCACGCGCTCAGCCGCCAGGCGTCCAAATAAGCGACTTCCTAATGACTGTCCAGCGACGTAGTCTGAACGCCGGATGTAAATCCCATCGAGAGTGCCGCAATCCTCCTCATTGATAATCACGTCCTGGGCAACATCTACCAAACGGCGGGTGAGATATCCAGCATCAGCCGTTCGAAGCGCCGTGTCTGCCAAACCCTTGCGGGCACCATGAGTAGAAATGAAGTATTCCAATGCGGATAAACCTTCACGGAAATTCGAACGAATGGGAAGTGGAATGATACGCCCGGATGGGTCGGCCATCAAACCACGCATACCGGCTAGCTGTGAAATCGGTTGGAAACCCCCTTTTGTCGCTCCTGAATTTGCCATCGTGGCCAGGTTGCCATTTGGGTCCATCGAGTTTTTAACCGCATTGGCGACTTGATTGGTCGTACGCTGCCAGATTTCGATCAAGAGTTCATTTTGCTCTTGTTCAGTTAGCAATCCGCGTCGGTAATCGCGCTGAGCTGCCTCTGCTTCTTGCAGTGCTTTGCTGATAATCTCGGTCTTTTCCGGCGGGACAGTGATATCAGAAACCGCCAGCGTGTAACCTGAGCGCGTTGCGTAAGAGAATCCGATGTCCTTAATCAGGTCAGCTACTTCTGGGGTAGCATCTTCCCCGCAAACCTCATAAACATCAGCCACCAGATCTTTTAAACCGCCCTTGTCCAGCACCCAGTTGACAAATTGGATCTCCTCCGGCAGGATGCGATTAAATATCACACGACCCACGGTAGTATCGATTAATCTATCTTGTGGTTCCAGCAGACGGGTGCCTTCATCGTCATACCAAGTGCGAGTCAACAGGCGTATGTTTGCATGTATCTCAACCTGGGTCAGGTTGTAAGCCATCTCGACCTCTTCCGCGTTGGCAAAAACGCGCCCGTCTCCCCTATGTTCTCTGATGTCGTCAGCTTTGGTGAGGTAGTAGACACCCAAGACCATATCTTTTGCTGGACTGATAATTGGTTCTCCATCGGCTGGCTTCAGCAGATTTCTTGTAGAAAGCATCAGCTGGCGGGCTTCCCAGATTGCTTTTCTGGATAAGGGTACGTGTACAGCCATCTGGTCGCCATCGAAGTCAGCGTTGAATGCGGTTGTCACCAGAGGATGTAGCTGGATCGCGCTACCCTCAATAAGCACCGGCTCGAAGGCTTGGATACCCAGTCGGTGCAACGTGGGGGCGCGGTTGAGCAGCACTGGCCGTTCTTTGATTACTTCTTCGAGTACTTCCCATACCTCAGGCCGGTTACGCTCAATAAACCGCTTCGCGCCTCGAACGTTGGCAGCATAATTATGAGATACAAGGCGTGAAATCACAAATGGCCGGAAGAGTTCTAGAGCCATGCTCTTTGGTAAACCGCACTGGTAGAGTTTCAAGCTTGGCCCCACCACGATCACCGATCGACCAGAATAATCAACGCGCTTGCCTAACAGGTTTCGTCGGAAACGCCCTTTCTTTCCTTTTAGCATATCGCTGAGAGATTTGAGTTCCCGTCGGCCTCTCCTCGATAGGGCTTTACCTCGTTGGGAATTATCAATCAACGAATCAACTGCTTCTTGTAGCATACGCTTTTCGTTGCGGACAATCACGTCCGGCGCGCCAAGTTCCAGCAAACGCTTAAGGCGATTGTTACGGTTGATTACGCGCCTGTACAGGTCATTCAAGTCTGATGTAGCAAACCTACCACCATCAAGCTGCACCATAGGTCTAAGGTCAGGCGGAATGACCGGCAAAACAGTCAAAACCATCCATTCTGGCCGGTTTCCGGATCTGCGGAAAGCTTCGACCACTTTCAAGCGTTTAGTGGCTTTCTTGCGCTTTTGTTTACTCTTGGAAGTGCGTAACTCATGCCATAACTCATCGGCTAATTTATCAAGGTCAATCCTTCGCAGGATGTCATAGAATGCCTCCGCACCCATATCCGCCCGAAAAACCTGACCCCAGCGCGACTTTAATTCCCGGTAACGTGTCTCGCCCATAAAGGTTAACGGGCGCAGTTCGAGGAGTTCATCACGAAGGCGTGAGTTCTCATCGCGCGCCGCTAGGGCTTGATCTTCGAGCTGGTTGCGCAAATCTTCCATACCCAGGTCAGCTTCAGAACGCAGCTTTCCGATATCAAGATCGACATGCTCTATTTCACGCTGTCTTTGTTCTTTGAGTTCACTTTCCAACTCTTCCAGACGTTCTTTGACAATCTTCTGAACGTTTGAGATGTGTTGGTTGGCGATCTTTTCTCCTTCTTTCACGACGACCATATCGGAGTCAGGAAAGTGGATCTCTGCACGGGCTACCTCGTTCATCTGTTCCTGCAATGTCTTTTCCAGGCGTTGCCCTGCGTTGATGATCGGATCGAGTCTCTCAGCGACTGCCTCGTCGAAGCTCTTTTCTATTTCTTCCTTACTTTGTTTTAATTCACCAAGGTTACGGTCACGCGCCGCTTTAATCTCTGCGATCTTGGAGTTGATCCGAGAGCCTTGTTCACGCTCTGTAAGCATGATTTTCTCTTCGAGTCGTTTTAAGGCCTTTTGGCGAGCATCTTCGTCAACATAAGTCACCACATACTGAGCGAAGTACAACACGCGATCGAGATTACGACGCGAAATATCCAACAACAACCCTAGATATGAAGGAACACGGCGTGTGTACCAAACATGGGCGACAGGCGCCGCTAACTCAATATGACCCATCCGCTCACGACGTACAGAAGACCGGGTAACTTCTACGCCGCATTTATCACATACGATACCTTTATAGCGAATGTTCTTATATTTTCCACAATAACACTGCCAATCGCGAGTCGGTCCGAAGATAGCTTCACAAAATAAACCATCTTTCTCAGGACGTAAACGCCGGTAGTTTATTGTTTCGGGTTTCTGCACTTCACCATACGACCAACTCCGGATGGTCTCCGGTGAAGCCAGGCTGATACGAAGTGCGGTCAACCCCTTAGTTTCCACTCAAGTGCCTCCTGATTCACAGTAATAATTTAACGCCAGAATCTTCCCAGGCATATCTCCCCCGCTACAGCCATTATTGGTGCTGTTTAATGTACCTGAAGTGCATATGCTCTAATCGATTTGCTCGGAACTATTTGAAATAGGAGTTACGAATTTAGAGGTTTCCTGGATTTTGGGCTCACTTCACCCGCTCAATACCCAGATAGATCCTTCTATTACGTAAGTCCACTGAAAAAAAACCTAATGCCACTCTTGATATCAATAAAACAAGCAAAAGCAAGCGTATGAGACCTCGTCCTCAAACGCTCGCCGAAGCTTTATCTGTGCTTGATTTAACATGCAAAGAAATTATAACAAGAGATATCCACTTTAGTCAAGGGCAAGTTCGCTTTGTGTTTGGTGCAATGGAATTGCTAAGAAAAACGTGCTGCCTTTTCCGAGCTGGCTTTCAAACCATACTCTTCCACCGTGTCTTTCAGCAATAGATTTGACAATTGCTAACCCAAGACCAGAGCCACGTTCGCTTCTTACGGTTTGACGAGATGCACGGTAAAACTTTTCAAACATGCGTTGTTGATCCGCTGGAGATATACCAATGCCAGTATCTTCTACCTCAAACACTAGCTGGTCGTTATGTACTTCTAAAACTATTTTGACTTCTCCACCAGGCTCAGTAAATTTGATGGCGTTCTCTACCAAATTGTGAAAGGCCTGTTGCAACAATGCCCGATCAGCTTCAATCAGAGGGATTTCTTGCTGGTCAACTACAACCGTCAATTTAATGCGTTTTTGATCTGTTCGAGACTGAAATTCGCTGACAACCCTTTCGATCACATCTTGAACTGATATTTTTTCCAACTGTAATCCTACCCCAGCTTCGATTCGGCTTAGATCGAGCAGGTTGTTTACCAGGCGATCCATATTTTCTACGCTCTCGGCGATTTTCTCCAGGTAATTAGATTGCTGGTCGTTGAGTTCGCCAACCATCTTAAGCATAGTCGTATATCCACGGATCAATGTCAATGGGGAACGCAAATCATGGCTTACTGTGGACACAAACTCTGATTTTAAAGCATCAAGCTTTTTGAATTGAGTAACGTCACGAAGAATGCAAACTCTGCCCACTCGGCGCCCCTCTGCAACCACGGATGAGGTTGTCGCCAGTAAAATCTGTCCATCAGGAAGCACGATTTCAGCAGATTGTTTTTCCTTCGAAGATATGCGCAATAATTTAACCAATGGCTCGATGGAGATTATTCTATGAATAGGCTGGTCTCTGCTCGCTTCCATGTTAATACCCAGCATCTGCCATGCCGCTGGATTCGCCAACAAAAGGCGATCCTTCGAATTCGTCACTAAAACCGGATCTGGAGTGGAGGCCAAGATCGCCTCTAATCTCTGACGCCCAATTTCAGCACCTAAAAAGAGATGGGCGTTAGCCACTGCTAAGGCTGCCTGACTTGCTAAGGTAGATATATATCTTATTTCTTGGTCTTCGAATTGGTGGGAATGATCAAAGGCAATCCACAAAACCCCATAGAAAAGGTTTTCATGTCGAAGCGCGACAGCTATCAATGCTGATGGACGAGGGATGCTTTGGGAAAATGCCAAAATACGGGGCCTGGTCAAATTTGTCAATATCAGCCGGTCTTGGCGGCGCGTTAAGGTTAACACTTGATCATCCAAGTATCGATAGGTGTCGCCTGCCGAACCAACCCCGTAATAAGATGAAGAGGCTTTATCCCCATCAAGGTCTGGGACTACTGATGGTGCTAACACTACTCGAACAGAGGCAGCCCCGGTGAGTAATGCTGATTCGAGTACAGGTTTAAGAGACTCCTCCAACTCGAGATTAGAGGCTACCCCTTGACTTACTAACAGTAGGCGATTGAGCTCGTCAAGTCGGTCTTCCAAGCTTCTTCGCATCTGCTCGAAGGCCTTCCCCAGCTGCCCAACTTCATCCTCTCCACTTACATGTAAAGGTATATCAAGCTGTCCATGAGACATCCGGTCAGCTTCTATTGCTAAGGTCCGTAAAGAGTTCGTTACCCGTCCTAAACCATATCGTATAAAAACAATAGTCAGGAGAGATGAAATGATGATCATAAATAACAGCGGAGTGGCAATATTAATAGCCTGCTGTTGCGTATACCGGACAGGCACACTCATGATTACTGACCAGCCACGCCCACTTCCGGAAGCAATATAGATCCATTGGGCAGCTTCATCGTTTGACAGTTCACGAAATAATGAGGAGGTGAGGTCTGTTCGCCCGGTATATACCGTCATCAACTTGTCGGGGTTGGGGTGGTAAATAATGCGCCCGCGTTCATCGATTAAAATCCCTTTGCCATGGATATCTGATAAGCTCTCGAGACTGGCCAATAATTGTTTCCCAAAAAGATTTTCCGATAAGTCGCTACGGCCAATGATTACTCCCATTGGCTCCGCGCCTGTCTCTGGTTGGATAGCTGTTAAGAACGATATGATCGCGGTTTTCACACCCGGTTTTGGGGGAACAGTAAAGGTTTGGTTCAATACAACTTGATTTAAAGCAAGATCAACACCATTTAATTCGTCCGGGGTTAAACCCAGTTCATCCTCATTTTTTTCCGGATAGCTGCTAATCAGATTACCGCCTCTATCAAAGACGATCAGCTGGGTGAAATAAGGCACAGTCAGGATCTCCTCACCCAGGATTTTATACAAATCTTCTCTGGAACTTTCTACGAGACGGGGATTCATAGCCAGCCCATCCAGCAGGTTTTGGCCCGATTCCATGAAAATTGGTACGCTCTTAGCTGCTATTTCAGCGATATTAGACATTCGATCTGCCAATATCTGCGTGGTGGCATTACTAGCCACTATCCAGTCGCCAACCATTAAGACAATCATCAGCAGCAATGCCAAAGGAGCTATGCTATACAGGAAGCGAGTCTCCAGGCTTTTTTCCGTCGGTGAAGGTTGTAAGTTTTTGACGCTAACCCACAATGATGGTAGCGTTCTGGCGATAATCTCAGCGAACAGACCTGCTATTACTAAACCTCCCCCTACAGAAAGAAAAATTGGACCCAATTGAGTAATCGCTGCATTCAATCGATCTGCCAAAATGCCGTGGGTCATAAACATCGTATCGACCAAATAAAGGGGAAGGTATATTATCCCAACGACCACAGCTGCAACGATAGGATGCCTTATGGCTTTATAGATCCGTGTCCGGAAGTTTTGGTGAATCGCTCCGCCGAACATTGTCGCAAGGAGTGCCATTTCCAGTGGGAAGAATAGGTTGTGGGTATTCCACAATGCAAGCAAAAGACCGGATATAAAAGCCAGACCCGCAGCAGGTAATATTCCCACTAATCCTGCTGCTAAGACCCAGGGTATCGCAGTAAAAATCATGATTAACGATCTTGTTGGTTCAAGTGATGCCTGCGGTAAAAAAGAAATACCTGCACCTAGCCATCTTATCCCTGGCAAAAATAAGCTGGTGACTGGTACTAAAATAGCTAAAACAACCAATATCCACCAGCGCAGGTTGGACCATTCGGGACGATACCTAAGCCAGCGCTTTTGCAGATAAACAATCACACCCAACAAGACTAGCCATCCAAACCGGTCAATCCATCCATTTGGGGTTAGCAGGTAAGCAGTCTGTAAGAACAGAAAATCTAGCTCAGGCATTATGGCTTTTATTCCAAGGGGTTATTGGGATTATAGCATCAAGTTTGTCATAATGATAGCAAATAACTTCTGGCAATTAGCTTTTACTCCGCCCAATCCTTGCGCATCTCCAATTCGAGAAGGCTGGCATTAAGTTGAATTCAGGTGATACTTACATCTTAAACCACTCGATCGTTTCTTGAGTCGCTCTTGAGAGATCTGTATAAACACCCCGACGCTGCTCGGGGAGAATCGTAGCCAAGATATACATGGCTTCGTCGGTCATCAGCCTTAATTGTTCGCGATTCGCTTTTTTCAGATCCGGGCGATAATGAAAAGGTCGTCCAAATCGCACATGCACTCCCCCTTTTCTCCATCTCTCAGTAAAGGGTAGGGTCGGAAAATCTGGCGTACCTTCCAGCATCACAGGCACAATCGGTGCGCCAGACCTGCTTGCCAGATAGGCAACTCCTTCTTTACCTCGCTGTAGCGTAGATCCGCGGGTACCCTCCGGAGCGACCAAAACAATTTCGCCAGCTCTGAGCACATCCAGAGCATTTTGTATTGCTCGCCGATCTACTTCTTCTCGTCGGATGGGTATAACTCCCCACATGCGAGGGAATATCCCAATAACAGGGTAATGATAGACCTCAATCTTTGCTAGAGGGACGATATTTCGCGGTACGACATGGACGATGACAATCGGATCTACGAAAGCTATGTGGTTGATCAACAAAATCGCTGGACCACGCTTGGGTATATTATCCAAGCCCTCTACTTTTACCAGCTTTATCAGAAATGTAAAAGCGATCGCTCTTAATAATAAACGCAGGAACGCCCGTTTGGTTTTATATTTGGCGTGCTGGTATCCGGTTTTCTCCTTTCGGTTACGATCTACCGTACGACTATCACTATTCACACTCATTTACGTTCGACTCACCTCGTATTTGGTTTTTCTCAATATTCTCAAAATAATAAACCCCACGGTATTTAGGCGGCAACTGTCTGGCTAGCATTCGCATAATTGTTTCGGTACCCTGATGGATAGCCTCCCGCGAATCAGACACTTTTCTTAATCGGAAGGGTGGTCCTATTGTCAGGGAAACCTTGGTGCGACGTAAACGTTTCATGTTTCCAAACAACTGCTTGTTTTCCGTGCCCGTCATTGTCACTGGCACAATGGGAACATCCGCCTTTACCGCTAGATAAGCAGCGCCTCCAGTTCCTTGTTCAAGTGAGCCAGTGAGACTTTCACGCCCCTCAGGCGCCACAGCTACCATCCGGCCTATCTTTAAAGCTTGTAGGGCAGCCCGGATTGCTTTTCTATCTGGTTGGCCTCGATGTACCCAAATGACTCCATAAGCATCCATCAGCTTTCCTAGCATGGGTAAGTCATATAGCTCAGACTTAGCGAAAATCTCGACAATTGTTGGTGTGACCGACAACCCGACTACTAAGTCAGCATCGCCCAGGTGATTAGCAACGATAATCGCCGGTCCTCGCTCAGGCAAATTTTCCAGGCCGGAGACTTGTGTATCAGTCCAGATCCACGTTAATATACGGGCGATCCAGGTGATAGCACGACGAAAGAACTTCCGCCACCACGTCAAGCGGGGTAACCGGGTAAGTTCGTTCCGGATCCTTGGGCTACGAGGTTTTGGCGGGAGAGATTTGGTAGTCAGCATATACGCCACGATACTCTTCTGGTAAAAGACTGGCAATATGTGCCATAATCATATCTGCATTCCTTTGCAAGGCTGTTCGTCTAATATCGCCTCGACCTTCCACTGTTGATAAATACACAGGACGGCCGATTCGCATCTCAAGAACTGGACGTTTTCCGTGTAGTGCTCGTCGTAAAAAATCATCGGTGGATCCGACAACTCCTACTGGCACAACCGGCACTTTGACTTTATCAACCACATATGCCACGCCGGGGAACGCTCGCCTTAATCCAGGTGTATGAGTTCGCCCTCCCTCTGGTGCGAGCAGTAAAGGTCTCCCCGAACGTAATATTGACAGCATTGTCGCCACCACACGACGATCATATTCACCTCGGTGAAGAGGTATACCCCCGTATAATCGGGCGAGAGAAGCCTGCCCTGTGCGTTCCCAAATATCGACAGCTCCTATTGCTTCAGGGGCAATCGGCCAAAAAGCAAGGATGAAAGGGGGTTCAAAAAGGGAGATATGATTAATGGCGATGAGGTAGGCGCCATTATTTGGGATGTTCTCAATCCCAACCTTACGTACGTGACATAGTACATGGAAGAGGGCTCGGAAGGTGGGGCGCAGTACCAGACGCATAAATTTAATGTTCTGCGGTACCTTATATGTCACTTGCTCATCAGACATATTGTCCCTCCACCAATTCCTTTAATCTCTTCAGAACTTCCTCGATTTCTAACCCGTCTGAATCCAGGATGATGGCATCAGCCGCCGGTCTGAGCGGTGCGATCTTTCGAGTGGAATCAATTTGATCACGTCTTCGCACAGATTCGAGAACCTCTTCTAAAGAAGCATGCACACCCCTCGCTCGCAATTCAGCCAATCGCCTACGCGCCCGCTCCTTTTCTGAAGCAATCAGATACACCTTTAAATCTGCTTCCGGCAGCACGACAGTCCCGATATCCCGCCCCACCATTACTACCCTGCCTCTCATTCCAATTCGCCGTTGTGGGGCGCTCAAAGCATTCCGGACTTCTCGAATTGCAGCCACATCGGAGACTTTCAGATCGACCTCCGATCGCCTGATTTCCCAGGTAACATCCTGGTCATCTACCAGAACGTCATAGGCGCGTCCATCATCTCGGGATGGCGCTTGCACGTCAATTTTGATCTCCTTGGCAATGCTTGCGATCTCAGCCTGGTTTTCAACCGGAACTCCCCGCTTTATCGCCACCAAAGTCACTGCTCGGTACATCACTCCAGTATCAAAATACAAATACCCTAAATATTCAGCTAATTTCTTTCCCAAGGTCGACTTACCTGAGGCCGCCGGTCCGTCGATCGCAATAATACTCGCTGCAACCATCGCTTCTCCAATATCGCATATCGATCTTAAATCGATCGACCTCTACCTATTTATTTGAACGGTTCAATGAATGGCAAGATCTTTTCACCATCAGATGACTGGTTTTCGGAAGAGGGTATCAGCGTACCATCTGGAAATAAATCTCCGCGCGCCCATAAAATCACTTGTTCAACTCGTTCGGGCGCTTGGCGAAATACAACCCAACTCGACCAATTTCCTGGTAAGAATCCATCCCAATCGGGATAGGCTCGCCAGGCAAAATCCTGGCCACGATATGCAACTTTCAAGCTCGGTTCAGTCTGATCTGCCGAACTGATTATCACCGACGGTAATTCCCCAATCCCCAGACTTGACGAAAATTCCACCTTAGGCCAGTCTCTTAAAACCCACTGCAAAGCAGAATCCTGCATAGTAACTAAAACATCTAGGGAATTACGTAATCCTGTCTTCCAATCCGATAGATCTCCCAGAGTCTTTATAAGCAGATCAGATTCCTGGATGGCCGGTGGAGGGGTCCAAGTCTCTTGAACGGAGTTTTGACGCAGCTGCGATACTCCCCACATACTCGCTATTCCATACAATCCCAGAGCGATCCCAGATCCCCAGGCAAGGCCGCGTTGTGCCACGGTAGCTGACCAACCCATTGCCACGAGTAAGGTAGTCACCACACCTAAAGCCAGAGTACCACCAATTACAATCCAACGCAGCCGTAGAATTTGTGGGTCACCTGCGAAATGAGTCAGGCCTGTCAGGTTGAGCCAGCTCAAAGCCAATAAAATAAAGATCAAAACAGCCTGACCTGTTGCTGGCAGCACTTCCCATTCATAAACCTGTAAATGCCGGTTTATTTCAAGGGCAGCCAGCACCCATAACGGCAATAAGACCCAGGCGAGGTCGCCCGTCTGCCGCCCAGGATAAATTACCACCAGAAACAAGGCGACTACAACCCATAAACTTAGCCATCTTTCCCTAGAGTGCTGGCTTATCCATCCCCTTAACGCGGCTATTAATCCAAAGACTAGTGCTAGCGGTTGATAAAAAAGGAGCGCGGCCATCAATCTTCCGGCTGTCACACTCGATGGAGCCACCCACCCATGGAAATAAGCCGGTACTATTCCCGCCAGAGCGCCCAAACCTTGAGGAAATTGAAAGAAGAGGGTACCGACTATTAGAATCGTACCCCCACCAGCAAGAATCCCAGCCCGCACTCCTTCAGAGGGCAGCTTCTCAAATCCTTGCTCGCCGAGTCGATCTAAAAGGTGAAATCGCCTCAAATATCTTCCCCCCAACCAGGTCAGAACCAGATTCAATCCGCCTTGTATCACGGCTGGACCTCCGAGTAGCGCCAGACCGCCGAATATCCCGGCCAGGATGAAGCTGCGTGTATATATCAGGCTTAAGGCTAATAGTCCAAATCCGATCGCCAGCATCGGACCTCCTGCCAGGCGAGAAAGTGCCACCAACCCGGGGTCAATCGCCAACCCAAATGCCAATATCAAAGCGGTTT
Organism: Anaerolineales bacterium; assembly: GCA_034430155.1. Taxonomy (GTDB): domain Bacteria; phylum Chloroflexota; class Anaerolineae; order Anaerolineales; family UBA4823; genus DAOUET01. Next base: position 24,696 of record DAOUET010000037.1, read on the forward strand.
TGTGGCCTAAAAATCGCCGAAACTGAAATGGCACCAACACCAGCAGGCTGCCTGCCAAAGCTGGCCAGAAACGTGCAAGGGCGTTACTGCTGCCAAACACAAAGAATACCAGCCCGGTAAGCAAGGAATAGCCTGGCTGAGGTCCCAGTGCTATCGAATCCCCCTTGGCTACATGCCATGCCTGTAGCCCCCACCCGGCCTCATAATCAGAAAGTGGAGTCGAACCCAGATGTAAAAGGCGGACCCCTAAGGCCAAAACAAATGCCAGGATAAGTAATAATCTCTCACCAGAAATACGGTCTAATTTCATAGGATAGCTAACCAGTATTATAACCCTATGATCTGATCACTTATTTGCAACGATGATTGGAAGATAAACTCGAGAAAACAGCCCGAAGGTGGTCGCTCGGGCGACCGTCTGAATATTATTGTCTAGAGTAGAAATTGCTGTTACGGTAGTGATATCTTGATCGTCTCCTTCAATCTGGTCTGGCACATTTACAATCAACATCACATCCATATGCTCACCTGATCCCAGATTGACTGCCTTCAACGGCGATATGCTGGCTTGCCATAAACCATCAAGTGTGAAGGTAAAGGTATCGCTATAATCTCCGGTGTTGGTGATTGTAAAGATGTAAGAGACCTGCGTGCCCGGAAAGCCCTCCCCACTTTGATCCTTGCTCATTTGAACGCCCGGATTCACGGTCGCCAACGTGTTTCCAACCGCTTCAACAAAGATCCCATTATTCAGAGCAGATGTCGCTACCAAAATAAAGCTATCTCCACCAATCACGCTGGAATTGGGGGAGTCAGAAGAAGATATTGGTTGGTTAGGGATATGTACACTGATATTGACGTTTTTCCCAGCCCCCGGAAGCAGCTCACCTGTGTCAGAAGGGAGTGATGTTTGCCATTGGTTGCCGCTGATATCCAGAGAAAAGGAATTATCTACCTGACCGGTGTTGGTTATTCGGTAAGTGAATGAGACCACCTCCCCAGGACTGCCCATGCGGGTTTGTGTGAGAGGTGCGATTTTCACCCCCGGAGATTGGCAACCCTGCACCGTCACGTCATCGATATACCAACCCTCTTTCGCAATGATGTTATCGGTTCCCAACCGAAACCGAAATTTCACCGATTCTCCTGCATAAGCATCCAGAGATACCACGGAATTCAACCAATCTTGCGGGTCACCACACCAGGCTTCCATACCCTGCAAGGGATTTTCGAAATTAACCGAAACCAAGGCATCATATGGGTCTGTCAATAAGCTTGAGTTGGGAATCTGCTCCCAGTTTATGCCGCTATCTGTGGAAATCTCCGCGATGCCTCCATCCCAACAGATATCACCACTAAAAATCTTTTCGATAGACTGGTAATTCCAGAACTCTAAGTACAACGGTTCTAACCCTTCCGGTAAAATGATCTCGGGGGAGATCAGGTATTGGTCACTTACCTCATTTAAATCAGTGGCATAGAAAGAGGTTGTTCCGCTGTGTTTGCGATAAATGGAGAGAGTCCAGCTGTCCAAAATACCGCTATGAATCCAACCGCCACTTCCTGAATCGAAATCTTCACTGAATAACGTTTCTGGCAAAGATCCGATCGGGCACTCACCAGGAAGCGCAGCCGTGGAAAACTTATAAGTACTCGAGAAATTACCTTCACCGCAGACGTTCTGAGAGCGCACTCGCCAGAAAAATAACCCGCTGCTATCCAGATCGTCTTGAGGGGTAAAGCTCGGGTTTGTCAAGCCTTGTGCCGATGCTACGATGTTGTTGAAGTTGTTGTCTGTTGCGATCTGGATAGCGTAGCTTCCCGCTTGATCGACGGAATCCCAGGTGAAAGTCGGCCGGATTGCCTGATTCACCGCACCATTCATTGGCGTAATCAAGGCTGGCTGACCTGGAACGATACTATAAATATTCAACCCCACCGTGATAGTATGTGAAAGGGTTTGAGCCACGCCAATGACATGGAAGTCGTAGCTGCCGACTGGGCTTTCATTCAATTGAGAGACCGTCAACTGGCTATTACCCGGAGGAGTGACCGGGTTGTTGCTGAAATTCACCACACTTCCCGTTGGTTCTCCACTAGCGTTCAAGGTGACCACCTCTCCGAATCCCATGATTTGCCCCACATTGATGCCATATACACCCGTGGGGTTATCGCTACTGCATATATTTTGGGAATTTGGCGTCGCTGACAGTGTGAAGTCAGATGCTTGTGCGCAGTTATAGCACACCAGCGCAAAATCCTGATCGGTCCCATCGCCAAAATTGGGGAGACCATCTCCCGCAATGTTGAAGGCAGTCACCGTGATATTTAGACTGCCGCTGGTTCCAGCAGGCAGGAAAACGGCTTCATAATTGTTGTTAGAGTCAGGCGATCCTCCGGAGAGGCTCCATCGTTGGCTAAAATTATTTCCTAAGTAACTATTCCCAGCCACCTCGACTTGCAAATTGAGATTATTGACCTGAGGGCTGACACCAACTGCCCCTGCCTGGTCGGTATATACCAGTACGATGCGTACCGGCTTGCTTAGGTCTGCTACTAATCCACTGAATGTCCAGGTCTCACCGCTATTTCCAAAAATAACAGTCTGGTCAACCAGATAGCGAGGCGTATCGCCAAAGGCAGCCGCCATATCTGGCATGCCGTAGCCTTGATTATTGCTTGGCAAGGTGTCATTTGCGCTCGTGCCACTCAAGTAGGTCGGGTGCGCGATCATATATGCCTTTATCATCGCCGGACTGGGTTCTATCAACCCATAGGTTTCTTCTAACCAGTAATAATAAAGCGAGGCCACTCCCGCGATTGCCGGTGTAGAATGGCTCGTTCCGGAAGAGGCCGCAAAGGTAGTTTGCCCACTAGGGTGGTAAGTGTCACAAACACCTGAGCCATTGTAATCGGGGTTCGTACTGGCGGTACCCTGGATATGGGTGCCAGGCGCCATAATTTCGGGTTTGACTCTGCCACCCGGCACAGGCCCTCGACTGGAGAAGGAGATAACATCCATGGCATTGTCCGCCCCGCTTGGACCGACAAAACACCCATCTGTCCAATTTGGGCGATCGTTCTCGGAGGCACCCACGGTGATAACATTCTTGGCATTTCCCGGCGTTCCGACGCTCCCACTATCCGGGCCGTCATTTCCAGCGGAAAATACAAACAGTAGCTGTTGGTTACCGGAAAGATTTGGATTGGCGTCGCGTGTTCCGGCATCGTAGGCCTGAGAGGAAAAGTCGTAGGTGCCAGCACAACCGCCGCACCCCCAGGAATTACTGCTGATGCGGGCTCCGGCCTCATAGCTCGTTTGTATTACACCCTGGTCGCTGTTACCACAGTTCGAGACATCATATGACTCGTCGAATATTCGTGTACCTGCCAAACGACCGTATGGGTTGATCCCCAGACCGCGGTTGAATCCATCTCCATCCCTGTATGGAGAACCACTGCGATTATCATAACCACCTGCTATGCTGGTATTGAGGTGCCCATGCCCGTCTGGACCACCTCCATCAGATGCAGAGGTGCAATTCTGGACGTATGCTAATCTGGTGGCGTTGTTCAGATTTCCAAATATATGCAAAGTCGAATCGCCAGAATTCACATTCCCGTTGCCAATGCCATCATCGGTGATATCCACGATGGGATAATCGTTAGGGCTCGTACTGAAGCCATAACTGTTTAACCAGGAAATGTATCCCGGTCCAGCAGGACCAGTCAGGCTGGCGTCAAAATTTGCTGCCAGGATTTGTCCCTGAACCTCGTCCATCAACTCCCTCTCAAACTTCTCCCCAATCCAATATACATCGGGAAGGTTGGCCGCCCGATAAATATCGCCTAAACGCATCTTCACCTGGATGGTTTCAAAAGCCATGATTGGACTCCAGGGAGCCAATTCTTGAACGCTCATGTCTTTGATTGCTTTTTTACTCTGGCTATTTTCTGGGTGGCTATACATCTGAAGGTAAACAGGTACAATTTCATCGGGTTTGCTCTGTTTATTGAACCGCTCGATCAACGAAGGCCCTAACTTAAAATATGGCTGATAAACAGCACTGTATTGTAAGAAATCTCCCCTGCCTGCCATACTGCTCAATCTGGCTCGGCCGCTGTCGTCCGTCCACACCAGATAGGCATTATTGGCAATGTAATGCACCAGAGTGCTACCTGTAGCTTCTACTGCCGATAACCATTCTGCCTTTATCGGTCCGATAAACTGCACAAGCTGCAGACCAGGACCACTCGCCTTCCCCAGGTTGAGCTGCTCGGGCAGATTCAATATATCAATTTGGGTGTTAAACGGGTAAGCATCGATCAGAATCTCATCCAAATCATCCGCTGGAATGAGAGAGCTGCCAAGTTGGGCGGATAATAGCCTCCCTGCTTGGTCTGAAACTCGATACAACCCGAACGATCCGTAATCCTGTAGAAGAGTAACCCCCGGTTGGTCAGGTCTCAATAAGCCGGTCTGTACGATAACCTTGTGTTGCCTGATTTGCGGGTTAGCTGAGGAGGCTTCTGCAGAATCTCTCCCGAAGACGAAGAATATTACCACCAAGACCATCAAACCACTTAGAAGTGAACTGAGCACCAGCGCACCACGTTTACTGATCATGGCAATATCCTCCTCCCGATAAGATCGCGATAAGCTAGTTTTTCCAATAAGATTATTGGGTGAACATACCGACCAGCTTCATCACCATCGAGATTTCCGGCTAATCCTTTATGATAGCGGCCCAGGGACTTCGTAAATTGTTGCCTGGTCAAGTTGAAATACTGGCGTTAGAAAACGATTAAATTTGTTATCCTGAGCGCCATACGTCGATCGTTCCAATGATCCGACAAAAACATAGCGTACATCATAGCGACGCAGGAGTTCTTGGACTTCGTTCATGTCATTAGAACGATAAATTTCCTCGATATCTGCTTGCCTGGTACCCATCTCTTTGGCACCGCCGCGCCATTGGCTTTCGTGTCCGGGCCAACCCAGCACAGTCGCCTGGCCACTCAAAGTGGCTACCCGGGCATACCCCGAGTAGCTGTCCCCCACAGCCTCTACTACAACTCCTTGAGGAGCCGATTGCAACCACTGGATAGCTGCCATATCATCAGGTGATTGCCGTGCCAAATAAGCTGTACCGTCCAATGTCCAGCCTTGCGGTGGGTTGAACCCGTGGGTCTTATCCCACAATCCCAAGACCGGATAGGTCAACGCCATCACAAGAAGGACCAGCATGCTGAAGCGATAGACGCCATCCCAGATACCCCGCAATTCTTGAAGTAAAACCGCCGTACCAAAAGCTGCCACGATCCCCCATAACAACCAGGCTTCGAAGTAGAATTTGAAAATAGTATTTATGCGGTATCCAAACTGATCGCGCAGATAGAAGAATTCCGGTCCAAATACCAGTAACGTACCCAGTAGAACAAGCAACAATGCAAACCTGCTGGAAAGGTTCCTGTTCTCTGAGTTTATTCCCGCGGTTGGCTCTTCCTTTTCTAATGAAACGCTCACATTTTTCTGGATTGGCTGGCGCGGCCACAACAAACCGATAGACGCTCCCAGCAGGACTATAGTTGTAATCCAACCCCCTGGACTGTTCAATCGCCTCCACAGGGTTTCTTGAAAGAGCAAGCCAACACTGCCCTGCGCACCCAAAGAGCCCAGATAGATATCTCCAATGATCGGTAAACTGATAATACCCAAACCTAGAAGCAGGCAAAGGATCAACAAAACCAAAGCCAACCCGACCCCTAAGGTTAACCCCTTCCTTAATCGGCTCCAACCCCCATCAAGTTTCCAACAAAAAATTAAAAACGCGCAGATCGGAACCAGCAACGAACCAAACATCACCCACATCTGCGCGCCTCGAGTTGGATAGATAAGGTTTGGTAAGATACCACCTGCTTGGGAGGAAAATCCCAAATAAAATGGGAAATAAAGCAGCACTCCACTCAAACCTAACACAATACCCAACTTCAGGAAATCCCATAACCGTGCAAGACTCCAACCGCTTATTTGCGACTCCCAAAATACATACGCTCCGCAAAACAAGCTCACATATATCGGAAAATCCCAGGTGTTCAGAAACGCCATACCCCCCAATGCCAAAGCTGCCAGCGCAAAAGTTTGACGGTTTATCTGCAAATGCAGTCGGAACCAGTTCAATTGGCCGCGCCCACCACCTAAGACTAAATTATACGCCAAGGTCATAGCCAAGAAGGCGAATGGCATTGCCAAGACATGTGGGTGTAAGTCTGCCAACAGATATGAGAAAAAAGGAAACTCATCGATGACATCCCCCTTAGAGACGCCCCGAAGGTCGTAATCTTGCACCACCCGCGATGCCTGCCACCACCACCAGCCTCCTGTACCGTAAAGCCTTGGTAGCCAGGAAAAGGGGGTAGTCGCTGCCTGGTTGATATTGGGGATATCCAACCATTTCCAAAATCCGGAAGTACTTGCACTGGAAAAAATTCCTCGAGCGTGCAATACTTCTAAGAATCCTTCCAGGTTACTGACGATTAGAATGAAGAAAGGTCCCAGCAACGCTGAAAATAAATATCCCCTCTCTGTAAAGCTTTTGCGAGGCCCTCTGCCACTCAAACCATTCTTCGAAGCAAAATGGTTAACCAGCAAATCGTAAATCAATCCGTAAGCGCCGATTGCACTCAAAGAAAATACGAGTGAAATTCCCAGATTAAAAGCCACACCTCCAGGAGTAGCCGTCAATTGAGCCAACATAGCTACCAATACATAACCGAAATAATAATAGGAAATGGCGTAGCCTGAAAGCCATGGATCGTGTGGTGGAAAAACCGGTGAATGTAAAATCGCATTAATGAAGGCTAACTCCATCGGTTTTTCGGTGCCATAAATTTCGGGGTTAGCTGCTCTAACGATAGTCCAGGCTACGAAGGATACCAGGAATATGATTTCTACGCTGAATACCAGGCTACGGCGTGTTCGCCACCACCGGGAGAAATCTTCTCGAGAAATCCCGTGTAATGCCCAAAGACTCAATGCCAGCACAACTCCCAAGGTTAATACCAACCCCCCCGGGTTGTTGCGGATAATGCCCAGTGTAGCCAGTAACCAGAAGCCGTAACCCCATAATAATATCCCCAAGGTTCGACTCAATGCGTATCCGCGATCCGGTAGAGCTGGGAGCAGGCGAAAAGCCAGCGGGAAGCTCAGCAATCCCAACAGGGAAACAGTCAAATACCAAAGGAGAAAAGAAAGCATCAGGTGTATTGAGAGGGTTAATACTTGATATCTACACGGAAGAAGTAGTTATCTTACTTGCAGACTCAACGCTTATCCTACCATGTCAAGGCAGTACTTCATAAATATCGGTTTCTCCTTCGTGATAGACTAATTTCCACAAGGAGCCATTCAGCTCTTCAAATTTATTCAAACCAAGACCAGGGTAAAGCGCCCGTTCCAATTGACCCACGACTATATACCGCACATTAAATTGCCTTAAAAAATCACGCGCCTGGTTTAGATCAATGGTGAAGTAGAATTCGTTGACTTGGTTAATCCGATCTGTAACCACGTCCTCGGGGGCGGCCGCCCTTTGTTGGCGCTGGTGCCAGTTCCAACCAATCACGTCGGGCAAGCCTGTGTAAATCGTGTATCGCGTGGCCCAATGATATTCAACCATATTGCCCTCTACGATGGTTGGCGATCCCTGTATGTTCTCCTGCATCCAACGGATACCGTCATAATCCTGGCTTAAATCCAGGCTTGTGTTCAAATCGTTATAAACGGCGTACTGCATAAATGCCATCCCATTTAGAGTATGAGGTGCATTGGAAGCCATGCGATCCTTTATTTTTGCTGTGGCTCCCAGGAGGGGATAGAGCCCAGCTGAGGCGACTAAACCAACCAATGCGATTTGCCAGGCAGAGCGCCAACCAGGCAGCCAATCCGCAAGTTCAATTAGTAACCAAACCAAAGCCGCAGCAGCACTCACCGCGAACAACGTCCACGCCTGCAAGGAGAACTTGAATACTGTGTTCATTCGGGCGACATCCCCTCGCAGAACCACCACTTCTACCATCAAAGTGAGCACCAGTCCGCTGCCTACCATGAACAATACCACCCGTTTGGCATCAGACATGTCTGGTCTTAGGATTAAAATGCCAGCCCAGGCCGCCAAAGGTAGAACTAACCAGGCAATGCTCACCCCCACATAAACCAGTACGACCACCCATACCAGGGACAACACGCCCCCAGCCATTATTAATCCCCAATACGGCGCCAGCTTCCTCACCGACGAAAGCGGTGTACTTGCCATCCATTGGCGGGTCTCCCAAACCATCCAGGAGACAATCACAAACAGGAACAAGCCCCAATGGGTTAGATAAGACCACAGCGGGGTGTGTGTCCCTTTCCACAGTTCGATGGATTTATAGCCTTGCACGTACCAATAAGCGTAAGGTTGATACAAAAGAAAGGCCAGTCCTACTAAAAGTGTTATTCCCCCAATGACGAGAAGGGTTCGAATCGCTTTTACAGATAATCCGAAAAATGATGTGGAGTCCCCGCTCTCTCGGCGATAATAACGCCAGACTGCATATCCCAATGCTACCGCGCCGAGTACCAGATAGGTGGGCAGATCCCAAGTATTTGTCGGGCGTAGAGCGCCGATAGTCATTCCTCCCAACAGGAAACTCAATCCAACCTGCAAGTATGAACGACGATTCGTTCCAGTTTTTGTAGGTGCCCAGGCGCGCCCAAAAACTACGGAGATTGCCCAAGAGAGCGCCAGTAATGCCAATGGTAATGCGAAAAGGTGCGCGTGTGGGTCGCCATATAAAACCGTAAAAAACGGGAATTCCGTAATGGGTTCCACCTCATTTGGTGCTGGGATCACCCGGCTTGGCAACCAATACCAGTCCGCCAGGGCGTATGGCAGCTGGGTGCCCAGAATTGCTTGTACGAAACCGCGTACTGCCCATACCCAGCGGGTCAAAATACTGGCGTTTTCGATGACGCCACCGGGCGCTGCCAGGCGTTGGTAGCCCTGGTAAATCATTCGAAGCGTACCAAGATTTCCTAACACTACCATTCCTAATGCCCCTGCTAACCCAGAGAAGAGAGATAGCTTTTGGATCGGCTGCGTCCGAATCCGCCGGTCAACCCCAACTCCTTTCCCCTGGATCAGATTCCATCCTACCGAGAAAGCTCCCAGAGCGATCAAAGCAAACACGGTAGGCAAGATCAAATTGTAAGCAATCGCAGGGACGATCCCCAACCATTTGACCAACACGCCCACCAAAACGAATCCGTAGTAATAATAGTTGATATACCCGCCAGAGAACCACGGATCAAAAGGTGGAAAAGATGTGCTCTTGAGCACTGCATTGAAGTAGGAAAAATCCATTGGCTTTTCCCCACCCTTCCAGGGATGCCATAGGTCAGGATTCCCTAGGCGGATGAGCAGATCCAGAACGAAAAACGCCAGGAATAAGCCCTCTACTAGAAGAAAATATTTTTTGCGAGTTCGCCATTCCTCCCGTAGGGCTTCCCGCTGGCGGTAAGTAAGATATCCTGCCAACAGGATCATTAAGACTAAGACGATACTGATCGTCAAGCGGGAAAAGGGCACGCTGAATGAACCTGCCAGCCATACAATATAGGACAATATCAATAAACCCGCAGTACGAGCCAATGGATATCCCTTGTCAGGCAGCCCCTCCATTGCTATCCTTACTATTGGGTATGAAACCAATCCGAGCAGGGCTACAACAATATACCAAATCACTAAACCTATGGCCGGAAACCGGTTTTGCAACGCATCGCTGTTAAACAGTTGCGACCAGGTGCCACCCTCCTGCTGGCTGATCAACCGGCCTGCCGGAAGCATCATATCCTTTGGCACCGATGCAGATTTTAGGTCATTGCCGTAGTTTACATGGCTGAGGTCTACAGAACCCAAGATGTTTTGTACCTTCAATGGGTCAAAAGTAGAATTCTTCTTGAAAATAAACACCTTGGGATGATCATAAACAGTGAAGGCTTCCTCCGCGGCTTGGTCATTGATTTGCCAGGGTCCCAAGGTGGGATTAGAGATAAATACTTTAACCAGGTCAAAACCCAATTCTCCCTGAAACATGCCGGTTTCAGCCACGTTGTAGCACCATTCTATGCTTCGTTCAGGAGGGCATCCAATCAAGCTCCGATAGTATTGCGTGGTCATCGGGAAGCGTTGTGGTAGTCTTGGCAATGAAGCCCACTCTCTGCTGGAACTTATTAGAATGTAATCGGTTTGATCAAGGATATCCAGAAAACGCGCCACCTTTTCCGGATTATCGACTTCATACATATCGAAGTTAAAATCCCGGTAAATACCCCCAAAGGCGTCATAGCCATCCAGGCGTACCGGCAAGGGATCATCCCAGGCACCTTCATTAGCAATTGCTGCCCCGCTCAGCTGGATAGCACCTTCCCCTGACGTTATAGCCAATTCCAGGTTGTAAATATCCCCCTCAATTAAATTGACCGGTTGTTCGAACCTCATCATATAACCTGCGCCTTGCAGATTTCCCTCTGATACCAGCTCAGCTGTCAGATCTAGGCTTCCTTGTGGCATCTCTTGGCTGATGGGTGTTATCGTCACTTGCAGGCTGGTATTTTCAGAATTGGCTTCCAAGTCTTTTACATTAGCCAGGAGGATCTCGCTCAGTTCCCCTCCCTCCTTTGCAGTGAAGGACATGTAGTATGGCAAACCCGACCGGATGACACATTGGGGAGGGTTAGGGATGGTTTGATAGACCAATCCCGAAGGAGTTGCGATTTGGGCGATTAACGGCCCACACATATCGACACCCGTTTGACCTTTTGGCAGTTGCATCGATAGGGAATACGACTGGTCCTTTTCCAGCGGCACTGGCTGTTCCAAAGTGAGCAGGTAATCCTGGCTGTCAGGCGGATCCCCAAGAGCTGGATTGACAATTATTGAGGCTTTCCCCAAGGGCTGTTCATTATTAGATCCCGAAGAAACCGTCAGCATCAAATCTACTGGATTGGCGCCATTTCCAGATGCTCCTATATGGGGCAGATAGATTTCAGCCAGATTTCCGTCTGATTTGGCTGTAAAAGTAGCGCTAAACGGTTGGCCTGGCGTCAGGCTGTACCCTTTCGCAAATGGTAGTGGCTGGTTATATAAACCCTTTCCGGTATCAATCTGCAGGTTGAGTGCTCCCGGGATATTCTGGTAGATCCAGCGGGAAGCGGCGATTCGGGTAATCGGGTGGGTATAAATACTGTCGAAGGAAAGGGAATAGGCTGCTGTTGTGATAAGAACAAAACCCCCGACTGAGAAAGCCAGCAAGCGTGACCACCTTCCTTTCAGGAACGCTGGTCGCCTGGATGTATCCCCATCCTGGTTTTCACTTATTGAAGGTGCGCTCTCATCTGCAATGGTCTTCGTCCAAGCACGATCATATAGCTTTATCACGCTCCAAGCCGCGAAGATCGCTAAAGTCGGGTAAACCAACAGCTGGTAGCGCATGGTTGGATTATTGGGTAATGATTGCCAGGTGAAGTAAAACCCCGTCCAACCCCATAGCAAGATATGATGTCCCCATTCTGTTGTGTGCTTGCGCCAGCTGCTCACCATCCTCCAGGCGCTCCACAAGAATCCCACCCAGGCCAGTAATCCCAGGGGTAAGCCCAACCCCCACAGAACCATGTTCTGCCAGGCGAACCAGACTGGCCGGTTTACCCATTGCAAATTGGGGGGAAACCCCAGGTCTCCTTTTAGTTGTTCTTGTAAAGAACGCAAGTTTCCCAACCATACCTGATTGAGTCGCAGTCCCAGAACTCCGGGTCCGCTGAAGGCATACGGTTGAAATATTCGAAAGATCAAGACACTTGTCAGTGCAGCTGCCACCAGGTAGATTACCGCTTCTTGTGCTCGGTCTCTCTGCCGGGCGCCTGGCTCGTTTGTCAACCGGATTAGCATGGCTACTGGTAGCAGCAACGCCAGAGGCGCAGCATTGATCTTTGAAGCCATTGCCATGCCCAACGCCAGCCCAAAACCAACGCTTGGCTTGAAAAGTGGGTGGCCAATAAAGCGCTTAATCCCAAATACACCTCTGAGTTCCTGATCTTCATTACCAGGAACCGATGCAATCATAGCGTTTTGACCAGAACCGAGTGAATCAGACTCACGCTCGCTACTACGACCCAAGGCTACTACTACCGCCAAATAAATCGTAATCATCGCGAAAAACGTTGTGAAGGTATCCATCGTAAAGAAGTGGGATTGTTGGATTTGCAGGACGGAAAAGGCTGAGAACGCCGCCGCCAGTAAGCCGACGCGTTCATCAAAAACTCGTTTTGCTGTCAGGTATACAAACAGCACCGTTCCTAAATCCGCCAGCGCAGATAGCACCCGGCCCACATTGGTCATCACATCCAGCCCCGAATGACCGTAAAGCCATTCGACCAGATAACGGGTTAAAAACATCGGCAGCGTACCATAGACATAAAAACCGTATCCACGATTGTTCGGATTGAGGCTCGAATTGGCTGTATCCCAATATTCTGCCAAGCTTTTCACCGGTGAGATATCCGATCCGACCATCACCAAGAAACGCTCATCAGGATGCAAATATTGGTATTCACCCCAATAAATCCCCTCGAAACGCAAGTATGCCGCGGCCAACAAGATATAAACCAGCAGCAAAGTGTATAACAAGCGGCTACGAGATGGTCGTACTTGTGCGGATGAAGCCATTTTCACCATATCTAAGCGCTGTGCAAGACCATTAAATAAAGCCTTGAATTTTGCCTAGCGAGAGCATGATTAGCTCGAAACCATTACTGCCCACCAGAGGTTCCTTCGGGTGGGACAAAGTAGATCAGAAAATCTTTTGTTTCCACTTTGGATTTGTAGGTCGTCAACCAGCCATGAGGGTACATTTCTTGTAGTGCTTCCAAAGCAGCCTGGTCTTCGGGTTTAATCAGGAACAGTTTGGGGCCTGGGACACCCAGCGTTTCTTGGAATGATTCCGGCCAAAGAGCATAATCTTTGATCGGGTACCCGGCATCGATACCCACCAAACGTGTATCCACCCAATAAGGATAAGGGACGACCCAGGCGCTATCCGGGTTTCCCACTGAATCAGCAAAAGCGCGTATCACATTCCCCAGCTCTGTAGTATTCCAAGAAGACATGCGATACTGTTGGTAATATCGGTTGAACACCAGATCAAAATTTTGAATGCTCGCCAAGGCTAGCAATAAAAGCCCGAGACCCCAGGCCATCTGTGCTCCCCGCGGTCTAGCCAAATGGGATTTAACGGTGCGAAACAACCCGTCCATGGCAATACCAATAATCAAAAAGACTGGAACGATCGCACCCCCAGTTCGATAAAGGTTCGGGTTCTCAATCGGGAATGCCAGGGCCAATATTGAGGGGAGCATGAGCAAAGGTATGGAGACCAGGAGGAAAACATCCAGCCAATGACGTTGTTGCAGATATCGTACCAGGATAACGATCACACCGAGGAAGAATAATGCTCCGCTCACAACTCCCAATGCGGGATAATAGGGAATCGAAGCCAGCCATACATTCCCCCCTTCCCAGAAAAACATGATTATTGCATTCCATAGATTCCCTAAAAAGATCAGCCAGGCTGGTCCGGGTAACTGTCGCTCTAACGATCCCATCCTTGTAAGCGATCGAAAGGCAATTTCCTGCGGGTAGTCTTTTATAAAGCGCATCATTGGCACGAAAATCACTAAGGAGACCAGTACCAGCGCGACAAATTGCCAGATTACCTGCTTCCGTTGTCCTTGCGACTGCCGATGGACCAGATATAAGCATATACCCACGATAACAACCAAAGGGAGAATGCGATCGGCAGTATAACCATACATGCTCAAACCAAGCGAAATACCAGCTAATATGAAATCATTACGCCGCGCCCTGCGAAGGCCCCTTAGTAGATAATAGAATGTCGTTGCAGTGAATAATGGATAGAAAGGAAACCGTAAACCCACTCTCGCAATTACGTTGGGCCAGTAGGCAATCCCAGTAAATACCATCGCCCACAACCCAATTCTTCGATTCCCCACTTCCTTTCCTAGAAGATAAATATAAGGCAAGACTAGCAAACCAACCAAACTGGTTGCCATCTTTAACGTAATAAATGATAACCCTGTTCCAGATGCCCTCGCAATGAAGGCATTCAAGTACATAATCAAAGCTTCCCGACCAGCGTTTCGCGGAAAGAATATATGCCACTGTCCGTTAAGCACATCCGATACATCCAATAATTTCTCAGCATGATCGCTGGTCATCTCTGGAGGTACCTGCGCCAAATGATAAAGCCGAAAGAATAAGACCAGGACCCCCATCGCCAGGATTAGGACCGTCCTCCGTGAGATTAGCACATGCCAGTGTTTTTGATGTGTGAACTCCCCTAGCTGGACCAGCCATCTGGATGCCTGCCTAGCGGGTTGCCAAAACGCATAGACGAAACTGCCTATTGCCATGAACCATAGGAAAAGATTGATAGGTGTGAACAGATTGCCGCCTAAGGTCAAGAAAGCCATCACAGCCAGGACTAGGCCAGTCAACAGGGCATAAGCGTTCACATCCAGAGCATCAAGTCGCTTTTCAATTGCTGGAATTGTGGCTGTTTTCCACTCCCCTCGCCTGATAGCCCAAATCAGCCAACCGGTAGATAGAACGAAGAAGAAAATCCCCAGGTTCATCGATCGATCTGGTGGCACCAGGGATCGTTGGGCAATCGCCGCCAGGGCAAGCGCCACTATGGAACGCCAGGGCCAAGAGACTACCCGTTGAGTAGCAGTCTCTTGGATATCTGTAGCAGCTGTTAGGGGGGTTGCCAGGTCTGATGCCTGCCATGAGGGTGCACCCACCAGTCCAGGCTCTTTGCGATCAATCGCCGGCTTCGGTCGAGGGACCTCTTGGGCCTTTAAAGCAGGGATTTCAATTTGAATGCCCTTCCAGGGCATCAATTTAGCTTTTATATAATCAAGGACACTCGGCTCTTTATCTGCCATCTGATAACACCATCACCGAGACGGATTGAACCTGGGGTATATCATACCGTACAACAAATCCATCCGGGTGGCCATGCTCTTACAGGTATTCACACATAAATCAATCATGATGATTGACAACTTCATTCCTATTTTCGTCAAAATTCAGCTGGCTATGTCGATTTTCTGATACCAATCCCGGAAGTAACTTTCATACCGTTTATAGTAAAAGTAGGGTAATGGTATGCCGGTCTCACAGCTGTGATTTTATCTCTTCATAGAGAGCCTCGTAAGCCGCCGCAGTATTATCCGGTTTAAACCGCAAGCGAATCTCTTCGGGGTTTGCGTGTATGGCTTGTGGTTCTGCCAGGACAGAGTGCAAGGTTTTAGCCAAACTTTCCGAATCGCCAACCGGGAAGGTCTTTCCCATCCCGGTGATCGCGATTGGTTGCCGTACACCGGGTAAATCCGAAGCAACTACCGGCGCTCCATTCATCATGGCTTCAACCTGCACCAGTCCAAAAGATTCAGTTGAATTCAGACTCGGAACCACCAAGGCATCCAGGTTCGCGTAATAAGCTGCCATATTATCCGGGTTCAGCACGCCGAGAAACTGCCATTGCCCTTCACCCTGATACTTCTTGATGACAGGGAACAATCTCCTGGCATATTCTTCTTCTCCCAAGACATCCAGATACTGACCTGCATAGAGCACTGTCGCCTTTGGATAAATTTCTAATATGGGTGGTAAGGCATCCAAGAGTACTTCCACTCCTTTTTCGGCAGCAAAACGTGCAGCCATTCCAATTACAGGACCCCTCCCCTCCAGTCCGTGCTCTTGCTTGAACAGGCGAATCATCTCACCAGAAGCTGGCGGAAGTTCAACCGGAGGTAGAATAGTCCGTACTTTTCGGTAGTAGCGCCTGGTATAGGGTGAATTCGCAGCATAATCCTGGGTATAAGTGACAATTCGGTGAGCAGAGAGAGCCGCTAGATTGTTCATCAACCTGATGGCTTGATCTGCCACCCTATTGAACCAGCCTGGCGGTAGCTTAAGGTCACAATGATATGTCAACACGGTTGGTTTCTTCAACAAACGACCGCGCAAGGCAATTCCAGCTGCGTCAAATTGCGGCAAGTGTAAATGGATCACCTCATTCTCCAATGCCAGACGGGTGGCTAGAAACCCGATTGTGGGCATGATCACACCTTTGCTGATGCGCATGACGACCGGAGCACGTACGATCTTTACTCCATCCATAACTTCGTACCTGGGTGTCGATGCATCAAATTGGGAAGTCAAAATCGTCACCTGGTGCCCTCGCCGTGCCAGTGCTGTTGCCAGGCGTTCCGTGTAGATCGTCAGCCCACTGATGTGCGGGCGATAATATGTTAATGCCGTTAATATCCGCATAAGAAGAATTTCACTCCGAAGTCGTTATTAAAACATAAAACCTCGGCAAGGATCATTAACCAATCGTAAGGATTATGTAAATAAATCCCGGTTTTCCTGCACCCAATTGACCAACTGTTGAAGCCCTTCTTCCACCCCAATTTTCGGCTTCCAGTCCAGCTGAGCCGCGGCTTTGCGAATATCGGAAACGTAAACTTGCTGGTCACCGGGTCGCCAATCTCCCCATGACACTGGGATTTCCCGTCCAAGCAGCTTCACCAGCATTGGTTCAAATTCATACCAAATCGAAAGCGTATTCGCCGGGCCTCCTCCGATGTTGAAGGCTTCTCCTGCCACCGAGTCGATTTTAATCACGGCTTTATCATAAACATCCAGTAAATCCCAGACATGCAGTACATCCCGCACCTGCTTGCCATCTCCATAAATCGTGATCGGACGGCCGTTTACAGCCGCGATGGCAAACCAGGCCAGCCAGCCCTGGTCTTCGATGCCAAACTGGCGTGGCCCGTAAATACAACTCTGTCTGAACACCACTGTTGGCAATCCGTATATACGCTGGTAATCTCGCACGTATTGGTCGCCCGCTCCTTTTGAGCAACCATACGGAGAATGAAAATCAAGGGGGAAATACTCGGAAACACCCCAGGGCATCTCTGCATAACGATAACATGTCGCTTCCTCAACGATCGGCACCCCCTCCATACCACCATATACTTTATTGGTGGAAGCGTAGAGCAGGATCGGGTTGCGCCTGGAGGTTCGTGCAGCTTCTAGTACATTGAACGTCCCCAATGCATTACATTCAAAATCATCTCGTGGGTTCAGGACAGAAGTAGTCACAGCTACCTGCCCAGCCAGATGTACGATTACATCTGCCAGACTGGCTTCCCGTGTGATCAAATCAGCATTGCGTACGTCTCCCGCAACCAGGTTAAATGCATCCTTGCCGTAGGTTGTCTGCAACCATTTTAGATTGTCTCGAGCTCCAGCTCGTGAGAGGTTATCAAAAACGGTGACATTTTTACCGCCTTCAAGTAAACGCGACACGTAGTTGGAGCCAATAAATCCTGCGCCTCCGGTCACCAGGTAATTATCAGCCATACCTTTTCCTTAATAAGAGTTTCCTCGTAAAAATCATATTTCTCATTTCGAATCAATCCCGTTGTTTCCCCTATAGAACTTTGGTGCTCCATCCCTTAATCGCCGGTATAAATGCCCGAGCGATTCGCCTTCCCTCACCAACGCAATTGCCCCAAAAACTCCCGTCACCCCGATATTCAGGAGATGGCTGGCCAAAGCATACGCCAAGCCAATCGAGGTTGAGACCCCAAATAGTGAAAGCGCTCCTACCCAGGCCGCTTCAACCACCCCTATATAAGCAGGAGAGGAGGGGATCGCCACACCCAAGGCTACTATACCCTGGCCAAACAGAGCCCACAAGAATCTGGCATCTGGTAAGAAAGCTAACAATAGCAGATATTGAGCGCCCAGGGCGAGGCTCCAGGTGACCAGCATCCATATTAACACCATGAGAAAGCGTCTTACCTGCATCAAAGCAGCCAGGCCAGAGGTAAAAGATCGTAGTTGTTGCTGCCCCATGCGCTGTAAATACGGCCAACGAGCGCTAAATCTATCGATTTTCTCCAAAACCCAATCCTGGTAACGTGCCAGTAAGTGTAATGCAGCCAGGCCGGCCAGAACCAGAACCACCACACCTAACGCGATCGGGCGTGCCTGTGGCCCTCCAAAGGCGTAAGGCAGGCTGTATAAAACCATGCCCGCTACCAGAGCCAGATCAAAAGCCCGCTCGATCAGGATCGTGGGGAATACCCGCCAAAAACCCAACCCCTTCCTGCCCATCAGAAAAGCCCGGCCAAATTCTCCTAACCGGAACGGCAAAATATTGTTCATCAGATATCCCGCGTTTAATATCAAGAACACCCGGCTGGTGGAGACCTCTTCCTGTAAAAGAGTTCGCCAGGCCATAGCCCGGGCGACCAACCCTAGCACATACAGGATGAAAACTGGGAAGAGAAAACCGTAATGAACCTGCTGCAAAATCTTGGCGACATCCTGTAAATTAACAAAATAGAGCAGGATCGCCACTGCAACCAAGCTTACTACCAGACCTGGCAGATAACGCCAGACTTCCTTTCGATGCGTCCTTTGCGTGGCGATTTTAATCCTCTCCTATTCGCAAAACCGCCAGGAACGCTTCCTGCGGAATTTCCACGTTACCCACCATCTTCATACGCTTCTTACCGCGTTTTTGCTTTTCTAACAATTTTCGCTTGCGGGTCACATCCCCCCCATAACACTTCGCCAAGACGTCCTTCCGCAACGCTTTGACATTCGCCCGTGAGATAACCCTACCCGCAGCATAAGCCTGAATTGGAACAACAAACAACTGGCGTGGAATCAATTCCTTGAGCTTTGAGATCACCGCTTGGCCTTTATGATAAGCGTCCTCCCGGTGTACGATGGTCGCCAGGGCATCTACTGGCTCTTGGTTCACCAAAATTTCCAGTTTAACCAGATCTTCAGCACGATATTCTATAAACTGGTAATCCAACGATGCGTAACCCCTGGTTCGAGACTTGAGCTGGTCGAAGAAATCGATGATAATCTCAGCCAGTGGAATCTGGAAAGTCAGTTGCACCCGGCTTGGGGTAGGATAATCTTGACTGATAAACGTGCCTCGGCGGTTAGTCACCAACTCCATCACCGGACCGTAATAATCTGTCGGTGTGAATATTTCGATCTTCATCCACGGTTCGCGGATTTCAGCAATCTCACCTTCATCGGGAAGGTCTGCCGGCGAATCGATCCGCAAGGCTTGCCCGCTGCGCATGACGATCTCGTACTCAACCGAGGGAGCGGTCATGATGATATCCAGGTCATATTCCCGCTCTAAGCGCTCCTGGATAATTTCCATGTGAAACATACCCAGGAAACCGCAGCGAAAACCGAAATTAAGGGCTTGTGACGTCTCCGGTTCATAATCCAGCGAGGCGTCGTTTAGTTGGAGTTTCTCCAGCGAATCTTTCAGGTCCGCATAATCCTCACCCTCTACCGGATAAATACCTGCAAACACCATTGGCTTGGCTTTACGATAACCTGGCAGCGGTTCCGGGGCAGGGTTGAACGCATGCGTCAGGGTATCACCCACCCGGCATTCTCGCACTGTCTTTAATCCCGTGGCCACATAACCCACTTCCCCGGCTTTCAACCTCAGGTTGGGGCGTAGGTCTGGACCAAATATGCCTATTTCAACCGGTTTGAAATTCACTCGACTAGCCATAACCCTTAATGAATCAATGGGTGTAATGCTTCCGTCAACCAACCGTACATAAGCAACCACACCTTTGTATGAGTCATAATGCGAATCGAAAATTAGCGCCTTCAACGGCGCTTCCTGGTCCCCTCTGGGCGCTGGGATCTGTCCCACAATCGCCTCTAAAACCGCCCGGACATTAATCCCCTCTTTAGCTGAAATACGCAAGATATCTTTCGCCGGTATACCCAACAAATTGCTGATTTCTTCAGCTACCTCATCCGGTTGAGCAGCTGGCAAATCGATTTTATTGATCACCGGGATAATTTCCAAATCAGCTTCTAAAGCCATGTAGAGATTGGCGAGCGTCTGCGCCTCAACTCCCTGGCTGGCATCCACCACCAACAATGCCCCCTCACAGGCATCTAATGCGCGTGATACTTCATAACCGAAATCAACATGCCCGGGAGTATCGATCAGATTTAGTTCGTAAACACGCCCATTGTAAGCCTGGTAGTTCATCCTGACCGCAGATGCCTTGATGGTTACACCTTTCTCTCGCTCCAACTCCATATCATCCAAAACTTGCTCGGTCATATCGCGATCAGAGATCGTGCCTGTCAACTGCAACAAACGGTCAGCCAGGGTGGATTTTCCATGGTTGATATGCGCAATAATGCAAAAATTACGAATCTGTCCTGTCATAACCGGGTTGAAGTATACTCGATTTCTTAATCACTCTCCCCCTCGCAGAACGAGGATGCAGCCAAACTCTTTTCACGAAATATGGCTATACTCCTCATTAAGAACTTTTTCAACCAACTCATCAAGGCGTGTAATTGATTTTCCCGGATATGAAAAGTAACCCAGGAACTCTATATTGCCCTTCGGACCTGTAAGCGGGGAGCGGATCAATCCCCGCAAATCGTAGCCCTCGGTTTGAGTGAAATTTAACACATCTTCGAGCACCTGTCTGTGCACGGCAGGGTCGCGGATGACGCCTCGACTACGTGCGGCTTGTTGCCGTCCTATTTCAAACTGGGGTTTGATTAACGCCACCACTTCCCCAACCTCAGGTGAAAACCAGCCGTGTACCACCGGCAGGATAATCTTCAATGAGATAAAGGAAGCGTCAATAGTTATCAGGCTTACTGGCTCAGGTAGAACTTCAAGATAACGAGCATTGCTGCCCTCCAGAACCACCACCCTCGGATTCTGGCGTAATTTCCAATGCAGGATACCCTGACCTACATCAATGGCGTACACTCGGCCAGCACCATGCTGCAACAGACAATCCGTAAACCCACCGGTCGAAGCGCCCACATCCGCACAAACCCTGTTTTGCACTTCCAGTTCAAATGCTTTCAATGCAGCTGCGAGTTTCTCGCCGCCACGCGACACAAAGCGTGGACCTTTATCAATATCGATCTGGGCATCACTGGGAACTGCCGTGCTGGGTTTTGGCACCACCTGCCCGTTTACCCGCACCTCACCGGCCATCACCAGTCGCTGCGCCTGCGCTCGGCTCTCCACCAGGCTACGCGCCATCATCAAAACATCTATACGCACCTTACGCATGCCGGTATTGTAACATTACTGTTAATCAGTCTTGAACGGCAATATCACGCGCCGCCAGTGAGAGAAAAACGTCTTCCAGAGTCGCCTCGACGACTTCCAGACGGGTGACCGTTACCCCTTTTTGGCTCAGATCTGATTTGAAAGCTTTCTTTCCAACATCTAGGGTTGTGATCGCTCGCAGGTGGTCACTGACCAGCCCGGCGCGCATCACTTTTGGATGACTTTGAAGCTGCTCCAATGCCGTAATTAAAGGGGAGTAGGTCTCAGGTTCCAAATTCTTATCCCTTTTGACTTTTTGGTAAGTCCCTTCAACCCGAGGCGCTTCTTCCTGCTTCAAATCGACATACACATCCCAAGCCAATCCTGGTAGTGCATGTTCCTTTAAGGCTGAGGGGGTATCCATCGCCAGTAGTTGACCACCCCTCATGATCCCTACCCGGCCACAATATTCTGCCTCGTCCATGTAATGAGTCGTTACAAAAGCCGTCACCCCTTCTTCGACCAACTCGTAAATCAAATCCCAGAATGCTCGTCGTGCTGTTGGATCTACTCCACTCGTTGGTTCATCCAGAAACAAGAGCTGTGGTCGGTGGATAATCGCAGTGCCCAGCGCCAGGCGCTGCTTGTATCCTGTAGATAGGTTGCTCACACGCTCATTTTCAAAATCGTGCAGACCAAGCAAATCAACCACCTCATCCAGTCGGCTTTGTCCCCTCACTCCATAGACCCCGGCATAAAATGCCAGATTTTCCCTTACAGTCAGATCATGATATAGGGAAAATTTTTGAGACATGTATCCCACTCGCTCCCGCACCTGCTCGGCTTGGCGTACCACGTCAAAACCCAATACCTCAGCTTCCCCCTCAGAAGGTAAAAGCAATCCTAATAACATACGGATAGTAGTAGTCTTGCCCGATCCGTTCGGTCCCAAATATCCAACCACTTCTCCGGGCCTCACGCTGAAGGAAACTTGATCTACTGCCATAAAATCCCCAAATTTCTTAGTTAAACCCTTTGCCAGGATCACATATTCATTCATGGCGCTACTTCTCATACCTCTTCAAAGCTTCTCTGATGGCCGCTGCTTTTTCCGCTCTACCCAGCCTTTCATAAGCCTGTGTTTCATATGCCAAATCCAAAACAGGCGCCTTTATCCCATGCCAGATTACCCATTGACGGTGCCCCCGAACATCAATCAGCTCTCCACAGCTGCCATCCGGTTGGCTGGGTTGAATGTCACCTATCAATTCCACCATTACGCCGTTGACTTCTATTACGGTGAAATAAGAGAGCATCACGTTCGTCTCTTTTAGATACGGTCTTTCTCGAATGTTAACCTCAAATCTTTCCAGGATCTGTTTCATCCCCAGCTTGTCGCTTTCCACCTCCAGATCGCCTACCGTAACATCAACGCCCTGTAGTCGTAAACCCGCGCTACCGGTCAGAACCCAATTGATATCTTTGGGCGAAATGGTGTTGATAAACTGGCGTAAGGCTGCGCCGTGGGCTGATGGCAGTTCAAATACAGCCTTCACGATTTTCTCTCCAGAAACAAGATGAAAACATCTTCCAGCTGGGGTGGGATGGGACGCATACGCTTGACTTCACCTCCTTTTGCACGTATTTGTTTTTGCAAGCGATCTATTACTTTTTTCATTTTCCCCTCTCCGACCCGTAAATGGAGGCGATCGCCGAACATTTGAGCGTCCTCAACATCCTTATCAGCTTTCGATAAAGACCTGAGCAGGGGTAAAGGTTCCCCTTGAAGTTCTAAAATACGGCCTTCCAGGCGATCCCGTAAGCTCGCAGGTCGTCCCTCGATCAGTAACCGCCCACCTTGCATAAAGCCTACCCGTGAACAACGGGCGGCTTCATCCATGTATGGCGTGGTTACCAGAACGGCAGTGCCTCTGCCGTCCTCCTTTGCTGGAGCTACCAGACGGATGATTAATTGCCAGAAATCCTGGCGAGTCACCGGATCTACACCGGTAGTCGGTTCATCCAGCAGCAACACTGGTGGGCGGTGTACCAAAGCAGCTGCTAAGCCGAGTTTTTGTTTCATACCTCCCGAAAGATGCCCGGCTCGCCGAACGCTATACTCTGCTAACCCCACAAATTCAAGGATATCCAAGCAGCGTGGGCGCCACTCTGCAGCTTTGAGGCCACGCACCTCTGCAAAAAAGCGAATATTCTCTATTACAGTCAGCTCTTCATAGAGCGAGAAACGCTGCGGAAGGTAACCGATTAGCGCTCGAGCTTGTTCAGTCTGGTGTAATAAATCCTGCGCACCGATTTTGATTGAAACGCCATCTTCTCTGCCCTCATCGGGCCTCAGCGCGCCGCACAACAAGCGCAATGTCGTCGTTTTTCCAGCGCCATCCGGTCCTACTAGCCCGTAGATTTCCCCGGCTGCCACGCTCATGCTGATACCATCAACCGCGGTGTTACCATCAAACGACTTGTATAAGTTGTGAGCCTCAATTAATCCAGCCATCGCCATAAGACCAAGTAATCTACAATCTAACTTTCAGCTTAATTCCCAAACTTCACGTCGCTCGGCATGCCCGGTTTGAGCTTTCCTTGAGGATCGCTTACTGTCAGCTCAATGGCGAAAACCGTTGTCTTGCGACCTTCTTCGGTTTGCACGTTGCGAGGCGTAAATTCAGCCCTATCAGCGATGCCTGTCACCAGGGCTTTGAAACTCTCACCAGGGAAGGAATCGACCATTACATCCGCCTCATCACCCAAACTTATCTTTCCGTACCGATCCTCGGGCAGATAGACCGTGATCGTTAGTTGCGCCAGTTCTCCAATTGTCAAAGCGGTCGCTCCCGGTTGGACTACCTCGCCCGGTTCAATATTGCGAGTGATCACAATGCCGGATACCGCTGAGTGAACCAACAGCTTTGCCAGCTGCACGTCGATCAAATCCAACTCTGCCTGAGCCTGCGCTAAGGCTGAATTTGCCTGAGCCAGTTTCGATTGCGCACCTTTTATCCCTGCTTCAGCTTGAGTCACAGCAGCTTGCGCCTGCGAAACCGAGGCTTCAGCTTGTCTGACGGCTATTTCGGCGGCTTGAACTTGCAAAGAGTCTTCGCCTGTCAATAATGCATTCAGGTGGTCTCGGGCAGTATCATAACGTTCCTGGGCAATAGAGAGGCGCGCCCGCGCGCCTAAGACATCATTTGCAGCTGTCTCAGAAAGCAGGTTGTCATAGGCGCTTTGGGCGGCATCCAATTCGCTTCTGGCGGACTCATAAACACTTTGGGCAAAATCTTCCAGCGCTTTATCTTTTTGATTCTTGGCTCGATCAAGCACATCTTGAGCCACCTGGAATGCAGTTTGCGCTTCAGCCAATCGTTTCTCCGTTGCCTGTAAATCCGAATAACTCGCTTTTTGCAGGGTTGCATCCAAATTTGCTTCTTCCGCCTCAAGTGCCTGCTTGGTAATTTCTACTTCGCTTTTGGCTGCGTTGATTTCTTCGCTCTTATCAAAATACCATTCAGGCAGTTTGAATTCTTCAGGCACCTGCTGGTCCCAGGCTGCCTCCCGGATCGGTTGTTCTGCGCGACGTGCGGCGTCGATAGCCATCTGGTGTTGCAGGCGAGCTGATTCTGCCGCGATCTGGACTGTCTGCAGGGTGGCTTGACTCGCGCTCAATCCCGCCCGTACTATCTCCAGGTTGGCTTGGGCGCTATCCAATCCATCTCGAGATGCTTGGAGGGCTGCTTCTGCCCGCTTTCGTTGCGCTTGCAATAGCGCATCATCAAGACGGAAGAGCAGGTCTCCACTGGCAACTTCATCACCTTTCTCGACCAGCACCTCAATCACTCGCCCCGCCAATTCAGGCGAAACAACCACCTCCACCGCTTCCACCGTGCCCGAAGCCTGCAATTGTGTCTCTGCTGCTGTATTGCGGCTCTGGATGAAGTACCAGACACCCACGATTGTTGCAATTAGAATTACCAATAGGGGAATTAATAGGCGTCCAAATTTTCGCATGATGTTAATCCTCTAGTTGCAAAAGTGCTAATCTAAGCGTTTGCGAAACCTCATCGATGCTGCTGTCATAATGAGGATACCGAAAACAACCAGCGCTATCACCTCTTCTGTCAACGAAGCGATTCCTACCCCTTTCAGCATTAGAGACCGGATGATTGCCAGGTAGTAGCGTAACGGGAAGATATAGGAGATCCACTGTAAGATTTTCGGCATGGCTTCCAATGGGAAGAAGAAACCCGATAAGAATATGCTAGGGAGCAAGGTCATCCAAACTGTCAACATCGCTTCTTGTTGGGTGTTAGCGATTGTAGAGGCCAGCAATCCGATCCCCAGGCTTGAAAGCAGGAACAAGCCTGATAACAACAGGATCAACAGCAAGTCTCCTCTCACCGGTACTTTAAACCACCAGGAACCGATCATTAACACCTCTAAGGTGTTCAAAAAAGCTAAAATCACATAAGGCAATATTTTGCCTAAAATCAATTCCCAAGGTCTGATTGGAGTGACGATCAGCTGCTCGATCGTACCCCGTTCCCTCTCGCGCACGATGGCTGATGCAGTTAAGATCGAAGTCAGTGCGTAAAGGATCATACCGATAACCCCCGGTATCATAAAATAGGCGCTCACCAGGTCGGGGTTGTACCACACCTGCGATCTTACTTCTAAGGGAGGTTGAATAGATGTCGATTGGCCGGACCGGTTTAGTTTTTTAGATAAAACTTGTGTGGCGTAATCTTGGCCGATTAATTGCGCAGCTGAAAGAGAGGTTGAAGCCACTGTAGGATCACTTCCATCCAAGATGAACGCCACCTGCGCCGAACCGCTCTCTTGCAGTCGCTGGCTGTAGTCGGGTGGAATCACCAGCCCGGCACGCGCTTTACCGCCGTCTATCAACTCCCGTAAGGCTGCTTCAGAATCGGCATCATATGCCAAGGTGAAGTAATCAGCTGCCCGGTATGCATCCAGCAAAGCTCTCGCTGCTGGCCCCCGGTCTTGATCGAAGACCGCTAAAGGCACATTGCGCACATCGTTTGTGGCTGCATACCCAAGTAAAAAGAGTTGCATCACGGGTATCACCAACACCAGTATCAATGTGCGCGGGTCTCTCAAAATCTGTATAAACTCTTTCCGTATAAGAGAACTTAATCGAGAGTTGAACATGACGGATCCATTCTTTCGCCTCTTGGGTTGGGCTTCAGGACAATGCCATACAAAAAGATATCCACAAAGTGATAGAGGGCGTTTTCCCGCAACTGTGAGGGAACTTGCTCGCCTATAAGAACCTCTGTGACGTAATAGGAAAAGAAAAGGCCGATAAATGCGCGAATGACCATTGGAATGGGAATTGAGCGCAAATTCTCTTTCTTACCAGCAATCATGTTGACTAGGTTCATGAATTGAGGGTACAAGGTTTTGAATAAAAGGGGGATATGGGTGCTTTTAAACTCGACAATCTCCACGAACATCAGGTTGAGAAAATCAGGACGCTGGTCGAGGGATGCGATCATGGTTTCCGCAGCATCTCGCACGAAAGCCTCCACATTCTTCCCCTGTGCGTTTTTTAGCGCTGGTAATATCAGGCGATAAGGATGGTACGCTTCTAAAACAGCTACAAAGATGTCTTCTTTACTTGCAAAGTGATTATATAAACCTCCCACAACAATGCCGCTACCGTGAGCGATTTGACGCATTGAAGTGCCATGGTAGCCATGCTCAACGAAAAGTTGACAAGCAGCTTTGAGAATATCGTCTCGCCTGCTTTTGCTTGGAAAAATCAAATCGTTGGCCATAGATATCAATCGAGATGAACATAGGAGTGAACGTACGTACGTTCATATATAATATACAACTCACGGCTGCGCTTGTCAAGAGATCAATGGTTGCGATCTACCCCGTAAAACCTCTTTTTACACACTCTCGGTTGTTGATTAATAAAAAAAAGCCCAACGGAAAAAACCGCTGGGCGACATCTTTTCTTCAGCTACAGCTATTGTTCGTACAATTCATCCGTTTTCGCTGCCATGATAAAGTCATTCTGGTGCAGCCCTTTGACCACATGCGTCCACCACGTGACCGTAACTTTTCCCCACTCTGTTTTCAAGGTTGGATGGTGATCTTGCTCCTCAGCAATTCTTCCCACTTCGTTCGTAAATTTTAATGCTTGCCTGAAATTCTTGAATTTAAATTCCCTTTCCAAACGTTTAACACCATCAACTTCAACCAATTTCCAATCCGGTATCTGTCTCTTATAGGCTTTCACCTGTTCATCTGCAGCCGTTTGTGCGTCCTTATTTAGAGGCGTACAACTCATTTCTTTCAGACTTCTCATACCATTTACTCCCTCAAAATACCCGTAAACTTTCTTCATCACTAATTATTATCACGTTCAAAATCGAAATTCAAACGGTCAAACAGGAAAGTTAAATTCGGGACACTAATCTCCTTCACCGAGTTGGGCGACCTGGCGCAACAATCCCATGATCAGCAAACTTAACTTTAAACCCTGCCCGGCTGTCACATCGATCTTCGTTTCATGTTTCTCGGCGTTCTGAATGAGTAGATACGCCCCGCCAAGACCGGTCAGCGCGCCGATCACAGCCCCTAGCAACAAAGCTTTTGGCTTCCAGCTTTCTAAATCTTCTATTTTGTTTTCAGTTACGTCCATATATCTCCCTTTCTTTTTATTCTATCTACCCCCCGAACCACAAACCAAATTAATCAAAGTGCTTTCGCCCGTTTGCTATGACCTCAACTTGCCTCGCAAAGCCCGTAATGCAGCCCTGAATCCATGGATTCGTAGAACGGGTTCCACCGCCAGGTCGGTCCCCTTGCGAACGCGCTGGCTCACCATTTGAATCATCTCTTGTGCCTGACGAGTGTAAACCGGGATTTCTTGAAGTAGTTTAACAACGATATAGATTAACCCCGCTGTAAAAGCCAGGAACAATAAAGTCACCATCATGACCGGGATAATCAAGAAAATCAGTGAAATATCCGCCCAGCGGCTGGCTCCTTCTGTGCTCGCTAAGCCTGTAAAAACAGCAAATACCACCACTACGATCAAACCAACTGCCAGGGGTAAATAAATTTGCCAGGCTGTCTGAGTGCGATGGATCTTATAGGTAATCGGATTCCGTTCCCTTACGCCAAGGGGAAAAGTGTCAGGCATATCTTATTTATTGTAGCATGATTCGAAAAGAATTCATAAAACGATCAAACAATTTGGTCTTAGGTCATTATTTGGAATCATATTCGTTTTTTAACCTTGCATTTTCGTTAGGCATCGTTAAGTAGTTTTTGTTGACTTTTTCCTCCTTAGATTCTAAACTTATGTTAACTATATCCATCCTTTTCTCGAGGGCGCCAATTCTCAAATGGCGTTTTATGATCTGCCGTCGCCCACTGTTCGTTAATTAGCGCGATGTTTTCTCTAAATTGCCTTTTCCCCCGGGGAAATTTATAAGGGCAAGAATAAACCCCTTAAAGGGCGGCATATGGCACAAATCACATCCACAAATCCCGTAAAAGTTTTGGTTGTTGAAGACAATCCAGAATATGCCAGCACACTTCAATACGTTTTGAGTGAAGCAAACCCTGGGCAGTTCCACTCCATTCACGTTGATAGGCTTCATAAAGCACTTGAACAACTCAGACGGGGTTCCTTTGACGCTATCCTATTGGATCTCACGTTACCGGACAGCATCGGTCACAAAACGTTTAGTCAGGTAAGTGTCTATGCACCTAACATACCCATTGTTGTCTTCACCGGATTGGATGATACGGAATTAGCTCTTCAAGCTGTCCGGGAAGGTGCGCAGGATTATCTGGTGAAAGGGGAGGCTGATGTAAACTTGCTCGTTCGGTCCTTGCTTTATGCCATTGAACGCCACCAAGCCCGGACTGCCCTTCAAGACCTTTCCTTTAGGGATGAGCTTACCGGATTGCTCAACCGGCGAGGATTTTTCGTCATGGGGGAGAAACTGCTTCTTCTAGCCTTGAGAGAATCCTGGAATCTCACCATGTTTTTCTTTGATCTGGATGGTTTAAAAATAATCAACGATCGTCACGGTCATCAAGCGGGTGACCAGGCATTGATGGCAGTTGCCCAGATCTTAAATCAGACATTCCGCTCATCTGATCTTATTGCTCGATTAGGCGGCGACGAATTTCTTGTCCTCGCCATTAACACCATGGGATTCATCCTCGAGAGCACCCTGGCACGTTTGCAGGAGAACGTAGACGATTACAATCGACCTGCAAGAAATTATCATCTCTCGATCAGTTTCGGCCTCTCTAGATACAATCCTCAATGCAACCCTTCCCTGGAAGAGCTTATCGCCATCGCAGATCGTGAATTATACCTGCAGAAAAGGAGCAAATGATCCAAACCCCGGGATATCCTTGAGATTGATTGGGTTTCCCTTGAAAGCGCACAGGTAATCTATAACCAGCCATCGTGTGCGGGTGTGGACGGTTTCACCACACCCGCATTTCCGTTTTTTTTACCAACCTGAATAAACTTATTGCGGTAATGCAATTGTCTGAAGGTTATTTGCTGGTATCCCAACCCTCAAACTGCAATTTGTGGGATAATAAAATAACGAGCACATAAAAAACGAATTAGGGAGATATTTAACATGCTTGCTCGCGTTTACTCTTGCGCTGTCATCGGGCTGGAAGGGGTTATCGTCGAAGTAGAAGTCGATACAGGTCAAGGGCTCCCCGCCATTATTATTGTCGGCTTACCCGATACAGCTGTACAGGAAAGCCGCGAACGGGTTCAATCCGCAATTAAGAACGCCGGATTGTATTTCCCCCGCAAACGCGTCACCGTCAATCTTGCGCCGGCTGCCGTTCGTAAAGAAGGTCCTGCCTACGATTTGCCCATCGCCATCGGTGTTCTTATCGCCACCAACCAGACGCCGCCTCAAAGGATCGAAGAAGCTCTGGTCGTTGGTGAGTTATCCTTGGATGGTAGCGTACGCCATGTGCGTGGGGTTTTGCCCATGGCTGCCTTGGCTCGCCAACAAGGCTTTAAGCGCATTTACGTGCCTGAGTGCGATGCCGCTGAGGCAGCTTTGATCCCCGATCTGGAAGTGATCCCGGTGCCTTCCCTGGCAGCCTTGCATGCTCATCTGTGCGGCACAGACCAGCTAAATCCTCATCCCCCGGTTGAGGCGGAAGATTTACCCATCATCGTCCAGACGGACTTTCGCGATGTCAAAGGCCAGGAACATGTCAAACGCGCCTTAGAAGTAGCAGCTGCAGGTGGACACAATGCACTTCTTATCGGTCCACCTGGAGCCGGCAAAACACTCCTGGCACGCGCCATGCCCGCCATCCTACCGCATATGACCATTGATGAAGCGCTGGATGTCACCCGTATCTACTCCGTAGCAGACCAGCTGCCCCCCGAAGTACCTCTGATCCGTAACCGGCCTTTCCGGGCTCCTCACCACACCATCTCACATGCCGGCTTGGTGGGCGGCGGTAACTGGCCCCATCCTGGGGAGATCTCGCTGGCCCATCGTGGCGTGCTTTTTCTGGATGAATTCCCAGAGTTCGGTCCGCGCGTCCTGGAAGTCATGCGCCAGCCCATCGAAGATAAAGTCGTTACCATCAGCCGCGCCCAGGGCTCCCTGACCTTCCCCGCCAATTTCCAGCTGATCGCCGCCATGAATCCCTGCCCGTGTGGTTATTATGGTGACCCCCTGAAACCCTGCACCTGCTCCTCAACCACTGTGACCAGGTACCAGAAGCGTATCTCAGGCCCTATGCTAGATCGGATTGACATTCACGTGGAAGTTCCCCGGGTGGAATATGAAAAACTGAGCGATTCTCGCCTGGGCGAATCCTCCTCCACCGTTCAAGCTCGGGTCGAAGCTGCCCGCCAGCACCAGCGCCTGCGTTTCAAAGATCACCAGGTCGATTGCAACGCCGATATGTACCCTGCTGATGTGCGCAAATATTGTAAATTAGACGATACCGGTCGGGCTTTGATACGCAGCGCTATGAACCAGCTGCACCTCTCCGCTCGCGCTTACCATCGCCTTCTTAAACTTGCTCGCACCATTGCTGACCTGGCGGATAGTCAGGAGATCCAACCGACCCATCTGGCTGAAGCCCTGCAATACCGTCCAAAAATGAATTTAGGTTAAGCACCGCTAAAAAGTTGTGAATAGCCATGGTTGAAGGCTGATTGCTTAATCTTTGTCCTTGAGGTTGCTACCAGCCAGCCCTTTAAGTAAGTTCCCGAAAGCCTACTCAAATTAATCTCAATAAAATCGAGGATTAAAACTAGAATCATGTCTGACAAACCCATCAACCGCAGGCAATTCCTGGCTCTAACCAGTGTGACGGCTCTGGTAGTTGCCGGCGCTTGCGCTTCGCCTCAAAAGGGTTCATCAACACCTGCTGGACAGAAGGTAAGATTCATGCGCATCGCTCACATGACCGACTTCCATGTCTTACCAGGCGAGTATGCTACCCAAGGAATGAGGCGTACCCTCCGGCATGTGCACATCCAGTTAGATCGGCCTGATATCATTTTCAATACCGGCGATTCAATCATGGACTCTCTGGAAGCGGACAAATCCAGCACCGAATCACAATGGGAAACCTTCAACAATATCCTTAGTGCCGAGTGCGAGCTGCCCATCATTCACGCCATCGGAAATCATGACGTCTGGGGATGGGGCCGGCAAGATCCAGATCTTTAAAAAGATCCGTTGTATGGCAAGAGTATGGCGATCATAAAACTTGGCTTATCCAATCGTTATTACAGTCTCGCTGGCACTTCATCGTCCTGGATAGCACACACCTTCCGGATAACGCCTCTAAATATCCCTATATCGGTAAGATCGATGATGAGCAGTTCCAATGGATGGTTAAGGATATCGAGGCGACCTCCAGTACTACACCAATCTACCTCCTTTCACATATCCCAATTTTATGCGCTTGCAAATTCTTTGATGGTCCCAACGAAGCAAGCGGCAATTGGGAAGTTCCTGCTGCATGGATGCACATTGATGCGCGCCGCTTTAGACAAACCTTCCTGAAGCACCCGAATATCCAGCTTTGCCTGAGTGGACACTCCCACCAACACGAATCGCTGGATTACCTGGGAGTTCGCTATCTCAACGATGGTGCCGTTTGTGGAAATTGGTGGAACGGTGCTTACCTTGATTTTCCACCAGCATACGTCCTAGTTGATCTCTACAAAGATGGCTCCTCTGAGAGTCAGTTTGTTCCGTATGAGATCAACTGAGTGAGCGACTAACAAGATTCTGCTGGAAGACAATCCAATAACCGTTGCTTATCTTCCACCTACCTTTTAATCCCATCATTCGTTTCAACCGGTTTAGTTTGCCACCTACCTGCCCACAGGCGCCAGCAGAGACGGTTCCAGCGGCATACCCAGGCAAATAGCTGGTCGCTGCACACGATTAGAGCAACTTGAAATCTGCTTTAGCAGTTTGCCTGTGATTTTGTGATTTCTGTTAGCGTGATTTCAACCCCCGCATACCCGCAAAGGGCTTGCCCAAACCTCTGGTAAATCAGACGGATGAATTCCCCATGACCCCTCAAGTGGGAAAAATCGTCCGGCTATTCAACGACGGGTGCTCGTATAGCCCCCACTGGTAATTTTGATCATCTCCTCGACTGTTTTAATGACGCACACCGTTAAAAAGAAAATGATTGAGGAAATAACCATTACTTGCAAGGCCTTAATGGGCAGGATGGGTAACTGGAATGGACCATACATAGTTGGCAACCTCTCGTTGATTTTGCTCTTCTAATTGACGAATCATTACCGAAGGAATTACTTACAGACATGCAATGAGCTCCGCACTGCACGTCACCCCAAGACCCATTTGACCCAGAATTTCCATGCACCGGTATTGCTTTGTCCCCCGATCAAGTATTGCGATAAAATTAGCCGGTCTGACATAAACGATCTCAGAAACCTCATAGAAGAGACATCTATGAAAAAAATAATCCATAAGTTTATATATAGTTGGCTGGCTGTCTTAACGATGGCAGGGTGCCTCCCGGGGACGCCGATGGCGCCGGGTACGGTAGTAGTCACCGTAGTTGAAACCGTGCCAGTCGAGGTTACGCGGCTGGTAGAAATTCCTATGACAGTCGAAGTCACCCGCCAGGTTGTAGCGACTCAAATCGTCCAGGTTCCGGTGACCCTCACCCCGCCGCCAGGGGCCACTCCCACCCAGGCGCCATCGCCACTCGCAGCGCTTGCCAGCACCACGCCTCTATCTCCTACGCCCACCTTCCCCCTGGAGAAAGTCAAGGGCTATTCCGTCCTCTTGGTGGTCAACGAGACGGACGATGATCTGGTGGTTGAGATCGATGGACCTGTCGATAGGAGTTTCCTCTTCAAAGGCCCCTCCAAAATCCTGGAGAAAGTAAAAGAGGGCAAGTATGCGTACACGGTCTTGCGACATGACCAGATTATCTATCAGGGCACGATCAACATCACGAACCCGGACAAGTTCGAGTTGCACATCCGCGCGGATAGGGTAGTCTTCCTCGTGCCATGATTATGAGCCGCGGATAAACGGCAGCGTTCCTGCTCCTAATAGGTCGCGATAGTCAGGGTTTGGATTGTCCAGGGAAGGGCGGTGCCACCCATCGATTGACCTACCTGGACGAGGGTCAATTACGGATTAATGCCGCGCAGCAGGGCAGCCTGCCCAGGGACGAAAGGCGTCGCTAGAACCTTCCACGCAGGTGGTGAACAGCAAACGGAATGACTCACCGGGGAACCACTGAAACACTGAGAGCGCTGATTTCACTGAAGTAGTCTCGCTCCGTTTAGAGCTCTAATTCACCAACCTTTTGATCTGCAGGGAATTTCTCCCACTATTCAAAAGCAGCCCTACTTGTTGCCTCAGAGCGTGGATATTCTGGGTCAATGTATACCTTTTTTTGCGCCTAAGCGCTCACGTTCTGGCTCCTGACCTGGGAAGCGAAAACCATCAATTCAGTGGCTTCATATCCTTCAGCGCCTCAGTGGTTCAATCACCCACTCCCACAGATCCAGCACCAGCCTCCTCGTCCGGTACTCCCCAACCTGTTTGATCTCCTTCTCCTTCAGCACATGGAACGTTTCACCCTGGAAATCCTCATCGAGGATGTGGCGCAGCTCCTCATGCGTCCCTCCTCTCGGCATGCCTCAAGCTGGTTGACTCCACCGCCAGGATTTTACATTCCCTTCGACATATGCTGCTTCCTTGCCCTCAAATCTCCAAAATTTTCCGGTATATCTACCTAAATTGTTCGATCAGGTCATTAAGACTACGGTTGCGGACAACCGTGAGCGAGCAACGCCAATCCTGCTCTGCTTTTTTGCAACCCATTTTAGAATGAGCGCAAAAAAGGGGTGGACTTCACAAACCGTCCACCCCTTCTAACCGGTTTGGGATAGGTATCCCCCTTGTCTCCTCGCAAAGACCTTTCGGAAATTTATACTATCGTGAGTTCGGGTGTTAATCCAATTCGCCAGAAAGAGGTATGAGATGTTGGTTTATTTACAGTAGCTATCATTTTCCCAAACTGACTTCAAAGTAGATTTTCGATTCTTTACTGGACATATCCCCCTGGTGAGGCTGGCTGGTTGTCGCTTACAGGATTCCCAGCTGGGTCAACCGCGTACCATTTTCCAAGTAAGCCCTCACCATTGGTATCACCCGGCTTGCTGTCACCCGCATATAGGTAAACCGGCATACCGTTGATGGTAACCTGGTAACTTCCGTCTGCACGTTGGATCACGCCTAGCGCACCGCTAACACCTGCTCCAGCACTTGGAGTGACTCCCTGGGGCAACGTTACCGGTGGCCACTTCTGGGCGCAGCCTCCCGTGCAAGTGCTTTCACCCGGCTTATCGTTCTCAAAGATATAAAGGGTCATACCATCGCTATTGGTTAGACCTTTCCCTAGCGAAGTATCCCCGATGAGTACGGTTGCAATCTGAATGGATTGATTCGCAGAGGTAGTCGGCTCTGCCATATCTCCAGACGTTGCCGGGGCTGAAGGTAGCTCAGGAGTTGTTGGACTCCCTGTAGTTTGAGCCGAAGCTGTCCCACAGGCTGCTAACACCAACGAAGACATTATAAGAATACTAACAAGAGTGGTTTTGTGTGAAAAGTGAAACATCGCAATATGCTCCTATATTTCCAGTCTGATTTCATACCACCAAATATTTTTTCTTGCCTGGACATCTCTCGTTGTGGTCGAAAATTGGGTTGCTTGCTCATCTCTTCGCCACACACCAGGATGTCGTCTTTCTCGCAGGAAAGTGAACGGTATAGATATGAAAATATTATCCCGAATATAAACGATATCAAGCGCTTGTGTGTTTATGACAACCTTACCCACAGCTTAAGTGATCATTATGGTGAAAGACTTCACAAACCGACGAGAATCGGACACCCGAATATAAACACATGGCAGAGCCGCATAAACTCCCTAAGATTAAAACTCATCATTAATAAGAAAATCGCCCGGACCTCCCGGGCGACCCTCGTAATAATACCTGTTGGACTTTCTTTCATCAATTTTGGAAGAATGCTCGCTGACTCTCCGATGCTTTGCTGCCTACCTCAATAACTCAACCAGGCTGCAACGCGCAGGTCTGCAAAACCTACCGGGTAATTAGAAAGTCGTCAATAACTCACCAGCTGCCTGTAGTTAAATAAGTTCTGATAGCATCTTGGAGAGCCTTCAGCATCTCCTTATAAGTTTGCTGGTATGATGGGTTTACATCCGTCGCTTTCAATTCGAGTTGCCCCAACAAATAGATCATCCAGGTTAACCATGTTCTGGGGTTGCCATCTAGTTTGGCAATCTCGGTTGCAGTTTCATCCAGGATATCGCGCAGTTCATCTTCTCGACTCATTATTCACACACCCGTATTTTCAATAGATTATTTTAGAACCTTATGAGTTGTCGCCAGAAAGGTCCTATAAATGCTAACGCAGCGAGGTTCGTGTGCCTCTTTGTCGCCAGCACAAGTATACTTTACATTATTTTCTTCATTGCTGCAATATTATTACCTGGCTTTCAGGCGTAATTGAGCAGGCGGGTAGGATCTTCTGCAATCCCGTTAGAGCACCAACTGCATTTGATTTGTTTAGATCTCAGCAATCCTTAGGACCTTTCCGAGATGGAGCGTTAGAACCTTTCTCAACTTGAACTCGGGATCTGGCTTGCTTCCTGGTTTTGTGACTTCCTGAGCAGCATCCGTTATCGCCCGGGTATTCTCCTCCATTGCTAAAAACAGGTAGATGCCTTCGCCTAAGGCATACAGAGTCACGGCGATACCGCCACCGTTGATTATCGCAAACAAGCCCACGACAAGACCTCCAAAAACGCCGCTGAGAAGCCCAGCCCCGCTGGTTTCTCCACCCAATTGGTTTGACAAGTTATTTAAGAACGCACCTCCCAGGATGCTTGTCGCACAAATGCTCAATACAACCAAAATGGTAATGACCCCTGCGATTATCCCCAGAACCTTATAGATCGTGCCAATGATCCTTAACCCCGTGTATCTTTTGTCCATTTCTCCCTCTCCTGCTGTCTAAAACTTGAAAATTCTTCAGTTATTGCACACCAGCTGCCCAACGCACCAAAACTCTAAGCTCCAATCTAAGTCCAATATACTTCACATCATTTTCGGGAGCCTTGCAACACCTTCATGATATCATTATGCCGAATTACACAAATCCTTGGTTCATCTGCTCATTTGAGCCTCCATCGCCTTAATAAAATTTTTCCCATATCCTAAGGCACCGCCTTTTCTTATAGACCCACGCCCGGAAAGTCTTAAAACTTAAATTCATCAACATGACTACATCAGAATCCCAACCTTTGCTGACACCCTTGATGCGCTGGTTCCTATTCGCCATGGTGCTGGCTAACATCGCCGGCTCCATGTTTCCGATGTTGCTGCCCATTTACCTTACCAATCTGGGTGCCAGTGTGACCCAGGTCGGCTTGGTCTTTACCCTCTCTTCTATCGTGATCTTTATTCTCCAGATCTTCGGTGGTTGGGTATCCGACTCGATCGGTAGGTTAAGCGCCATCGCTATTGGGAGCGTGGGCGGCATCTTTGGATTTTCTGCCATGTTGTTTGCCAATTCCTGGCAGTGGATGTTAGTCGCCATTGCTATCAATCAGATCCCCTATGCCCTGGTAGGGCCGAGTTTTGGAGCTTTTATCGCGGAAAATTCTAGCGAGGCCAACCGCGGCCGGGTATACGGGCTCACCGATACCATCTACCAGATCACCGGCGTAGTGGGTCCACCTTTGGGGGGATTCCTGGCCGGTGGATACAGCTTTAAGGCCATGCTGATAGCGGCTGCCATCCTATATTCTTTTGCAGCCATATTGCGTATTTGGATGGCGACCACCATGCATTCCCCTGCCGATCGCAACCCCCAACAGCTCACCATGGCCTCATTGAAGATCAGCCTTAAGACCATGATCACCATCTTGCTTGGTGGCGGTGTGGTTACCTGGATATTCCTTACTGATGGGGTTAGGGATATCGCCTTCAGGCTATCCGGAGAACTTGAACCCCTCTACCTCCAACAGGTTGCTGGCATCTCTATTCAACAAATCGGTCTTCTTGGTTCCGTCTTTTCTATAGCGATGATGTTCACGCCAATTCTTTCCGGGAGAATATCGGATAAATATGGCGAGCGTGTCCCCATATCAATGGGATTCTTGCTGATATTTGTTGCCTATATGATCTTTCTGAACGTGAGTGCCTTCATTGGATTTGCTCTGACCTGGATGGTCTTCGGCATTGGTGTAGGCTTGCTGAGCCCGGCTTACCAATCGATTATCTCTAAAGTCATTCCCCAAAAATCGCTCGGTATCTTCACCGGGCTGTTTCGTGGTAGTCTGGGATTCATCTCCTTGCCAGCGCCTTGGGTGGGGGCGCAGCTCTGGGAACGCTATAATCCGCGCTTACCGTTCATCATCACCGCTATATTGTCACTTATCACGGTGATACCAACCTGGTTCAAATTCAAAGTCCCAGAAAAAGCGGAAGCTCTGCCCGGCTTTGATTTAGGTCAGGTTATCTCCCCTTCCGATGCAGAGGTCGCTGCCAAAAGGACCTGATCACGAGATTCTGATCGAGGTTAAACCTCAATCACGATTTGTCTCTATCGTAACAAGAAAATAATTGACCGATCCCATCCAAAGCCCATCGGTCGTAATAAAGCTCATGAAGTTCCAGATCAAAAGGCGGTTCCAGTAATCCCCCCTCCACAATGGAAGCATATTCCTGCCCTCCAAGCAGTCGCAACGCAAGCGTGAGATACAATCGATCCACCACCCTAGCATCCAACAGCATATGGAAAACCCGGGGTCCCGCTGTCACATAAACTGTCCGGTACCCCTGCTCTGACAGGCTGGAAATTAATCGCTTTCCATCTACACTACCCATCTCCCCGCGGAAAAATACCTTTGCGTTCTGTTTCTGCAGCTGGCCCACCCTGGCAGGGTCCGCTGCATTACTGGTATAGACCAACACCCCCCGGTAATTCTCCCATATTCCTTCAGGAAGGGAGAAATCCAGGCTGGCGCTGATCACACCTAAAACAGGTTTTGGATCCAAGCCCTGATCGCTACGCCACGCCATCAAATCAGCAAAGCGGGGTTCCATAAGAGATGAAATAATATCCTGCGCTTCGCCTTTGGCGTATTCACGCAAGTAGCGACCGCTAGAAAGGATCACATCCGCTTGGATTGCCAGTTCATGAAAAAGACGCCAATCCCGTGGGTTCGAGATCTCCTTGGGAACTAACAGCCCTTGATAA
Source organism: Anaerolineales bacterium (assembly GCA_034430155.1). Classification (GTDB taxonomy): domain Bacteria; phylum Chloroflexota; class Anaerolineae; order Anaerolineales; family UBA4823; genus DAOUET01. Next base: position 63,851 of record DAOUET010000037.1, read on the forward strand.
ACAGGACGGGGAATAGCGATGCGTCCATCTAGGCTGGTGATGAAGTTAGCATACACAAAAGCTCTACCGGATTTCTGCCCGATCAGGTGCAATTCATGCTTTAAATATAATCCCTTAAGAGGTAATGATCGGCTCGGTGGCGGGAAGAGTTGCACGACCGTAGCTCCCAGACTTTTCACCTCCATTTTAATTCTCAGTCTCCCGCGCCAGGAAAGCCTGGCGGATTTTGCTTACCACCTGGGTGGCGGTCATCCGCTGGGCAGTAGCCATACCGCTATAAACTGCTTTGGCTTTGCTGCGTCCATGCCCAATAAAAATTGGGTGGTTCACACCCAGCAAAGTCGCTACCCCGTAACTGGCATAATGGTTACGAGTCCGCAAAAGGTCCAGGTGTACCCGCACAGCCGCCCTTGCATCAGGAGGCAACTGCTCTAGAACCTCTTCCACCTGCTCTAAAAGCCAGGCTACGATACCCTCAGCTCCTTTGAAGAGCACATTACCCACGAATCCATCGCTGACCATCACATTTACGCCGCTGGAGAGCATCGTATGACCTTCCACGTTGCCGATGAAGTTCAGCCGTTCGTCTGCCTCGAGTAAAGCGTAAGCCTCCCGCCCTACTTTGTTGCCCTTATTCGGCTCAGATCCATTTGAAATCAAACCCACCCGCGGGTTGGCAATCCCGGCCGCATGTTCTGCATAAGCTGCTCCCATCAGGGCAAATTGATGTAAATGCATTGGGCGTACTTCCGTGTTAGCCCCCGCGTCAATCAGGTAGAGATCATCACGTAATCCCAGAAATGGAACGATCAATGCTGGACGTTCCACGCCTGGGATGCGTCCAAAATTCAATAAGGCTGACACCATACCTGCACCAGTATGACCCATGGTCAGCACCCCATCGGCCTGGCCTTCCACGACCAAGCGGCAGGCAACGTTGATGGACGCTTCAGGTCGGGCTCGCACCGCCTGGATCGGATCATCAACCATATGGATGGTGTCTTTTGCCGGGATTACCTTCAAGTCAAGATCATCTACTTCGATCTTGGATAGCTCCCTCTGGAGCGCGACAGGTTCACCCACCAATACCAGCCCCAACCTCATGTCCCGAGCGCCTTGGACTGCCCCAGCCACGATCTCGGCCGGGGCAAAATCGCCCCCCATGGCATCAACAGCCAGGCGCATCAACCCCACTGGGCAGTGACCCCTAATAAACCGGGGCCAAAGTGGACGGCCAATGCGGGACCGAAATCTACCACATAGGGCTTGCCTTTAAACCCTAGCGTTTGAGCCACTTCTGATGACCATTCGGTCGCTTTCTCCTGGATGTTGCCATTAACCACAGCTATGCGTTTGGGATGGCCTCCCCCCATTTTCTGGCGAGTTAATTCTAACACTTTCAACAATGCAGCCCGCTGGGTCCGCTCAGTTCCCACCGCCTTGGGCACGCCATCTATGATCGAAATCACAGGCTTGAGGCTGACTGGCGCCTCGGTTGCCTTTTCGTGGCCTTCTATACGACCAGATGCTGCCAACATTTCCACATCTGTCGCCGTAAAGTTAAGGCAGGAGTTGGCCTTTACCTGTTCGATGGTTGCCAGGGCCTCTTCGACGCCGCCTCCCTCTGCCACGGTCTGGATAGCATCCAGCAACATAAAGCCCATGTGCATGGATGTTGAAGCGCTGTCGACCACATAAACGTTTACCTCCTCGAGCATCTTGCGCGCCAGATCGGCGGACTGGCAGGTGCCCGACGACTTGGCAGTTACATGGATGGATATGATATCGGTATATCCTTTAGCAGCCAGGTTGCCATATGCCACCTTGAAATCTTCCGGCGTAGGTTGGGAAGAAGTCGGCATCCCCTTACCAGCCTGGCGGTATTCCATCAAGCGCCGGTAAAATTCGGCCGGTGGCATCTCCTCATAATCTTTGTAAGATTCCTCACCAAATATGACATACACAGGAACTACGATTATATCGTGCTGTTTGATCAAATCCTCAGGCATATTACAGGTACTATCTGTGACAAAAGCGATCTTGGACATGGTTTTCTCCTTTGACAAGATGATTTATTGCTATGATCTACTGCTTTATGGTTCGATAGAGACCACCGCGCCAAAGCTGTTTATCTTCAGACGCCAACTGCTTCCAACCTGGCATTTTTGGAAGAGCTGGTAATCACTGGTTTGATAAGTATAGCTATGATCACCAGAATTGAAGGTGATTTTATAGATTTCCTGTCTGCTTTCCCCTAAACGCTGCCCCTCCTTTAAAGAAGGTTCGGGCCAGTTAGGGGAATAATCGTTTCCTGTTAACACCCCCGGATCCACCTCTATCCACTCATCCTGGCTGTACTTGCAATATTGATCGTACACCTGATATTCACAATCTTGCACCACCTCAGCGTACCCGTTTCCGGTGTCAACATTATAGGGCGTTCCACACACTTCGATGGAATTTGCAGCAGGTTGATCTTGTACATATCGCACTTCTTCATCACATGTCCCCACTACCGCGCCCTGCGGGATCTGATCTCGCCAATCCTGGTGATCGACGGGGACCAGCGCTTCGATTGGGATGGACCGCTGCCAGCTCACGCTCTGCACGGTACCAGTTACCGCTTCGGTCCTCATGGAGAGTATGGCAAAAACCGCTAGGGCTCCACAGACCAAAAGGACGATCGCAATTATGGCGATTGGAACACCCTTGCGTGCTTTAGGCTTGGGTGCCGCTGAGAGGCTTGCTGGTTCTTGGTGGTCTTTTTCGGCTGTTCTTAAACTAGCCCCACAATTTGAACATGTCCCGGCTGTATCCGGGTTTTTTGTGCCGCAATTCGGGCAACTCATCATGACAATCGGACTCGTTTTGAATGCGCCTAGCACACGTCCGCTCGCACGTTTCTCCCCCTCAATCAGGTCACCGCCACAATGACTGCAAATCTTGGCGCTTGCTGGATTGCGTGTCCCACAGTACGGACAGTGGATATCTGCTCCAGCTTCAACCTTGGTTTCGAGGTTTTCGTCTGTGATCAATACCTGCTGTTTGGGCTGCTCGAATTCCACATCTTCTGGCTGCGGAGCTCCGCAGTTGTTGCAGACCTGTGCTGAACCCGGATTTACCCCCCCACAATTGGGGCAGGTCCATTGTAATTCGATGTGTCCAATTGTCTTCTTCGCCATCTTGAGGAAGCTCCTTATGGGATCCTAAAGACTCCATCTTCAGACAGAGCCCTGATTCCGATGCCCTAATTTACAACATTTTTTCTAATAATGCAACTGGTTTCTAAGGGAAAATTCTTCTTGGAGCTAGAATCCAAATACGGTCTGCATTCTGGATTCACTCATCCTTGAATTTCACCCCCAGTTCCTTTGGATCGATCCCCAGGTGGGAGATTACAATTTCAAGAGGCCAATGTCTATGTTCATCGAAAGCTTTTCTGGCATCCTCCAAAGCAAGTTTCTTTTCAGCGCGCTTCGGAACGATCAAGCCAGAAATGCGCTTTTCCCACAGATAGCTTGAAATCCCCGCGTTTGTGCCGTCGCTGTTTTCTAAAGCTTCTGCGACCAGCTCCTTTAAAACCTGCCGGTAAGCTCCAATATCCATAACCAATCCCTTCCGATCGCGTATAGTTTTCCAGTATACCTTTTTTTCACCCGATATCCAAAGGGAGTATTTATGGACCTGTTAGAAATGCCCAATTTGAATCATAACCTATCCCCCCGCCAGGCCACCACCATCCACTACCAATGTGGTGCCGGTGATATAAGCCGAATCCTCGCCAGCCAGGTATAGGGCTGCCCGAGCAATATCCTCGGGTTTACCGATCCGTCTCAAAGGGCGTTGCGCTGCCTCATTCAGAAATCGCTGCTCCGTTATCCCCAACTGCTGCGCTTCGCTTCGCAACATGTCTGTGTCGGTATCACCCGGACAGATGCAGTTCACCCTGATGTTCTGCCCGCCGTGGTCAATCGCCATAGCCTTGGTTAGCAGCACCACTGCCCCTTTGGAGGCACAGTAAGCAGCTGCTTTGGGTCCACCTGCCAATCCCCATCCCGATGATACGTTAATGATCGTGCCACCGCCGCCTTTTCCCATCAAGGGGATCGCCAATTTGCTCATTAAGAAGACCGACCTCAGATTCACCCCCATTACCTGATCCCATTGCTCCTCGCTCGTTTCCACCACGGTTGCTCGTTTGATCATCCCGGCATTGTTCACCAGGATATCCAGGCTGCCATACCTGCTGCGGGTTTGATCCACCGCCCGCTGGCAGTCAGGCGCCTTGCTGACATCCGCTCTGATGAAGAACGCCTCGCCAGGCTCGCATTGGATCAAGCGAACGCTTTCTTCCCCTGCCTGACGATCGATGTCCACCAGGGCGACCTTTGCGCCTGCTCGGGCAAACAGTATGGCTGTCGCTCGTCCAATCCCAGACGCCGCTCCCGTGATCAAGGCTGCTTTCCCATCTAAACGATAACCTTCCATGGACTCCCTCCAGCTATTAAATCCTGCTGTCTTTCACCTGCCTTTATGCTTAATCGCTTACTTTGTAAATAATCGCCTCATCATATCCACTGATCAGTTTGATGTAACCCGCCAACCTTTGATCCACTGCTTTGTCTCCCGTGTCTACTAGTAATGGTCTGCCCTTCAGTGCGTTGATCTTATCAGGTGTGCTGACCACCAGGATATGGTCCTTCAGATCCTGGGAATCTCTCCCGATTTGTTGGATTACTTTTGCACTGATCTGCTGGTTACCCCTACCTAATAAAAAACCCTGACCGCCAATGGGTGCCAGTATGATTTTTGCTGGACGTCCTTCAATTAATTTTAATATCTGCATCTCGTTCACATCCATTGCGAGAGACCCCCCATTTATCACCGCGTCCACTCCAAGTAAAGTCTTCTCCAACCCCAACTTGTCAGTTATCGCCCGGGTGGTCGTTCCAGGCCCAACCAGGTAAATCGAGTCTGGTTCCATCTGCTCGACGACCCTGCATGCAATTGCATCCAAAAGAGCGTTTTCTCCTGGTTGGCTGGCAGATTTCTGGCTTTGTATCATTCTTATTCGAAAAGGTACCTGGAGATAACCGTACAATTTTGCCGAAATCACTCCCTGCCAGTAAGCTTGCTCGTCGATATCCAGCACCTCCCCCTTTCTGAGAGAAGTTGATTTGCCTTCAAGATAGGCTCGAGCCAGCTCGCCCGCCCTGTCAGGGTTCACCCCAAAAACCGCTGAGTGGATCTTTACACCGGCTGGAATTCCCAAGGCCGGTTGCTGCTCACCCACCGCTGTATAGACGTCTCTAGCTGTCCCGTCGCCCCCGGCGAACAACAACAGACTTACCTCTCGCGCCATCATCTGCTCTGCTGCCCGGCGGGTATCGTTTCCTGTGGTTTGACCAGGTTGGATTACCCCGATGATGGTAGCTTCTAAACCACAAACCTGGCAGGCAGCCGCACCCATTTCTCCCGGAAATGTGATCACTTCAATGTCTGCTGCAATAGGTTGGATCTTTTTCAAAGCTGCCACTGTGCGGTTAAGCGCTTCGGGGATCGCCCCCAAGGCGCGTGCTTGTGCCTGCACGGCCCAGCCATCACTGCCCTTCAGACCTACCTTTCCACCTAAGCCGGCTATTGGGTTGATGACTAATCCTAAACGCTTCATGGCTTTCTCGAACTCCTTGCTCACCCAGGTTCATCGTACCACCCTAAACAGCCAGCTGGTTCAGTACCTTCCTTTTGTACGCTCGCCAGGTCATTGCCCATCGTCCCGGATCGTCCAAAGAAGTATGGTCAATGCTATGTATTGTGCTATTGTGAGGAGCGCTCTTGACCAGCTCGGGTTCACGATAAGCTTCTTCGGCAACGTGTTCCAAGATAGCCACATATTCATCCAGCTCTTCTTTGGAATACGATTCGGTTGGTTCTAAAGTACACGGCTCTGGCACAATGAAAGGGTGATGGCTGGTCCAGTAATGGACCCCAAAGTCTGCCGCCCTTAGTCCGATTTCCTCAGAATGGACCCCTGTCTCCATAAATAGGGTTTCCCAACTGTAGCGCACCTGTTCGATGCGGCTTTTACCCTTGGCGAAGGGCGCGCTTACCCCCCGGATTTTAAGTATCTTATTGAGCAGATAATTGTTATTGAGTACCGCTACCTCAGAGACTTCCCGCAAGCCCGCTTCACCCAGGCTCATCACCCAGGCATAGGCTCTCAGGATCACCGGCGCAACACCATAAAAAGGACCGACTTTTCCAATACTGTCGGGCAAATCGTAATCCAGGTAGAAGTGATCTCCATCAAACGCCACCAATGGCACCGGCAGGAATCGGGTCAATTCCTCCCTGACGCCACTGGCACCCACCGCCGGTCCACCACTTCCATGCGGTGATGAGAAAGTCTTATGCAGGTTAAAATGACAAAGGTCGAAATCGGCTTGCTTCGCCCGCGTAATCCCCAGGATGCCGTTAGCATTGGCCTGGTCGTAAGCACACAGCCCTCCGGCCTCGTGCACAATTTCCACGAACTTATCGATCTCTGGGTTGAAAATACCTGTATCTTCCGGATTGGTGATCATCAGCCCTGCGGTTCGCTCCGAGACCGCCGCCTTCAACCCCTCCACCTCGGGATAGCCGTTCTCATCTGGATACAATGTAATAACCCTGAAACCTGCTGTTTTGGCGCAGGCTGCGTTGGAAGGGTGAGAAAAGATCGTGGTGATGATCTCATCTCTTTTACCTGACTCCCCTCGGCTTGCATGGTATGCCCGCATAATGGCTGCATTCGTATAGATGGCAGCTGATCCGCCTCCGGGTTGCAAGGAGAATCTATCCATCCCTGAGATCTCTTTGAGCATCTCTTCGAATCGATACATGATCTCCAGTATGCCTTGCAAGGTTGTTTGATCCTGAAGCGGGTGAACCTCAGCCAATTTAGCGCTTCTTGCCAGCTGGTCATTTACTTTAGGGCTGTACTTCATTGTGCAAGTCCCCTGTCCCACATCGATGTTTACATCGGTACCCAGGTTTTCCTGGGAGAGCCGTATATAATGCCGCAACACCTGCGGTTGTGAGAGTTCAGGAAGGTTGGCAGACTCCTTTCTGATCATCTTCTCCGGCAGGAGCGCTAGCACATCTCCAACCTTGTCAGTGATTTCGTACTCCACTTCAGGTACTAATATCCCTCGCAGCCCTTTCCGGCTCATTTCGAAAATAATGGGTTCGTCCCATTTTGCTTGATGGAACCTGCGCAGGTGTGATTTTTGAAATGTTCCGCTTATATGTTCCGCCATCTTATTTCAAAGCCTCCTGCAATGCCCCCAATAGATAGTCGATATCCTCTTTGGCGTGAATTTCTGTTACGCAGTACAAGGCGCTCTCGCCCAGCTCTGGAAATTCTTCTGTCAGATCCTTCCCGCCAAATATCCCTTGATCCAACAGCGCTTTGTTGATTTCCTTCACCGACTTGCCTGTGCCATCGAAATTCACTACGAAATCTTTAAAATGTGGAGAATTAAACATGGGAGCCTTTACCCTCCCTATCCTCCCGATCTCCATGGCCGCGTATTGACCTTTCGCTAAGATTGTTTTACCGATTTCTCTCATACCCTGAGGACCCATCAGGGCCAGGTATACGCCAGCGGTTATCCCCCATAAGGCTGCTGCCGTTCCCACCCATTCCTTTCCATGCTCTCTATGCGCAAAGGAGGTCCTTTCATAAGCTACATCTCCAAATCCGTATTCCCCCTCTACATTGGTAGATGCAATCCCAAACAGCCGTGAGGGATATTCCATCACGTACTTCTCTTCATCCCGGCTGGCAATATAACCGGCCTGCCCACCTCCAAACTGCATGTGCATCCCTAATGGCTGAATGTCACCACAAACAATATCAGCTCCGTAATCAGCGGGGGGTCTCAAAACTCCCAGCGAAATGGGATCAGCCCCAACCACGCATATGGCGCCCAGCTCGTGAGCTAATTTGCTGATTTCATCCCCATTCGTCTCGATAATTCCCAGATAATTAGGGTTTTCCAGGTAAACTGCCGCACTTTTCTCTGAGATTTCCCTTTTGAGGGATGCCAAATCTATCATCCCGCTATCGGGATCATAGCCTACCAACTTTATCTTGATCTCTGGTTTGCAGTATTCCACGATCTTCCAGAGTTTATTTTTAGCGATGGTAGCTGATACCAGCACCTCATCTCGCCCGCTTATACGCGCCGCCATCCGAATGGCTGTTGCCGCAGCTTGGTAGCCATCATAAGTCGGTACGTTGACTACCTCCATGTTGAGCAGCTCGCCCATCATGCTGGCGTATTCGAAGAGGACCTGGAAACGACCATGGTCGTCGTAAGGTTCCCCCGCATATGCAGTTAAGAATTCTCCACGCTGGTTGACCTCGTCGCAAACGGCCGGCACATAATGCTGGTAGCATCCCGCGCCTAAGAAATTCAGATATTCGCTGGTGGAACAATTTTTCGCCAGGAGGCCTTCTACGTGCTTCTTCAACGCGAACTCGCTTAGCAATGGTTCGGGTAGATTCAAACTCCCCTTAACCCGTAATCGTTCTGGCACGTCTTTATAGAACCCTTCGATATCCTTGCTGCCCACTTCTCTGAGCATTTCTTCTTTAATCTCAGGTACTGAATTGGGAATGTACGGGAATACCCTCTTCTTCTGATCCTTCATTTCTGGTAATCTCCCTTTCTAAGTGATGGAATCATCCCTTTCATGGAACATTGCCCTGCCAGCCACCCTCCAATTCGGGTGCAGTACCCCATTGACTGGCTGGAAACGAGATAGATTAATTTATTCAAGATTCACCCATCCATTCTTCACTTATTAAAATCCTCGCAGACCATTTGCCTACCATATGTACAGGAAGCCATGGCTTCAATCAGCAGATGCTCTTATTCAGGAGTCCCCTCCGAAGCCCACGCTTCTGGACCCATCTTGGCCTGACCGATCTCACCCGCCCTTCGAATAGCGAGCTTGACAAAGATCGGACCGATTATTTGCACGATGAATGTGGTTGCCAGTATCACATTTACGATCAGAACACCTAGAGCTTTACCCTCTTCACCTAAATTAATAAATCTCCTCGAAGACGCGATCGCAAGACCCATAGCAACACCTGCCTGGGAGAGTAATCCCAAACCCAGGTTGTTTCTGACCTGCGGCGCAGCGCCTCCCAAGCTCCCACCTATCCAGGCGCCTGTGATTTTTCCAAAGCTTCGCAGCACCACGTAAATCACACCAATCAGCCCCATGGTCGGTAAAAAACTTATTTGGAAGCGCGCCCCCACCAGAGCGAAGAACAACACGTAGATCACCGGGCCGGCTTGTTCGATTGTGAAACGAATGTGTCTGGCATGGTCGGGATACCGGTTTACCACGACAACCCCCAGGATCATATTGGTCATAATCAATGAGAAACCAAGCGCCTCAGAAAGCCCTCCGCATAACAGCACGAAGCCAATCGAGATTGCCATCGCATCGTGCATTTTCTCCAGTCTGTGTAGGATAAAATCTAAAAGCATCCCCATGACCAACCCTAAAAGCACAGAGCCGCCTATCTCAATCAAAGGCAATTGAATCAATGCTGACGCCGAAAGATCTCCCTTGCCGGTAATCATCCACTCTGCTAAGGCTGCTGCCACGCTATAGAGCAGCAGGGCGATGGCATCATCTAAGCCGACCACAGCTAATAAGGTCGTAGTAAGCGGGCCGCGGGCATCATATTCAGCTAGCACATCAACCGTCGCGGCTGGAGCTGTCGCAGAGGCTAACGCTCCAAAAATCAGGGCGACACTCCAGGAATGAGTGAGGCTGAATATCCCCAATGCAACCAGGAAAAAGGTTCCAAATGCCTCAAAGAGGAGGATCGTTGTGATGCTGCGTCCCAGATCGCGCAGGTCCCGGTAGCGTAAATGGCTGCCCATATCAAATCCAATCAGTCCCAGGGCCATTTGGCTGATTATGGATAATTCCTCAACCAATACCAGAGGCACAAGATTAAGGAATGAATTCCCTAATACTACCCCTGTCACGATAAATCCAACTACATTGGGTATGCCCATGCGCTGGAATATTTTGCTGCCTAAAAAAGCGACTGCCAGCAAAATGCCAATATTTACCAGGATGTTGGGTGTATAGTGAAGACCCCAAGCATCGAACATACTTATCCTTTCTCGAACACGAGATCGCAACCCGTTATTGGTCCTGTACGATTATCCAGGAGTAAAACCTGCCAGCTGGTCAAGTGTCGGATGTTGCAGGCTTTCAAAACCAGGTCAGAGCATTTTCGAACGAGGTAACCTCTCGAAGAAACTGCGAAGTCTTTCTAGTCCTTCCAAAATTAATTTCATGGATGTTGCGTAAGATAGCCTTAGATACCCTTCACCATATCTTCCGAACGATGAACCTGGCAGTACTGCCACACCCGCTTGGTCAAGCAACCAATTGGCGATCTCTTCGGAAGACCTGCCATAAGACTTAATATTGGGGAATACGTAGAAAGCTCCCTGAGGTTTCTGGCACATGATCCCTGGAATGTCATTTAAACCAGCCACCATCAGGTCACGCTTTCTTTGGTATAACGCCACAGCCTGCCTGGTTTGTTCTTGAGGTCCCTGCAAAGCTTCCAACCCGGCAAGTTGGGTAAAGTGAGCTGTGCAACCGATTGAATGTGTGAGTAGTAGTTCCACCCGTCTTGCCAGCCCCTTGGGCATTATGCCGAAACCTAATCGCCAGCCAGTCATGGCATAAGTTTTAGAAAAACCGTCGACGATCACTGTCCTTTCGGACATGCCAGGAATAGCTGCTATCGAAGGAGCACCCATACCTTCGTAAACTGTCCTGCTGTAAATTTCATCAGACAGCAACCAACAATCATGCTTCTTGGCTATCTCGGCTATATGCTCCAGTTCAGCCTTTGCCAGAACCCCTCCGGTTGGGTTGCTGGGTGAATTTATGATAATCACCTTGGTTCGATCATTCACAAGCTGGTCAAGAGCCTCTAAATCAAAAGAAATTTTCTTGTCTTCGCTTAGGCGTACGGGCACTGGGACGCCCTCAGCGACATCAATAATGGCCCGGTAAGAGGGAAATCCCGGATCGGGATAGACCACTTCATCACCGGCTTCAATCAGAGCCAGGATCGGGAAAAAAAGAATTGGTTTTGCGCCTGGACTCACCACCACTTGATCTGGATAAATTGTGATGTCTCGCTGCTTGCCTGCTTCAACCGCGATCGCCTCTCGAAGTTCTGGAATTCCCACCGGTGAGGTATAGCGTGTCTTCCCTGCGGCTATCGCCCGAATCCCCGCCAGGCTGATATTCGCGAAGGTATCAAAATCTGGCTGCCCAACCTCAAAATGAATGATCTCTCGCCCCTCAGCCTCCAGCAGTTGAGCTCGCGCCAAAACCTGGTATGCGCCTTCCGGTTCCAGAGCCTCCGTACGCTTGGCGTATGCCATTTCTCGATCCTCCTAAACTCCTAGCGCTTTTTATCTTGTGATGTGCTAATAAACCCCTTAATCTAGGCAGGTCATAAAAAACTCACCCATAACTTCCCCTTCATCGCCATGAAATTCAGCACCAAGTACAGACCTAATTCAAGATATTCAATTTTATCATCCCCCTGCCCTGCTACTGCTCAATAAGATCGTATCTTATTTTTGGCGAATATTTATACCGCTTTGATCGGTGTGAAATTCATATTGCTGCCCGTTAACTTCCATAACGACCTTGAACCCCGGTGTGATCACCTCCGCGCAGGTTTCATCAGGTCCTGGCAAGCCAAAACAGGCATCCGGCCAGTCCACTTGCTCCGTTGAGATAATCTTGACCTCATCAACTGATACGCCTAAGCTTTCACTTAATCGGCTTATGGCTTCAAGCATGGCTTGGGCGGGTAGGTTTCCTGATGAAGCTGTGGACTTCCCTGCGATTCGTTCACCTAGGACACTGCTGAGGAAATTAATTACGCCGCTATCCTGACCGACATACAGCACAATCATATTGCCATTCGCCCAGAAATTCGGCTGTTCTATCCACGAGGGCAGGTTATTGCCGATCTTTGTCCCATCTTCTGAGATCGTATCCGAGACTGATTTTCGGGTACTCTCATCAGCGAATTGATACACTTGAACTTCCGCACCGTTGACTTTAAACAAATTCCCGGTAACCTCGAAAAATGGTTGTTTCACCCCTCCTTCGGGTTCTACAGTGGCGCCTTCAGCGCGTAGTACCTCCACTAGATCCCAAAAACTGCCTATTTCGTTCGCCTGAGACCCTGGCGTAGCGCTTGCGGGTAATGCTGTCGTGGGGGTACAGGCTGTCATAAACACAACCAACCCAAGGACCAATAAAATGGTGGTTTGCTTCCAACTTCTTTCCATGCGTTTCTCCTATTTGAGAACTCTTATTTGCATCCATCGCCAACTTTTGGACATATATGGCATCTCAATTGTATTCTAATTGACGAATCAGACTGAAGTCGTACAATTGACATGGCAAGGTGTCATTAGTATCTATAACGAAAGGTATCATTAAAGAAAAGGGACACGGCAGATCGATTGTCATTCGGTCGAGAAGACCGTCTCAGAGCTC
>DAOUET010000038.1:0-5295 GCA_034430155.1 Anaerolineales bacterium
AAGAAATAACCGCTGGTTGAAGGGAAAAAACATGAACACGCAAAATCAAATTCTCTTCCCCATTCTAACCTTGTGCCATCTGGGCAGCACAATATCCCTCACCATGGCCCTGATCTCTCCTCCGGCACCGCTGGCTGCCAACCCACTGGCGTGGTGTATATCTATTCCTATCACCAGTTCGACAAGCCAGTGGTCTTGAATGTGGCAGAAGAAATCGCCAAAGCTCCCCCGCCAGGACCGATGAGCAAGCTGTTCCCGGAAGAAGTGCGCCAGGAGGCGGCATGCCGCTACCAGCGAGCCTTGTCAAACCAGGATCGCTGTTCTCAGGTTGGAAAAGCCTGGGTCGGTTCGGTGCTTGCCAGCCTGGTATTGCTGATCCTGTTCTCGATCAGAAATCCAAGGGGATGGATCTTTTGGCTGCCGGTTATGATCATTCTGGGACCGCTGGGGATGCTGGTCTGGCTGATCGCGGAGCACAAGCAGAAAGCAAGCTCCTGTCAAGCTGCCCTGATTGAAGCAATTGGGCATATCCCCCCCATCGCGGTGGCCTATATGGTGATACTGGCTGTGTTTATCCTGGTTCCTCAAGCACAATCCAGCGGGCCTCTACAGATCCTGTTCATCTTCGTCTTGCCGTTGTTGTTGGGATGGCTGTTCATCCAGGCATCGTCTGCAGCGCGGTCAATGAAATCGTTTGCTTCCACCGCTGGACTCGATCCGGTCTATCCGCTGGCTGTAGGGGCAGCTTGGTGTAGGGGCGGGTCTGGCGGGTCTGGCAATAGGCAGTCGAAAAGCGCTTCTGAGATTCAGTTTGTTTCCTCAACTTCTACAGAGTGAAAAACCTCCTGGATTGGCTTATAAGTTGCTTCGATAAAACGAGCCATGATGCCAGAGTAACGCTCGGGGTCTCGAGCCTCGCCGTTCACCCGCCCTCGCAGCGCCAGGCAGGCGATCACGTCCGACATGACCTCCCTGGCGATCCGTGGCGGGGTCACCATCAGGTACAGGCGGCTGGTAAGCACATCTGGAAGAGTTTCCATAGCCCCAATTTAGCGCAAGGGAATACCCCGCACAATCCCACATTAGGGGATTTTGGGTGTATTTTTCGGGGTAACCCAGAAGGTGTACCAGGTATGGGGGTCCAAATGGGTTCCAGGTGGATAGATGCGTACGCCTCTGATTTGCACAGTGGTTTTTGTATTGAGAGCGATCGATGATCTCTGTCTGTCGCCTGGTGCATTCCCCCTCTTGGATTGGTACAGACCCCAATCCCACTGGTTTATAATCACTGGTCTGAGGGTTTACACCTTTTGTAAACCGGGGTAGCAACTTAATTGGGTGCACCGCGGGCGTATAAGTACGACCCTATCAGGAAACCTTGACCAGATATTCGCTCGATTTGTGGAGCAATCGTTTGTGTCGCTCGGGTGAAATCGAACTGATGCCGCCTATAATATGCCACCGCGATTTATCTTTATTCAGTAACACCAAAGCACGGTATACTGAGAGCCGTTGGGCGGGGCTTCCCATGCAATGAAACCCATCGCAAAGCCTATAATCTTAAGTCCGTTCGGAGTAGATTGGAAGAAAAGTGGATACAGGTGTACTGATTGGATTTTATGCAAAACAAGATGAAGCTCGGGCAGCCCTGAGGGAGCTATACCGACGCGGCTATCGCCGGGTTGCATTGGTGAGCAAGTCCGCAGATGGAATGCTACATATGTATGACCCCTTCCTCTGGCGGCGTGCTCTGGGAATAATAATTGCAGCGCTCGTGGTTGGAGGCCTGGTTGGCGTCGCATACCACATTCTTCAAATGCCAGAGTCGTTTCCGCGCGCAAGCGTTACAGGTGTGATACTTGTTTTCATCAGTGGTATGATCGGCGCTTTTATCGCTGGTGTATGCATACGACGGTCGAAGTACGGCGTCGAACGAAAATTTATTGCCGATCATTCCCGAACGTTGGTCTCCGAAGAGACCGTACTTATCCTGCAAACACCCATAGCAAGATTACGGTTTCCGGTAAAAATCCTGCGAGAGGGTGGCGAGATTTCACCCGCCATCTTTCTATTGCACCCGAAGCGTGATATTTCAACGAACGGTTTGCGAAAGGCAGTTGCGCTGCTTTCCTTAGCGCAAATCCAGGAGCACGCCCAACACCTGGCAACGGAGCACCAGATCGAACAGAAGCCGCAGCGCAATACCGATCTTCTCAAGCGGCTCGAAAACGCCCGCGTGTGGGTACACCAGGCATGTGCGGATCTCTCCGAAACGAGTCGACTGGAAAAAAGCACGCCCCCAATCGCTGAATGGATCCTTGATAACGAGTACATCATCGAGAGCAATGTCCGGGATGTCCAGATAAACCTTCCCCTGCGCTTCTACCGGGAGCTACCGGTGCTCGCCAATGAGCCCTGCAAGGGCTTGCCGCGCGTCTTTGGCATAGCCCAGGAACTCGTGTCTCATATCGACTTACGTCTGGATCAGGAGAATATCCTTGCGTTTCTCGAAGCCTACCAGTCCAAAAGCAAGCTATCGATTGGTGAGCTCTGGGCTATTCCCCAAATGTTACGCATCGCATTGATCGAAAGCGTACAAGGTCTGGCTACACGCGCTTTGACGGAGATGCGGGATCGTGAGCTGGCTGACCTATGGGCGAACCGGCTTATCACGGTCAACCGGCAAGATCCACCCCAACTCTTTGCGATCATGGCAGAGCTTACCAAGACCCAACCCAGACCAAGTCCCTATTTCGCTTCTCAATTGATCGACCACCTCTACGATGAGGAAGCCGCCCTGGTGCCAGTTCAAAGCTGGTTGGAGCGCACCTACTCCAGGCTTTTGACCGATCTCAACCTGCGTGAGCAAAACCGCCAGGCAAGGGATCAAATCACGATTGGCAATGCATTCACAAGTTTGCGGTATCTTGACCTGTTGGATTGGAGAAAAATCTTCGAACGCCTCAGCCATGTGGAGCAAATGCTTCGATTGGACCCAGCCGGCGTGTATCCCAAGATGGAATTCGATACACGCAATCGCTATCGCCAGGCGGTTGAAGAGCTCGCTCGTGGATCTAATTGCACAGAAGATCTGGTCGCACAACAAGCTATCCAGATGGCAAAGCAAGCTGCGCTTGAAAATCTCGGGGATGAACGCCGGTTTCACGTTGGCGCCTACCTAATTGGTGACGGAAGAGGGGAGCTCGTGCGTTTCCTTGGCTGCAAGGAAGTGCCCCGCTACCATTTGCTACACTGGTTATACCATCACCATTCTTTAGTCTACTTTTCTGGTATCAGCTTTCTTATGGCGATATTTATCACCCTGATCGCCTGGCTTGGCTTGCATGCCCTCCCAATGGTGGGTCAACTATCCATCATCCTCCTTTCATTAATCCCCGCTAGCCAACTCACACTCGATGTTCTGAACTATATGATCACCCGGTTGCTGCCTCCTCGCACCCTTCCAAGGATGGATTTTAAGGATACCGGGATTCCTGATGATTTTCGAACGCTGGTCGTTATCCCGGACTTATTGATGGAAATGGAAACAATCCGGGCAATGGTGGAGAAGCTGGAGATCCGCTACCTGGCGAATAATGAAGACAATTTATTATTCAGTCTCTTTACGGACTATACCGACTCGGATCAAGCGCATCGTGAAGAGGATGATAGACTGCTCCAGAGTGCAATTGCACAGATTGAAGCTCTCAACCATCGCTACGGTGGTGAACGGTTTTACCTATTCCATCGCGAGCGCGTATGGAGTGAATCTGAGCAAAAATACATCGGCTGGGAGCGCAAACGCGGAAAACTGGAGGAGCTTAACCGGCTCATTTCTGGAATGCAGCCTCAAGATGCCGAACGTTTGGTATATGTTGGCGATCCAGAGCGCTTGTATAATGTGAGGTTTGTCATCACCTTGGACAGCGACACACAACTACCTCTAGGTACTGCCCGTAAGATGATTGAGACCTTGGCACACCCCTTGAATCAACCCCGCTTTGATGCCGAAGGCAGAATCCTAGAAGGCTCTTATACGATCATCCAACCCCGTGTGACTCCTTCTCTGCCAAGCACCAGCGCCTCCCTTTTCAGCCGACTCTTCTCAGATGCGGTAGGAATTGACCCTTACACGAAAGCTGTTTCAGATGTCAATCAGGATTTGACCGGTGAAGGCTCCTACCAGGGTAAGGGTATCTATGACGTGCGTGCTTTCAGCCGGGTGCTCACCGGACGGTTTCCTGAAGAGTGGTTGCTAAGCCACGATTTGATTGAAGGTGCGCATGTTCGAGTAGGGCTAGCCAGCGATATTGAGCTCATTGATGAGTTTCCACGGGATTACCTGAGCTATACCAACCGGCAGCATCGTTGGATGCGCGGCGATTGGCAGATCGCGGATTGGCTCTGGTCGCCTGTTCCCCTACCGGATCGCAAACGCGGACCAAACCAACTCTCTTGGTACAATCGTTGGAAGATATTCGACAACCTGCGCCGTAGCCTGGTACCCCCAGCCAGTCTAGGTTTGCTGATGGCTTCCTGGCTGACCGCACCCCAGATTGGATGGATCTCTAGCCTGGTGGTCGCCATTCAGTTTCTTTTCCAGCCCTTGGCGCAACCCTTCACCTGGGCGACCTCCCCACATGGGTTGAAAAACTTCTCATTATCTAAAGTTGCGCACGATCTCCTGTTGGCGGTTGTGAAGGCTGCGCTGCTTCCACATCAGGCCGGTTTGGCTTTGGATGCAATTCTGCGGGTTTGGTATCGCCGCCTAATATCTCACCGGGGGTTGCTCGAGTGGACCTCGGTTCAGGTGATTCGGTGGAGCGCCCCGGATCGGCTGCCGATATTCTTTATTATCATGGGTATATCGAGCATACTCAGCGGAATCGTAGGATGGGCGGTGTGGCGCTGGATGCCAGCCAACCTTGCGGTAGCCAGCCCATGGCTCGCGTTGTGGTTCCTATCACCCCTGGTCGGTTGGCTCTTGAATCTTCGACCACAGACAAAGCCAAAGCAACTCCTGATACCAGATAAGGATTTGCTTTTCCTGAGGCAGGTTGCCCGACGAACCTGGCGTTATTTCTCCGACTTTGTTAATAATGAATCTGCTTGGCTTCCACCTGACAACTACCAGGTATCTCATCAGAATCGATTGGCGATGCGTACCAGCCCGACAAACATCGGCCTCTGGCTGCTCAGCGCGCTGTCAGCGCATGATTTCGGGTACCTCACAGTCGATCAGGTGGTCGAAAAGCTGACCCATACCATGGAGACGATCGATAAGCTGGAACGCTA
>DAOUET010000039.1:0-12823 GCA_034430155.1 Anaerolineales bacterium
GCGAACCTGGTATCTTTAAAATCGCCCACCTTTAACGGGTTAGCGGGATCTTCCACATTGACGATGATCAAACCAGAACGACCGTCGGCGATATAAGCGAATCTACCAGACACCACGACGTCACTGGCCCTGCCATCCGTTTCGTATCTGGCGACCTGCCTTGGATTAGCAGCATCTGCGATATCCAGGATGCGCATTCCATTACCGCCGTCGGCGAGAAAAGCGTAATCCCCAGAAAGCGCTACCGCATTGGCATCTCCAAAAGTTTCAAAGGTACCGGCAACTTCAGGATTGGCAGGATCAGTAATATCCAGGACCCGCAGACCTACTCGCTGGACGGTGAGGTATGCGTAATTCCCCGCCACGGCCACATCGGTTGATAGTTGCACCGGGCGCCTCAGGTAAAAATAAACCCCCAGGACCAGTATCCCCACCAAGAATATTTGTTTTCTCGCATCTCGGAAGATCGATTTCTCACCCAGCATGCCATCATTGTATACCAGAATCAGGATTAATTGCAAATCTAACCAGAAAAGGAAACAGGCAATTAAAGGTCTTATGGCAGTTTTCGAGCGGACTTTACTCACCCAGATCCACCGGAATTATCCTCGACGAGCTTAAATCCTGAAGAAATCAGTCCCCGGATTCGAGAAAGTCTTGTTACAATTCATTACAACCCGGCCAGATTTATCTGCACCGGAACCGCGCTTAAGGCTAGCGTTCCAAAGCAATCGAAAAATAACGCCATTGGAGAAGTTTACATGTCTGATTTACCCCCTAAAGGAAAAGTCGCTGTTCTAAAAACAACGCCCGAAACCGTGCTGGCTGACATCCAGAAGGTGATGGCGCTGGCGGGTTTCGAATCCGCCTTGCCCAAGGAGGTCAGAACCGGCTTGAAGATCAATATCTCCTGGCAAACCTGGTATCCGGCCTGTTCTTCCACACCCTGGCAGATCGAAGGCGTGATAAAAACCCTGCAAGGGGCTGGCTATACCGATCTGGTAGGCGTACATAATGACACCGTAGTGGTGGATACTTCGGACGGCGAGCGGAACAACAAGCACAAATACATCACGGATTTATATAAGGTCCCTTGCCTGTACCTCTACAATCAGGATTTCGAATGGGCGGAATACCATCCCAAACGGCCCTTCCTGGTGTTGGATAAAGTCTATCCTGAGGGAGTCTTCATTCCCAAAGCGTTGGTTGGCATGAATATGATCCACCTGCCAACCGTAAAAACCCATGTATTCACGACCATCACCGGAGCCATGAAAAACGCCTTCGGAGGTCTGCTGCACCGCAACCGCCACTGGACCCACGCGGTCATCCACGACACGTTAGTAGATCTGCTAACTATCCAGCAGGACATCCACCCGGGCATCTTTGCGGTGATGGATGGCACCTTCGCCGGGGACGGTCCCGGACCGCGGGCGATGCGGTGGCACGAGAAAGATATCCTGCTGGCTTCAGCTGACCAGGTCGCCATCGACGCCGTATCCGCCAAACTACAAGGTTTTGACCCCATGAGCCTGCGCTTCATTCGCAAGGCTCACGAGATGGGATTAGGCCTGGGCGATCCCCGTCAAATCGAAATTCTTGGTTATGATATCGAAGGGGAACAGCCCTGGAATTTTAAGCGAGAAGACACCTTTGCCAGTCGCGGCCAGCACATGATCTACCACGGTCCGTTAAAACCATTTGAAAAGGTGTTACTGCAAAGCCCGCTGGTGCCCTGGTCCTATTTCGCCAGCAACTTCTATCACAACGTGTATTGGTATCCCTTCGTTGGACGGAAACGGGTGGCAGCCGCTCTGCAAACCAAATGGGGAAAGCTGTTCCAATCCTACGGGGATGGCAAGGTGGTCATGCCCGGGGTCGAACCCAAAACCGTCATGCAGGCGCTGGTCGGTCTGACCGTGCTGGTAGCCAGTCTGGTCGGCCTGAGCTACCTATACGACAGGCGTAAATAAGCCCCCGCGAGGCGCTCAGCGGTCATCTCCGGGGCATCCCCGCGGCTCAAGCATTCTCCCCTGACACGAACTTGTGACCCGACCTGATAATTCGTCTCGCACCTTAGTGCGCCGGCTCATTCCGGGATTGGTGCTCGGTTTCGTGGTGCTGGTCGTCTTAGGTCTGCTGGCGGATTTACGAGAGGTCAGCGGGCAGGTTCTGACCTTCCGCTGGTCGCTTTTTCCCCTGGTAATCGGCCTGACGCTCTTCAACTACACCTTACGCTTTTTTAAATTCCATTTTTACCTGGGGCAGATAGGCGTTGAAGATCTGCCCATGTTGGAAAGCGCCCGGCTGTTCGTAGCCAGCTTTCCTCTTTCGGTTACGCCAGGGAAAGTCGGTGAAGCGCTGAAAGGCGTCTGGATCAACCAGAAAAGCGGCGCACCGGTAGCCCGGGGTGTAGCCGTGGTGGTAGCTGAACGCATCAGCGATGGACTGGCTGTCACCGCCCTTTCAACCCTGGGGGTGATCGCCTACCCACGCTACTGGCCGGCTTTTGCCAGCGTATTAGCCCTGCTGCTGGGAATCGTCATCGTCTCCCAAATCAGACCGCTGGTGATAGCCCTGCTCGGTATCGGTGAAGGTCTCCCCTTTCTGAAGCGTTTTATCCACCACATACGAGAATTTTACGAAGGCAGCTTCCTGCTCTTCCGCCCTGGCGCCACCCTGTTTGCAGTAACGCTGGGCACAATCTCCTGGTTGGGAGAGGGAATAGGCTTGTACGTGATCCTGCGCGGATTGGGGATAAGGCCGGGCTGGGATGTGCTCTCCATCGCGGTATTCGTGCTCTCTTTTTCCACCGTGATCGGGGCGGTTTCGACCCTCCCGGGCGGTTTAGGCGCGGCTGAGGCTTCGATTGCAGGCATGCTGGTCCTGCTTTTAGGGCTGCCCGCCGATAGCGCCGCAGCGGCCACCCTGTTGATCCGCTTCGCCACTTTGTGGTTCGGCGTCGGTTTGGGCCTGCTAGTCTGGAGCTTTTCTTCTGACCTGCTCGGACTGGGACATTCAGGGACATGATGCGGGTCGAATTACACTGCCACACGCTTTACTCTAAGGACAGCCTCATCAGCCTGCCAGCCCTGCTGAGCACCTGCCAGCGCAAAGGCATCCAGCGGTTGGCGATTACCGACCACAACAGCATCAGGGGAGCCTTACGCGCCCAAGAGCTAGATCCCCAAAGGGTGATCGTCGGCGAGGAGATCGCCACTCGGTCCGGTGAGCTGTTGGCCTTCTTCGTTCGCGAAGAGGTGCCGCCCGGCTTGCCCTGCGAGGAAGCCATCGCTCGCTTGCGGGGGCAAGGCGCCTTCATCAGCGTCGCCCATCCTTTTGACCGCTTCCGGAGTGGTCATTGGCACCTCTCCGACCTGGAAAGAATTGCATCCCTGGTTGACGCCATCGAGGTCTTCAACGCCCGTTGCCTGTGGCCGGGCTTCAACCGCCAGGCCCAGGCGTTCGCCAACGCACACGCTTTGCCCGGCACGGTCGGCTCTGACGCCCACGCCTTTTTCGAAGTGGGTCGGGCTTGCCTGCTGCTGCCCAATTTCCAGGACGCCGCTAGTCTGAAAGAGGTCCTGCCCCAGGCCGTTGCTCAGGTCTCGCTCTCCCCGCCCTGGGCTCACCTGGCCTCCCGTTACGCCGCCTGGCGCAAGAAACTCGATGGTATTTAAGGGGCAGGCTGCCCTCAAGATGATCCGGAGCAGCTTTTCACACCTTGAAGTCGCCTGGTGACCTGCTGGGCTGGTAAAATAATCCCATCTCTAACCTTGACCAATCCCCTATTATGAGTAGAATTTAAGGTGCAAGGGGCGGTGGCGGAATTGGCAGACGCAGGGGACTTAAAATCCCCCGGTAGAGATACCGTGTGGGTTCGACCCCCACCCGCCCTACTTTATATATGAGGGCTAAGTGTGATTATATGCCCTTCAAGACAGATAAAAGCCTGCCCGCCAGCAGGCTTTTTGATTGCAGGATGGCTTTATCTAGCCCGTGAGGCAGGTCGAAGGTGTAGGCGGAACGGCGTTCGCTTATGTGGATATCCTTCGAGGGAACAACTTCTAAAAACCCAGCAAGGCAGCCACCCGCGCCCAGGAGGTGTCCGACTGGCCTTCCAGCCGGTGCAAGTAGATCTGGGTGACAGCCAGGCTGGAGTGGCCCAGGAATGTAGAGATCGCTTCCAGGTCGTCGCCAGCTTGCTTGCGCAGCATGGCAGCGGTGTGGCGCAGGCTGTGGACACACAGCTTGCGCGGATCGAGGCTAGCCCAGCGGGCGTACTTCTTGAGCAGGCGGCTGACCTCCCGCATGGAGAGCGGGCGTTCCCGCGACCAATCCTCCGAACGAATATTAGGCAGCCGGGTAGCACGATCGGTGAGGGGAGTGAACAGGTAGTCCTGAGTACGGATCGACTTCAATAAACCGGAAGATTGCAGGTAGTCGCGGATCGCTCCCCACACAGCTGGGGGGATGAATAAATGGTTACTCCCATCAAAACCGGTAAAACCCATACCTGGATCGGTCTGATCTTGTTCCTGGTCTTTTTCTTGGGCTACACCTATTTCCCTTAAGACTTTCGCAACCACCACCTGATAACCCGAATGTCCATTACCTTGCCGATCCTGGACCGGGGTACCTTCAAGGTCAACGCCTACGGGGAAATCACGACTATCGTATAATGGATCAAAAGTAGGGGAACTGCGAGGTGATCAAGAATATAATTATGGAGCTTCATCGCGGTGACCCTGCCGTTGAAGGTTGAATCACAAAGATAACAGGAGATAAGAATGACTTACGTACCTGCTGAAACCCGTTACGATAACATGCGCTACCACCGCTGTGGTCGCAGTGGGATAAAACTCCCCGCTGTTTCACTCGGCCTGTGGTATAACTTCGGCGGTGTGGACCGCTTTGAGAACTCGCGGGCCATGGCCCGGCGTGCTTTCGATCTGGGCATTACCCATTTCGACTTGGCCAATAACTACGGACCTCCCTATGGGTCGGCAGAGCAGACCTTCGGGGGGATTTTGAAAAAAGATCTGGCGCCTTATCGGGACCAGCTGATTATTTCCTCCAAGGCCGGTTGGGATATGTGGCCCGGGCCGTACGGCGATTTCGGCTCCCGAAAATACCTGGTCGCCAGCCTGGACCAGAGCTTGAAGCGTATGGGGCTGGATTACGTCGATATTTTCTACCACCACCGGCCGGACCCCGAAACACCCCTCGAAGAGACCATGGGCGCCTTGGACTATATCGTCCGCAGCGGCAGGGCCCTTTACGCCGGGGTTTCTTCCTATTCCGCCGAGCGGACCCGCCAGGCCGCCAGGATTTTGCGTGATATGGGCACACCCTTGCTGATCCACCAGCCCTCTTACAATATGCTGGATCGTTGGATCGAGGAGGGGTTATTGGATGTACTGGCCGGTGAGGGGATTGGCTGCATCGTATTCTCCCCCCTAGCCCAGGGTTTGCTGACCGACAGGTATCTGGATCACATCCCGGAAGATTCGCGGGCTGCTAAGCCAAGTACCTACTTGACCCGCCAGGACATCCATGAAGAGGTGGTCGGCAAAGTGCGCCGCCTGAATGAAATCGCCAGGCAGCGCGGCCAAAGTATGGCACAGATGTCCATCGCCTGGGACTTGCGGAATCCAACCGTCACCTCGGCCCTGATCGGCGCCAGCCGCCCGGAACAGATCGACCAGGCTGTCGGCGCCCTTAAAAACCTGGACTTCTCTTCCGAAGAGCTGGATGCCATCGAGGATATCCTGGCCGCTTAGGCAGGTAAAAGCCATGAGAGGCTGGCAGGAGCGTAGAACATGAGCGAGGGCTTGAAGATCAGCGTAATCGGTGGGGGCAGCAGCTATACCCCCGAGCTCATCGAAGGTTTCATCGAGAGCCTGGCCGAGCTGCCCGTCAAGCGTATCGCCCTTATGGATATCGATTCGCGCCGGCTGGAGATCCTCGGGGGGTTGGCTCGCCGCATGCTGCGAGCCGGCCAGGCGCCGATTGACCTGCAGCTTACTTCTAACCGGGGAGAGGCCATCGAGGGTTCTGCCTTCGTCATCAGCCAGATTCGGGTGGGTGGCATGGCCGCACGCATCCTGGATGAAAAGATACCGCTCCAGTACGGGGTGATCGGCCAGGAGACCACCGGACCGGGCGGGTTTGCTAAGGCCCTGCGCACCATACCGGTAGCCCTGGCGATCGCCGGTGATATCGAAAGGCTGGCACCCCGGGCCATTTTGATTAACTTTACCAACCCGGCCGGTCTCATCACCGAAGCCCTGCACCGCTACAGCGCCGTAAACACCATTGGCCTGTGCAACTTACCCATCGGGGCGGAAATGCGCATTGCCAGAAGGCTGGGCGTGGATCGCCGCCGGATTGCTTTGGATTGGGTTGGTCTCAATCATTTGAATTGGATCCGTGGCGCCACCTTGGATGGGAAGGATATCTGGCCCCAGGTCTTCGAAGGGGAAGTGGAAGCGGCTTGCCAGGCTCCGGCTGATGGGTGGAGCTTCTCCGCCGACCTCCTGGAAGGGCTGGGGATGATCCCGTGCGGTTACCTGAATTACTACTACAACCGGGATGCTATGGTCCAAAAAATAAAAACCGCTCCTCGCACCCGTGGAGAGGAGGTCCGGGAGATCGAAGAAGGGTTGATGAACATGTACCGGGACCCAAATCTTCACCAAAAGCCGGCCTTGCTGGAAAAGCGCGGCGGCGCATATTACTCGAAGGCAGCTGTTTCGCTGATCACCGCCATCGCCAATGACAAAAAAGAAGTGCATATCCTCAACACCCTCAATGAAGGCGCCTTGCCCGGACTGGACCGCCGGGCTGTGGTGGAAGTGCCCAGCCAGATCGGGTCCCAGGGTGCCAGGCCACGGGCGGTTGACCCCATGCCTCCCCAAATACGCGGGCTGGTTCAGGCGGTCAAGGCCTACGAGGAACTGGCTGCCAAAGCCGGTGCCGAGGGCGACCGCCGGGCCGCCCTGCAGGCCATGCTGGCTCACCCGCTGGTCCCCTCCTTCCAGGTGGCCAAGGATCTGCTGGCTGCCCTGTTGGAGGCTCATCGAGCCTACCTGCCTCAATTCTTCCCTGGAGATCACCCCAAACCTTCATGAAGTATTACCTTGGCGTCGACGGCGGGTCGAGCAAGACTCACGCTTTGCTGGCTGATGACACCGGCCAGGTGCTGGGGTTCGGAAAGGGCGGCTCCGGCAATCACCAATCCTACGGCCTGCAGAGCGCTTTGAGACAGATCGACCTGGCTGTCAGGCAGGCATTGGAGCAGGCGGGTATCTCCCCGGAGAGGGTTGAAGTGGGCTATTTTTGTCTGGCTGGGGCCGACTTGCCGGAAGATTATGCCATCTTGCAGGAAGCCATCCAGGGGTTGGGCCTGGCCGGCAAAGTGATTGTAAAGAATGACACCATGGCCTCCCTGAGGGCCGGCCTGACCCGGTCCTGGGGCGTGGTCGTGATCTGCGGGACCGGTTTCAACGCCGCCGGTCGTTCTATGGATGGCCGGGAGATCGTGCTGCCTGGTCTGGGCTACCTCTCCGGCGATTGGGGCGGCGGCGATGAGCTGAGCCAGGAAATCCTCCGGGCGGTGATGCGCGCCTGGGATGGTCGTGGTAAGCCTACCCGGCTCACCGGACTGGTGTTGACCGCCCTGGAGCTTCCCTCTGAGGGGGTCCTGCTCTCCAAACTGTACCATGATGAGATCGATCCGGAGCGTATCCTGGATCTGGTCAAATTGCTCTTCGATGCCAGCCAGATGGGCGATGAAATCGCCCGGGATTTGATCGTTCGTATGGGCACCGAGGTGGGTATAACCGCCAACGCCCTGCTTAAAAGGTTGTCCCTTGAGGAGGCTGACGCCGAGGTGGTATTGGGCGGCAGCGTGTTTAAAGGCAAGGGCGGGCTGCTGGTCGACACCGCCTCCCAGGTCATCCATAGGGTGGCTCCACTTGCCCGGATCGTACAGCCGCGCTTCGAACCGGTGGTAGGCACTCTGTTTTTAGTCCTGGAATGGGCTGGCCTCCCCATCACGCCGGGGCGCTTAGAGCGCTTAGCTGCCAGCCTGCCAGGGCGATGGTCACACGCAGGGCTTTCCTGATTTCCCGGTCAGGGGCGCTCGTAGCCGATGTAACCAAAGATCAAATTCCCCTTATCGCCGATCAGACCCTTCTCACCTGTAAGGATCTCTTCCAGTAGCGGGATGATAGATCCCTCCCCATCCCAGTGGTTGACCAGGATCTCATCGCTCCCAACTTCCTTCTGTACCCGGTCTGCTACAAACGCACACAGCCAGATATCATCTACGTAGCCGTACGGCCCTTCCAGCTCCTCCGGTATGATATCCACCGGCAGGATGAAGTAAGCCACCGCGGCCAGCACCAGTGGGCGCAGCTTTTTGGGCAGGCGCGGGTCGTCCAGCAAGCGTGTGAGCATCCGGTAAAAAGCCGGGGCCTGGTAGATCAGGTCGTCGTGGCGGCCTTCGTAATCGGCGATATCTTCTTGCAGGAGCTGGTCGAAGGTTTTCATGGCGAACCTCCCGGGGTTTGCTTTTGGTAATGTGGGCAGATGGCCCGGTATTCAGAGCAGTAAGCGCAATATGCCCGGCGAGGGGGAAACTGTCGATCGTGAATGCGGGTCATGAGATCGGAGAGCTCTGCCTCCGCCTGAGCTTTCTGTTCTGGCGTCCAATCCCAGCTTACGGTACGACCGTCTTCCAGGAAGTGAGCCACCTGGCGGGCGACCCTCATCTCGAGGCTGGTTTCCACGCCCAGGGCATACAATTCCAGCTGTAATGCGACTTGCTCCATTTCTCCAGCGGATGAAACAGAAGTTTTAAAATCCACGACCTCTACCCGGTCCTCTTCGGCTTCCCGGATCAAATCCACTTTGCCCTGGAGCACCTCTTCAAGGTATGGGTAGGAGAACATCGTCTCTACCTGGCGTGTATGGGGAAGCTGCTCGCTGTATTCTTCCAGGTAGCGGGTAAGCTGGTGGATGGCTGCGCGCTGGTAAGCGGCTTCTTGTTCCGGTTGGCTTCGTGGGTTGGAGAGCCAGGCCTGCGCCACCAGATCGGGCAAGTCACTTGGTTGGGTGACCTCCCCATGCAGGGCTCGCTGGTGGATGGTTTCCAGGCAGCGATGGACGTTAGCACCGAAGTTCTCCGGGTCCAGCCAGGGGACTTCCAGCCCATAAACCACTGCGAATTTGTAGCGCATCGGGCATTGTAAATAATATGCCAGTTGCGAGAAGCTGTGCCGTGGGCGAGGGCCATGGCCGGATGGAAGCTGGCTTTGGATTTCCTTGACCATATCCTCTGAATAGGCTGCTGCGGCGTGCAAATCCTGGCCGAACATCTCTACCAGGAATGGGCTGGGACCACCGCCGCGTTTGTTGACGATGTCAGCCGTGCCCAGGATCAGCAAATCTTGGGCGCGGGTGGCAGCTACGTAGAATAATTTGCGCTCGTCGACCAGGTGGGGATCATCCACCTCCGGCTCCTCACTGGCTCGCAATGAATAGGGAATTTCATATGGGTCGCTACGGCGGGCGGAGGGCAGGCGTCCATCCATGGCCGCTCCTAATACCACCACCGGGAATTCCAACCCTTTAGCTTGGTGGATGGTCATGATGCGCACGATATCCTCGACGTGCGGGAGCGCCGGATCCACACCGCTGGCTTTGACCAATTTCAGGTACTCCCGGAAGGGATAGAAATTGCGGGTGGTTCCGTTCTCGTCCCAGCTGGCGATTAGGTGGCTCAGTATACCAAGGTTGGATATAGCCGTGAAATTGCCGTTGCGCTCGAAACGCGACACGCATACCGTTGCTGCCAGCAGCTCGTAGAAGATCTCCAATGCGGATTGGTGTTCTTGGGCTTGCACCTTATGTTTGATCTCTATCAGACGCCTCAGGCGAGACCGGTCCCCAGGGTCTTCGATACCGATATCTTTTAAGGCAAGGTCAAAGGCCGCCTGATCTTCTTTAGCCATATCATACAGGCTCTCTTTGTAGCTTTTCAGCGCTTTGCGAGTGTCTTCGTTCAACCCGACCAGGGAATTGCGCAAGTATTTGTCCCCCCAGGCTTTGGTGGTGCCCAGAAAGTTAAACAGATCGTAAAGCTGGGCGATCTCTTCCTTATCGAACAGGCTTGCATCTCCAATCACCTGATAAGGTATTCCCTGCGCGGACAGTGCCGCGATATATGGTTCTGCATACGACTTCACGCTGCGTAGCAAGATCACCACATTACCAAAGTGGGTGATGCGTCCGGCCTCGTGAAGCCGCTTGAGCAAGCGTACCACGGTTTCGGCTTCTTCTGCAGCTTTTTTCTCGTAAACCAATAGCACCTCGCTACCCGGGCCGCGGGTTGCCAGCAAATCTTTGGGAAAGCGCGCCGGGTTCTGTTTGATCACCTGCAGGGAATGGTCTATGATCGGTTCCCGGCTGCGGAAATTATGCCTCAGAACGACTTTGTGGGTGTTGGGGTAATGCTTTGAGAATTTGAGGATGTTCTTGACCGTCGCCCCCCGGAAGCGATAGATACTCTGGTCATCGTCACCCACCACAGTCAGATTCTCTCCATCGCCTGCCAGGAGTCTGAGGATTTTTTCCTGGACTGCGTTGGTGTCTTGATATTCATCCACCAGGATGGCGCCATAGGTTTCTCGCAGCTCCTGGAGGATTTCCGGATGGTCCTGAATCAAGCTGAGGGCGTGGCGTTGCAGGAACGCAAAGTCGATCAAGGCGTTTTCTTGAAGCAGCTCGCAGTAGCGACGGTAGGCTTCGGCGATGGCCTGGCGTTCTTTCCACAGGTCGATTTCTTTCTCACCGGTGGAGGCCAGCTTTTGGTTGCACCAGGTTGCCAGCTTATCCGGTGTCACCAATTCCTCGGTAGCCAGGTTAAAGACCCTCAATACCGCTGCGAAGAAATCCTGTGGGCGCCCTTTGACGATCTCGCCCAGTCCCATAAGGTTACGGCGAGAATACATGAACAAAAACTGCCCCGTCTCGTCCAACAGGCGAAAGCCACGTGGCAGCGGGGATTGGGCGTGGTACTGGCGCAGGAGCCGGGAAGCAAAGGAATGAATGGTTGAAACCTGCAACCCTTCTGCATTGACTTCCGGCAGCTTTTCTTGGATGCGATCTTTGAGCCCTTGTGCTGCCCGCTCAGTGAAGGTGACTGCCAGGATCTCCTCTGGTTGGACGGTTCCGGAGCGCACCAGGTAAGCTACCCGCCGGGCGATTACCTCGGTTTTGCCCGAACCAGGTCCAGCAATAATCAGCAGGGGAGAACCCTGGTGGAGCACGGCTTCTTTTTGGGGATCGGTGAGTCCAGAGAGGATGTTGTCTAAGGTTTTGTTTGGTCTTGGTTTTGCCTGCAGCATTTCCAGGCCACGCCGGGCGGCTGCATTTCTGGGATTGATTGCTAAAACACGCTTTAAACAGTCCATGCGTTTGGCATCCGATTCTACGACGTCGGATAGCCACAACCAGGCCATCTCATCGGTCGGGTTCTGCTGGAGGGAGGCTGCCAACAATTCACGCGCCTTGTTGCGATCCCCTGACTTTAAAGCCTGAATGCCTTGAGCTGTTAATTTTGATGACATCATCTTGTTCGGGGCTGTTGGCGCGCCGGGTATCTACCGGAACGGGGGTTCCCCCTGTTCTTATGCTAAATATAGCAAATATCAGGCATTGTTGTCAAACGATTCTGGTATGGAATCAAAGCCCCAACTGCGCCGTCAGGGCCATCCCATACTCTGGGGATCTCAATAGTTTTTCCGGTTTTAAGAAATACAATTTACCCCTTATCGCTGATCAGACCCTTCTCTCCTGCAAGGATCTCTTCCAGAAGCGGAATAATTGCCCCCTCCCCATCCCAGTGGCTGACCCCCGCAATGTTAATGTTGGGGCCACCGATCCAGCTGTCGTCGGCGGTATCCTGCATGTACTGCACCGGAAACAGCAAGACCGGGCCGAAGGCACCGAAGGTGGCATCTGACCAGATGGACACCTGGCAGAAACCATCCAGGCAATAGTCGGGCAACCCAATGGCCCACGAACCGGTGGTGTCAAAATCGTATTCCCAGCAGGTCGGTCCTGCCGAGGTGATGTGCCTCTGGACGGAGAGGTCCCCGGAGAGATTGATGTTGCCGTATTCGTCCACGCTGAAAACCAGCTTATCCGTCCCGTTGAATACCAGGAGGTCTCCCTCTTCATCGTTGTTTTCATCCAGGACCAGGGCGATGGCATCGTTGCCCACCAGCACCAGGTCACTGGCGGGAAGATCCATGTCTGAGGATAGCAGCCCATCGTCTTCGCTGGCAGTGCCGCCCAGTTCCAGGTCGGCGGTCAGTTCGTTGGCACCTTGAGCGTAGGCGCCGGTACCCGAATCGCTCAAAAAGATTCCGCCGAAGCTCTGAGCAACGCTGCCATGGCCGTAAACCCCGGCCCTCAGTCGCTTTTCCCCGGGATGCCGTCGCCCCCGCCTCCCGAGTTATCTCCGAGAAGATGACCTTTTCGCCCGCTCTCACCCGAAAATTCTTGGAATTGATATTCATGGTCATTCTTTCGCTCCAGCTAACCGCATTGTTCGCGCTTGTCTATTTTTGGGAGTCATCTTTCCGAATTTCCTGCTCCGCCTGAGCCCAATCTTGAGTCGCGTGCCCATCCTGATGGCCATGCTGCTCGTAGAGTTCATAGGCCCGTGTGGCGATCTGCGGTGTAAGAGCAAGCGGCTTCTTGGCCAACAATGGGGCTTTAGTAGGGTCAAAAATCCGATAGGCGAGCAGTT
>DAOUET010000040.1:0-40976 GCA_034430155.1 Anaerolineales bacterium
GACCTGCAGGTCACACCGCCGGTAGTCATCCCGGGCTTCCCCCGCCTGAAGGTTAACCCGGAAGTGGCCAATGCGCTGGGTCATGAACCGGCTGCCCTGTCCGGCCTGGATCCTTTGGAGAGGAAGCGCGCTTGGCCGGTGGCTCATGGCTATCACGCCGCCCCGCTGGCGGTGCGCCGCCTCTACCTGCTGGAGCAGGGCGCGGCCCAAGAAATAACTTCTATCGCGCCCCGTCAAGCAGTACTTGCCCTGCTGCGCCACTCCTATCCCATCCGGGCGCTCCAGCCGGGCGAGGCCTATCATCTCGAACAGTGCGGCCAGCTGGTCAGGCAGATCTCCATCAAGCGCCTCATCCGCACAGAGCAGCTATCCTCCCTCGGCGAACTGGCCAGCCAGGTGCAAGCCGATTTGGACGCTGAGTAGTTCGCGGCTGTCATGCTGAGGACCGTTTTTTGACCCAAAGAATCTAACCGTTCTTTTCAGATCAGGATAATTTTGAAACCTTTCAGGTCTGGCTTTTCAGCGACCGAATGTGAAATTATCAAGGGAGAGGAGTTCCTTAAAATGCGCGCACCCAACCCTGGGGAGTTGATTTCCGGAAATACTTCTATCCAGGCAGCCACCAGCCAGGTCTTCACCGAAGTGGGTGAGGAGGCCGTCATCCTGCACCTTAAGGATGGCGTCTATTACGGGCTGGACCCCATCGGCACCCGCATTTGGAAACTTATCCAGCAGCCCATCATGATCGACCAGCTGCAGGCGATCCTGTTGGAAGAGTACGACGTGGATGCAGAAGTCTGCCGGTGTGACTTGCTGGAACTCCTCGATGAGTTGTCTTCCCACAACCTGATTGAAATCAGTGATGAAATTATTGATTAAGTGGTCCCGCCTGCCGCCCGCCGAGCGCCGCTTGGTCATCTTCCTGCTGCCTATGCTGCTGACTATCCATCTGGGCTTGAAGCTATTCCCCTTCCGGGTGGTCGCCCAGTTCCTTGAGCGTGCTGCCGCGCCCTTCCCCACCTCGCGCCGCTCTCCCCCCCTCAGCCGGGAACGCCTGGCCTGGGCCGTGCGTGTCGTGGCTGGGCGAATTCTTGTGGATGGCTCCTGCCTGGCGCAGGCCCTGGCCGCCCGGCTGCTCTTGCGCCGTTATGGTTACCCTGCCAGCCTGCACATTGGCGTAGCCAGGCCGGAGGGCGGCCGCCTGAAAGCCCATGCCTGGGTGGAGAGTGAAGGCCAGGTGGTCATCGGCGGTCCGGAAACCGAACTGGATGGCTATGCCCCCCTGCCGCTCGCCGGCGGAGGTCTGTTTTGAGTGCCATCTTCGGGGTCTATTTCCTGGACGGCCGCCCGCTGCAACCAACCCTGCTGGAAGCCATGGCCGATAAGCTCTCGCACCGCGGGCCGGATGGGCGCGGCTGCTGGTATTCCGGACCGGTTGGTCTCGGCCACCTGATGCTGTGGGCCACTCCTGAATCCCTGCACGAGCAGCTGCCCCTGGCTAACCCTGGTGAAGACCTGGCCCTCACCACTGACGCCCGCCTGGATAATCGAGAGGAATTGCTCGCCGTTCTGGATCTCCCTGGGTTGGCGCCGGCTGAGATACCTGACAGCCGCCTCATCCTGGCTGCCTACCAGAAATGGGGCCAGGCTTGCGTGGAAAAGATGCTCGGCGATTACGCCTTCGCCATCTGGGACACCCGCGCTCGTCAACTGTTTTGCGCCCGCTCTCCCATGGGCCTCAAGCCCTTTTATTACCACTATTCCCCCCACGCCTTCATCTTTGCCTCTGAGATCGGCGCCCTGCACTGCCTGCCCGAGGTGCCCCGCCTTCTGAATGAACAGCATCTCGCTGACCATCTCTCCCTGCTGAACGGCGACCAGCGCAACACCTTCTACCGGGATATTTACCGCCTGCCCCATGCCCATACCCTGCTGGCCAGCCGGGACGGTCTGCGCCTACAGGCCTTCTGGGACCTGGATGCCACCCGTGAAATCCGCCTGCCCGGTGATGAAGCCTACGCTGAAGCCATGCTCGAGGTCTTCACCCAGGCGGTGGGTTGCCGCCTGCGCAGCGCCTACCCGCTTGGCTCCGCCTTGAGCGGCGGGCTGGACTCGTCCTCCATCGTGGTGGTCGCTCGCCGGGAGCTCTCTCGCCAGGGGGCTGGGCCGTTGCATACCTTCTCGGCTGTCTTCCCTGCTTTGAGGGAAAAGCACCCGCGCATCGATGAGAGCCGCTGGATCCAGGCGGTGATCGACCAGGGCGGGCTCATCTCCCATCACGTTCTTGCCGACCAGCTCGATCCCCTGCAAGCCCTGGACATCAGCCCGGATGAACCCCTGGCCATCCCCAACCTGTGGCTCAATTGGGGCTGCTTCCAGGCCGCCCGCCAGGCCGGTGTGCGCGTGATGCTCAGCGGGTTCGACGGCGATACCGTGCTCTCCTACGGTCACGGCTACCTGGCGGAGCTGGCCCTTTCCTTGCGTCTTAATACTTTGCTGGAGGAGGCCCACGCCCTGGCCGGTCGCTACCAGGTGCCAGTTCGCCGGGTGTTGTGGAAACACGTGGTCAACTATTTGGCGCCGCCTGCCGTCAAGCGGGTCTGGCGCAGAATGCAACGCCGCCCGCCTGTTTCCTTATTTCCTTTTGAACCCGCCATCAACCCGACCTTTGCCCGTCGCGTTGACCTATTTGAGCGCGCCCGCGCTTTGGCTGAAAAGGACGGTCATCTCTTCCGCTCTGCCAGAGCGCTGCACCGGGAATCCATCCTTTCGGGGCTGATTCTGGAAGGTCCTGATCTAATGGATAAATTGGGCGCTGCCACCCAGGTGGAGCCGCGCTTGCCCTTTTTCGACCAACGACTGGTGGAGTTCGCCCTGGCATTGCCCGGCGGGCAGAAGCTGCATAACGGCTGGAACCGCTATGCCCTGCGTCGCGCCATGCAGGGTCTGTTGCCCCCCGAAGTTCAGTGGCGCCAGGACAAGGGCGACCTCAGTCCCAACATCCGCCGCGGGCTGCTCGAAAACAAAACCCTTCTGGAAAAAGCTATTCTGCACGATTCGAAACCCATTGCAGACTACCTCGACCTCCCTGCCCTGCAAGCGGCTTATCAACGCTTCATCTCCGCCCCGATGCAGACTGGCGACGCCGACATCTTCACCATCCTGAACGCCGTCACTTTAAGTCGCTGGCTGCAGCGCTCGCAGGTCGCCATATGAGTGGGTTCATTCCTGTTGTCGTACTGAAGGCTTTTTTTGGCCCGAGGCATCTCGATTTGCCCGCACCGATTATTAATAATTCGCAAGCTTTATTGACAATCGTATGATTTGGACTATAATAATTTAGAGAACTTGAGTCTTCAGCGCTCGAGGAGGGACATATGAACGAAGAAACCGTTAAAAAACCGTGGAGCACCCCAAAGCTGGTTATCTACGGCACTGTTGAAGAGATTACAGCTGATCCTAAGTGGAAGGATTATGGATCTGGCGACGATTTTTGTTGCAATCTTTCAGCTGCCTGAGGATTTTTTTCTATTTAATTTCTTGCTTCAAACCTCATAATTAAAAGGCCGCGGGAGAGCCGAGTCTTTCCGCGGTTTATTGCAGTGTATTAAACGCCTCCAGCTGAAGCTGCGCGCCCATTGTCTTGCCTGGCTCACCACCGCGGCCAGGTACAGCCCTCAAAGCCACCCAATCAAATATCTATGGCTGATAGCTCCATCCCTCAAGAAAATCGCACAGCTAAACAAAAGCTGCTGGAATTCTGGCGCCAGTTCCCGCATTACAGGCGTACGCTGCTTCTAATTTGGAGGGCGACCCCCCGCCTGACCGTGGCTTGGTTAGGGTTGTTACTACTCCAGGGATTGCTGCCAGCAGCTTCGGTTTACTTGACCAAGCCTCTGGTTGATAGTCTGGTAAAGGCTATCGGTGGTGGTTTCACTTTATTGAATTTACGCCCCCTGGCCCTTCTAGCAGCCCTGATGGTAGGCATCCTTTTGTTTAGCGAACTATCCCAGGGTTTGTTGGAATGGGTGCGTACCGCCCAGTCGGAATACATCCAGGATTACATCTCAGGGATGATCCATGATCAGTCGGTGGCGGTGGACCTGGCTTTCTATGAATCCTCTGAGTATTTCGATCACCTGCAGCGCGCCCAAAGTGATGCCAGCGTGCGTTCGCTGGCCCTCTTGGAAAACACCGGGGGCTTGTTGCAAAACTGCATCACTTTGCTGGCCATGCTCGGGATATTGATCCCCTATGGTGTCTGGTTGCCTGTACTGTTATTCGTTGGAACACTGCCGGCTTTATTCATCCTAATCCGGTATAACAATCGCTATCATCTCTGGTGGAAACGGACCACCTCTGACCGACGTTGGACGCAATACTATAACTTTTTGCTGACTTACAGCCAATTTGCGGCTGAGATCCGCCTATTTGATCTAGGAAATCACTTTCAATCCGCTTACCAAAACCTGCGCCAGCGCCTGCGCTCGGAACATCTGCGATTAGTCAAGGAGCAGAGCCTGGCCCGCTTGAGCGCCGGTGGTATTAGTCTGGTTGCTACCGGTGCAGCGGTTCTTTGGGTGGTCTGGCGCGCTTTGCAAGGGTTCTTTACCCTGGGCGACTTGGCTCTTTTTTATCAGGCATATAGTCGTGGTCAGAGCTTGATGCGTGCCCTGTTTGGGAGTCTGGGTCAGATATACGCCAACAGCCTGTTTCTAAGTAATCTATTCGAATTCTTAGAGATAAAGCCTCAAGTCATCGAGCCTGCTGATCCGGTCCCATCTCCAAAGCGACTGGTGAAAGGAATCAACCTTCGTGGAGTGACATTTCGCTATCCCGGCGACCAGCGTCCGGTTCTGCAAGACTTCGACCTGGCATTTCCTGCCAGGCAAATCACCGCCATTGTTGGCCCTAATGGCGCTGGCAAGAGCACTTTGGTCAAGCTTTTATGCCGCTTTTACGATCCCGAAGCTGGCAGCATCCAGTTAGACGGCATCGATATCCGCCATCTCTCCGTCGGGGAGCTGCGTCGCATGATCACTGTCTTTTTCCAGCAACCAGTATCATATTACGCAACCGCTGCCCAAAACATTGCCCTTGGTGAATTATCGATAGAAATGGACCAAGTTGGCGTAGAAGACGCAGCCCGCGGTGCCGGGGTACATGATACCATCACTCGATTGCCTAAAGGCTATGAGACGCTTCTCGGTAAATATTTTGCTGGTGGTGCTGAGCTGAGTGTAGGAGAATGGCAAAGGGTCGCCCTGGCGCGGGCCTTCCTCCGCCGGGCGCAGATCATCCTTCTCGATGAGCCAACCAGCGCCATGGATTCATGGGCCGAAATGGATTGGATGGCTCGATTTAGAACGCTGGTCGAAGGTTCTACCGCCATCGTCATTACCCATCGTTTTACTACCGCCCGTCATGCTGATGTCATTCATGTCATGCAAGCAGGGAAGATCGTAGAATCCGGAAGACATGACGAACTCCTTGCCCAAGGGGGGCTTTATGCTCAATCCTGGCGTGCCCAGACCCAGACGGTTCCCAATCCATCAGAACCCGTTTTCCAGCCGCAAATTTTCTCTCAAAGCGATTGATGTGATCCTGTAATAACCGATTGATGCGTAATTTAATCCCTGACCTTGATCCAGAATTTGAGGCTTTACTGCTCTTTATTCGCCCAGTTTTATCAACCCAAGCCAAGGCGCGCCTTCAAACGCTGCTTCACTCAGGTCTGAATTGGACTAGTTTAATTGAATACGCCCGAGCCTATGGCGTGGTCCCGTTATTTTCCAGGGGCTTGAATAATGAGCGTGTTGAATTCCTTCCTGAGGCTGCCTTAGAACAAATTCAAGTCCTCAATTTTGCTATTGTTCGCCGCAATTTATTCTTAACTAAGGAGTTACTTTCTCTCCTGGAATTGTTCGGTAATAATAATATCCCAGTCATTCCCTATAAAGGGCCAGTCTTGGTTCAGACATTATATGGTGACATAGCGCTTCGCCCTTTCGAGGACATAGACCTCCTTATTTTAAGAAAGGATGTCCATCGGGCTAGAGATTTATTAATTAGAAATGGCTACAACCTGACCTGGCCTCAGATTCATTTAACCGGCTCTCAAGATGATTCCCACCTGCAGGCCAAGTACAATTATAAATTCGAGAGGGAAATGGGGCGTTTGGCAGTGGAATTGCATTGGGGAATCACCCCCAAGTATTTCTCTTTGCCACCTGACCCGAGGTGGTTATGGCAAGGACTTGAACCGGCATCCTTGGCTGGCACAACCGTACTCACCTTCTCACCTGAGAATTATCTATTGATTTTGTGTATGCATGGTGCCAATCACTGTTGGTTGTACCGGCTTACCTGGATCTGTGATATTGCTGAATTACTTTGCAAACATACAGAATTGAATTGGGAATATATCCTTGAAAGTGCCAGATCATTTGGTGCTCAGCGCATACTGTTGCTTGGATTGTTGTTGGCTAATGACCTGTTGGGAAGTGTGTTGCCAGATGAAACCTGGCGAAGAATTAATGCTGACCATCAAGTACGCTCACTTGCCAGTCAAGCTATCGCTCAATTTGCTAAGGAGGATGGGGGGTCACCTGGAGCCTTTTACATTCCTCGCTTCCAGATTAATGCTCGCGAGCGCCTTCAAGACAAATTACGCTACTACCTCTATATGAGCAAGCCTAGCGTAAAAGACTGGGCTTCTTTACCGCTACCGCTCCCTTTGGCTTTCCTTTACTATATCTTTCGGCCGCTTCGCCTGCTGGTTGAGCATGGCTTGCTCCCTTTGCGGGCTCGCCTTCGCCTTATCCTGAATAGCTGGGAGTAGCTCAATCCGGTTGTAATCCTTAATACACAAATCGAGGTAATCTGATAGAATAACTTTAATTGTTATTTTGTTCGAAGGGGGTAACCCGATCGTGAAGGTTCTTTTCCTTACCCAAATCATTCCTTACCCGCCCGATGCTGGGCCCAAGGTAAAAACCTGGCACGTTATACGCTATCTGGTCGAACGGGGGCACCAGGTTACCTTGGCTTCTTTCGTGCGCCCTGAAGAAAAAGCCTGCCTTCCTGCCCTTGAAAAGCTCTGTGCCGCCGTCCACACCGTGCCATTGCACCGCTCCCGCCTGGCCGATGTTGCCAACTGGCTGCGCAGCCAGATCACCGACCGGCCCTTTTTGGTTGAGCGCGATGACCTGGCCGGGATGCGTGCTCTGGTTAGGTTATTAATGGCTACCAAGCCAATTGACGTTATCCACGCAGACCAGCTGAGCATGGCCCAATTTGGGCTCGTCAGAGAGCCTCTGTTATTCAGATCTCGAAGTATCCGGGGAGCCTCTGGCTTTTCACAGCCGGAAAGCAAGCATGAAGGTCGAGTCTTTCAAGGTCGTCCTGCTCTGCTCTACGATGCCCACAATGCTGTTTGGAAAGTCCTTGAAGGTATGCAGCTCACTGCGCGGTTGTACCAGAAACCGTTGCTATCTCTAGAAGCCCAGCGGTTGAAGCGCTACCAGGGCATGGTCGTGAATTCCTTTGACTTCACATTGGCCGTCACCGCATCCGACCGGCAGGCTTTGCTGGAGGCCGCCGCGGCTTACCCGGTTTTGGATGAGCATTACCAACCTCACATCTCGGTCATCCCCATCGCCGTAGATACCTACCAGCTTCAACCGCTAAAAAGGAATCCGGCTTCGAACCATATTCTGACTCTGGGAACCCTGCATTACCCCCCTAACGCCGACGGCATTCGTTGGTTCCTCCATGAAGTCCTACCCCTGATCCACCAGCAGATGCCCAATGTCAGGGTGACTGTTGTCGGTAAAAATCCCCCCCCAGATTTTATCCAACTTGCCGCCCAAAAGCCTGATTGGATTGAGGTGACCGGTTATGTGCCGGATCTCACCCCTTACCTTGAAAGGGCAGCGCTTATGATCGTTCCGGTGCGGGCGGGAGGGGGGATGCGTGTGCGCATCCTGGAGGCTTTTGCTCGAGGTATGCCCGTGGTCACAACCACGGTGGGTTTGGAGGGGATCCATGCGAAACCCAACCAGGATATATTGGTCGCAGATACCCCCAAAGGGTTCGCCGGGGCGGTTGTACGGCTGCTCGAAGACGAGCAATTGCAATCCCAACTGGCTGCTAACGGTCGCCATCTTGCTGAGACGAAGTATGACTGGCGGGTAGTTTTGAAGCGCATGGACGATGTTTATTTGGAAATCGAACATGCAAAAGCACGGTCGGCCGTCGATTCCGTCTGATTGATCTAATTCGGATTTTGCTTACCTTCTGGTAACCCCTCGGATTTATTCTATCAATTCTAAATCGCTTAAGCTTCCCGAATTGGGCGGGGATCAATTGCTGACCCCCTGATGAATTCCGCCATCTAAGTGAAATTGGATTAGATTGAGCGTGATTGCCTCACGGACCGTAGCCAGTTGTAGCCAACCACGACGTGATTAACCGCCCTCATTTATCCTAGCTATTTTCCGGGTATTTCCCCCCATTGAATCGTTTTGATTATTGCTGACACCCGAAGAAATGAACATCCTATTCGTCATTCCTTACGTTCCTAATTTGATCCGGGTTCGACCATATAACTTGATCCGGTCTTTGTCAGCCCGGGGACACAAGCTGACGGTGTTGACCCTTCATTCTAATCAACAGGATTGCCAGGCGATTGATCATCTCAAACCTTATTGTCATTGCCTCTTCACTTATCCTTTGCAGAGTTGGCGGGCTTTGTATAACTCCGTGGTTGCGTTGCCTACTGGCACCCCCCTTCAAGCAGTTTACTGCTGGCACCCGGCTATGGCCGATCATCTCGTTGACCTTATCAACCCTGATAATGATAAAGGCGGTTACGATATTATCCATTTAGAGCATTTGCGTGGCGCCCGTTACGGGCTCCACCTTAAGTCGCATCGTGCTAACCATAAGCTCGAGATTCCGATTGTGTGGGATAGTGTTGATTGCATCACGCATTTGTTCCACAAGGCCTCCAAACACAGCATAAATGGGCTCACTCGTTGGTTAATGCGATTCGATTTAGGGCGCACCGCGCACTATGAAGGCTGGTTGCTTAACCAATTTGACCAGGTCGTGGTAACTTCCCATATTGATAAAAAAGCATTGCTGGCATTGATCAATCAAAATGAAAGGTCCCCTAACATTGCGGTTTTACCAAATGGTGTTGATCTAAACTATTTCAAACCAGATAAGGGCATTGTCAGGGAACAGGCTACCTTGGTGGTCAGTGGCAAAATGAGTTACCACGCCAATTTCACCATGGTGCATTATCTTGTAAAGGAAATAATGCCAGCCATTTGGTCTCATAGACCAGATGTGAAGTTGTGGGTTGTGGGCAAAGATCCGCCGCCTGAAATACGTGCATTTGCCATCAATCCAGCGATCTCGGTAACTGGAAGCGTTGGCGATATTCGCCCATATTTACAGCGAGCGACCATAGCTGTGGCTCCTTTGATTTACGCTGCCGGTATCCAGAATAAAGTGCTGGAAGCCATGGCCTGTGCAACGCCAGTTGTGTCAACATCACAGGCGATCTCTGCGCTGTCTGTGCAACCTGATCGAGACATCTTGATTGCAGATGAGCCAGGGGAATTCGCAGGTAAGGTGCTTTCCTTGTTAAATAGCCCACAAAAGCTTCGAGAGATTGGACAAGCTGGTCGGCGATATGTTGAGGAACGACATAGTTGGAGAGATATCACTCAACAACTCGAAGGTATTTACCTAGAATCTATTCACCGGAAGCGATCCAGTAGATCAAATTGATCCATTGAAATGCATTTTATATTAGCCCGGGTTAAAACCCCGCTTGTGTGATTGGATTGAGTGAACCATGGAAATTAGCGCTTATTTAGCTCCTTTGAAGAAATGGTGGTGGTTATTGTTAGCGGCCACTCTGGTTGCAGCAGTTTCCAGTTATGTCGCCACGCTGCAACAGTTGCCGATCTACCAAGCACATACCACCTTGATGATTGGCCGTACGATCGAGGATCCTAATCCAACCTCGAGTGAATTTTATTTGGCTCAGCAGTTGGCAGCATCTTACGCCGACATCGCCAATCGAGAGCCCCTGCGTAACGCAACTATGGACAAATTGGAGATGACCTGGCTTCCTCAATATCTCGCCCGAGCTATTCCCAACAACCAACTCATCGAAATTGCAGTTACTGACGTTAATCCGCTCCGTGCCCAGGTAGTTGCCAATGAGCTGGCTAACCAGTTGATATTGCGCAGTCCCACTGCTACCAGACCGGAGGATCAAGAACGCCAGGAGTTTATTAATAATCAACTAGATTCTCTCCAAACACAAATTATAGAAACTCAAGATGAAATAGCCAAACTCCAGGCGGAGTTAGGTGACCTGAATAGCGCTCGCCAGATCGCTGATACCCAAACCCAGATTACTGCCCTGCAGACCAAATTAGCAACATTACAAGGAAATTTTGCTGCTTTGCTGTCCAATACGCAACAAGGTGCCGCCAACACGCTCACAGTGGTCGAACCTGCTGATTTACCTTCAAAACCGATCGGTCCTCAAAAAGGTCTTTCCATTTTACTCGCTTCAGCCATCGGGCTTGTACTGGCTTCTTTGGCTGCATATTTAATTGAATATCTGGATGACACCTTGAAAACCCCAGCAGATATCTCTAAAGCTCTTGATCTGCCGGTTATTGGATATATTTCTGAGATCAAGCAGCAGGATGGCGATGGCGTCTATGTGTCAAACCACCCCCGCTCTCCAATTGCAGAGGCATTTCGTTCGCTCAGAAACAATCTTGAATTTGCCCAAGTTGAAACTCAAATCAAGACCATTCTCGTCACCGGTCCCGAAATAGCGATTGGCAAAACTTCAGTGGCAACAAATTTGGCGGTTATCTTGGCTCAAGCATCGAAGAAGGTTATATTAATGGACGCAGACCTTCGGAAGCCAAATTTGCATAGTGATCTTGGAATAGATAATACCGAAGGGTTAGGCAATCTTTTTCTAGGTGAGACCGATATTGGTGATGTAATTCACCCGTGGAAAATGACCAATTTGGCGGTAATTACCAGTGGTGATAAATTGAATAATCCTGCTGAATTACTCAGCTCAAAGAAAATGGATAGAATCCTGGCTCGATTGAAGGAAGTGGCGGACTTTATCATCATCGATGGTCCTCCTTTTGTTGTGTCTGATGCCTCTATTTTGGCTCAGAAAGTTGATGGTGTTCTATTAGTGATGCGGCCAGGACACACCAGGAAAGCGGTTGCCCAGGCAATGATGGAGCAGATTCATCGATCTGGTGCCCGGGTATTAGGCGTTACGCTTAATCGAATTACGCAAAGGAGTGCGGAATATTATGGTGGGTTCGTGTATTATTCCCCGTATTACTCCAATGGGTATTATTATGAGGATGGTCGGGGAGATGAAGAAGTGTTTATAATCAAATCCCTGAAAACTATTCAATCCTTATTTAGAAAATTGCCGCATCCTTTTGAAAAATTGCGAGATAACCATAATGATGATTCTTGATCCTGGACTGCTGGATTTTTCTTAACCCGTCGGGTCTACGTCCAGCACCAGAGTTGTACTCTACCCCTTAAATAAAATCCGCATAGAAAGCACCTCAGGTTGTTTTGGCATGAGGTGCTTTTTTATTAGCGGGCAAGACGGGTACTTGCGACTATTCTAATCCGGTCAAGCGATTGACCATTTGCCTTTTTTATCAAGCCGGTTGAACGCTGCCTGCCATCATCCGGGTAGCATGGTTGCGCGCTCCCCGATGTCTCCGGAATTGGTTGTACTCATCCTTGGGATTTTGGAGCCCCAAAGAGGTCTGGTTGGCGCTTGTGCCAGCCAGACCTCTTTTTTTTATCATGCTATTGTCACGCCTTCATCACGAGGATTGTCATCTCGTTCAGGTAAATTAGAGTAGAGGAACATCTGGCGATGACCATCAAAGGCATTCGAAAAATGACTAATCTCGAGATCAGGGAGCTGCGTATCAGGCCCCATCTGGCCCGCCGCTTGCCCGCCTCATTAGCCCGCCGCTATCACGCTATACCTGTGGCTGAAGAAAACGGCCACATCACCGTGGCGATGGCGGATCCTGATGATCTGAGAGCCAGAAAGGCGGTGGTTTCTTCCTTGGGGCTTGACGCCTGCCTGGTCAAGGGAAACGGTGTGGATATCGATGCCCTCATCGAGCAGATATGGTCCGGAAATTCTCACAATCCCCCCACTTTAGAACTGTTGGTCTACGCCCCACCGCGTAGAACCGTGCAGGAATATTCCTCCAGGGGTGTTGATGCCGGTGAGGTTTGTGCTTACGCCCGGGCTTTGGGGAGCTTAATGAACGCCCACGTCACCCATTTCCCCACCGGATTGCCGCCTAATACCCAGGCGTTGATAAAAGAAGCCAGATGCTTGGATTGCGACCTGCTCGTCTGTGGCGCACCGGAACGATCCCTGTTCAAGAGGTTGCCAGCATCTTTGCTGGTCGTACCGAGCTCCCGCTTGCCTCTCAAACGCATCTTGCTCTTGGTAAAAGGCCAGGTGGGGGATGAAATCGGCTTGGATTGGGTTTTGCGCTTGGCTCGCCCGAGCCGGGCTCATGTCACCGTCTTGGCAGTCTTGCCTCCGGTGCCTCTTATGTACCGAGGGTTGGCGCTGCTGCAATATGGGCTGCCCGAGCTGTTAGCTACCGAAACGGCTCTTGGCAGGCAGTTGCGCCAGGTTGCTCAAAAGCTTGCGGATGGGGAAATAGAAGGCACTTTGCGTCTGCGTACAGGTACATTCGAAATGCAGATTCAGGCTGAATTATGGACCACCAGCTATGACCTGGTGGTCCTCCCAGCCGATTCTCCCCAACCTCTGCGATGTTGGCTGTTCGATGGCTTGGTTGAGCCGCTTATACGCACTACCAATCGGCCGGTATTAATCGCCAGGTCGAAGTCGTTTTAAGGGCATGCCTTATCACCACCAACACCGGGGATGCTTCCACCTCTCTTTCCCCTATCTCTACGAAAGGAAGATATCACCATGCCATTCCGTAAACCCTTCTTTTGTTTATTGATCCTCCTGATTGCTTTGGGCTCCGCTTGTAATCGCGCCAATGACCTCAACCAAAGCCAGGGATCTTTGCAGGGAACGATTACGATCTCGGGAGCCTGGGCGCTTTATCCCATGATGATCACCTGGGGGGAGCAGTTCCAAAAGGTTCATCCTGACGTTCAGTTTGATATCTCGGCTGGCGGTGCCGGCAAAGGCATGTCTGACGTGTTGGCTGGTGCGGTAGATATCGGTATGGTTTCCCGGGAGATCTATCCCGAGGAAACCGAGATGGGTGCCTTTTGGATCGCGGTAACCAAAGATGCCGTCTTTCTCACCGTCAACGCTAAGAACCCTATCTGGAGTGATTTACACCGCACGGGATTGACCCGGGAAAAGCTTATTGGTATCTTCATTACCGCTGACATAACAACCTGGGGTCAGCTGGTCGATCGCTCAGATGTGGCCGAACCCATCCATGTCTTTACCCGCTCTGATGCTGCCGGTGCTCCGGCTACCTGGGCTGAGTATTTGGGTAAGAAACAGGAGGATCTGATTGGTATTGGCGTTTATGGTGATCCCGGCATTTTGGATGCGGTCATCAAAGATCCGCTTGGTATTGGTTATAACAATCTGAACTATGCTTACGATTTTGATACGCACAAACCCGTGGCTGGGGCCATGGTCGTCCCTCTGGATGTCAATGGCAACGGCATTGCTGACCCACAGGAGATATACGATACCAAAGACCAGGCTGTCAACGCGGTGGCAGCCAATGAGTACCCCTCGCCCCCGGCGCGTAAGGAGAATTTAGTGACCAAGGGACCACCAGCGCCGTTGGTAAAGGCCTTCCTCAGATGGATCCTTACAGACGGTCAAAAAAACGTTGATGAAGCGGGCTACATTGCCTTGC
The DNA here is from genome assembly GCA_034430155.1 of Anaerolineales bacterium. Classification (GTDB taxonomy): domain Bacteria; phylum Chloroflexota; class Anaerolineae; order Anaerolineales; family UBA4823; genus DAOUET01. Next base: position 13,980 of record DAOUET010000040.1, read on the forward strand.
CTGCCGAAGAGCTGGCCGCCGAATTGAAGAAATTGGATTGAACTTAGCAGGCGCAAGTCGATCCGGGCAGGGTGTCAGGTGAAGCAAGATATTCTGGGATCTCTCCGGCGCAGCCCGCGCAGGCATCGCTGGGTCGGTCCCTTACGAATAGTGAGGCGGCAAACCAAAGATCGTCTCGCCAGGAAAACAATGGGGCTTTTGACCGTTGGCATTGGATTATTGGTGCCCGCCATGGCTCTAGCCCTTGTCTTCCGGGCTTCCCCCATCTTTGCTTCTCAACCCCTGGTAAAACTGCTGTTCTCATCAACCTGGCATCCCCTGCAGGGAGCCTATGGCTTCTTGCCTTTTATCATGGGAACACTTTGGGTCACGGTCGTGGGTATGGTCATCGCCGTGCCCCCTTCTATCCTTACAGCTATTTATTTAGCTGAATACGCCTCTCCCCGTCTACGGGCTCTTACCAAGTCCCTCATCGACCTGCTCGCAGGCATACCATCAGTTGTTTATGGGGTATGGGGATTGCTGGTCTTAGTACCCTTGATCGAGCGGGTTATTGCTCCCGCTCTTAATGGTGGGCTGGGCTTTATTCCCCTTTTTCGTGCCAAGAACCCTACCGGTTATGGGGTTCTGGCGGGTGGCTTCGTTCTGGCGGTTATGGTCTTTCCTATCATCATTGCCGTAACAATGGAAGTGTTGAGTGCCGTACCTCAAGGTTTGCGAGAGGCCTGTCTTTCTTTGGGCGCAACCCGCTGGCAAACTGTAAGGCATGTTGTCCTGCGTCGCGCTTTGCCGGGAGTGCTTGCAGCTGTCGTGCTGGGCTTTTCGCGCGCTTTTGGTGAGACTATGGCTGTCTTGATGGTGGTCGGGAATGTACCGCAAGTGCCACATTCGATCTTTGATGCGGCTTATCCATTAACCGCTTTGATCGCCAATAATTATGGAGAGATGATGTCCGTGCCCTTATACGAGGCTGCCTTGATGGCGGCAGCTTTGATCCTGCTGTTGGTTGTCCTAATTTTTAACATCATCTCCCGACTCATACTTGTGCGGTTAGCTCAAAATGAATAGGAGCTGCTAAAGTGATAAGACCACAATTAGAAGAAAGGATCTTTAAAGTCTTGATGATTATCTCAACCACCCTCGTGCTCGGATGCTTGCTTTTGATTCTCGAAACCGTTATCTGGCGAGGGCTGCCCTCCTTAAATCTGGCTATGCTCACGCAGACTCCCAAAGGAGGATACTATCTTGGCAAAGAAGGTGGCATTCTCAACGCCATCGTTGGCTCTTTTTACCTCACGGGTGGGGCGACCATTTTAGCATTGTTAATAAGCCTGCCGATTGCTCTTTACCTACAAATCTATGCGGTCCACTCCCCCTATGTCGTGCTGGCGCGTTTGTCTCTCGATGTGCTCTGGGGCGTCCCCAGCATCATTTACGGAGCATTTGGCTTTATTATCATGCTCTGGTTGGGGATAAGAGCTTCTTTATTAGGAGGCATCCTCGCTCTGGCTTTGTTGGAGTTGCCTATCATGGTTAGAGGCATGGAAGAAGCCATTGCCATGGTCCCTGCAATGCTAATGGAATGCACCTACGCCCTTGGAGCGACCCGCTTCGAAACCGCGATGAAAGTTGTTATTCGTCAGATTTCTCCGGGATTATTGACGGTTACCCTCTTGGCTTTTGGGCGAGGGATCGGAGATGCCGCTTCGGTGCTCTTCACGGCAGGTTATACCGATCGCTTGCCCTCCTCTTTGCTAAGTCCTGTCGCTTCGCTACCCTTGGCTATTTTCTTCCAATTAGGCACTCCTTTCCCGGCAGTTCAGGATCGGGCTTACGCTTCAGCGCTGGTGTTGACCATTATTGTGCTGGCTATTAGCTTGATAACACGGGCATTGGCCAGTCGCTTGACCAAACAAGTAATCCGATAGGTGATGAGAATATGCTAAGCCCCCAGATTCAGATTCAAGATCTAAATGTCTGGTACGGAAACGATCATGTGTTGAAGAACGTCTCGGCAGGCATACCACCGAAATGCATCACTGCAATCATCGGTCCCTCAGGTTGCGGTAAAACTACGCTACTCAGATGTTTAAACCGGCTCATCGAGGAAGTGTATGACGTGCGCGTGAAGGGGCGCGTTTTGTTGGACGGCATTGATGTCTATGGATCTGAGGTGGATGTCACCGAGATGCGCTCCAGAGTGGGTTTGTTAGCTCCGAAACCCTTTCCTCTTCCTATGTCTATATATGACAATATCGCCTTCGGGCCTCGTATACACGGGAAAGGCAATTCTGCTCATCTCGACCAGTTAGTGCAACATCATTTGCGCGCAGCTGGCCTCTGGGATGAGGTGAAGGATCGCTTACGGGCTCCGGCTTCCCGGCTTTCCACTGGTCAGCAGCAGCGCCTCTGCCTTGCCCGGGCTTTAGCTGTTGAACCTGAGGTGCTCCTGTGCGATGAAGCCACCTCGGCCCTGGATCCGACCTCAGCAAAGTGCGTCGAGACCCAGCTGCAAAAACTTAAGCAGGAAAGAACCATTGTCGTGGTGACCCACATGCTCCGCCAGGCTCGTCGTTTGGCTGATTATGTGATTTTCATGTGGATGGGAGAGCTGGTTGAATCCGGTTCGGCCACGCAGGTTTTTGATTCTCCCCAGGATGAGCGCACACGCGCCTACTTGGCTGGCGATATTGGTTGATAGGGACGGCTGATGGTGAAAGGTCGATTAAGTCATTTTCCTACTAGACGGGATTGGTGTTTTCTGGCAGGAGGGGGTTTTATCGTACTGGTATTGATCCTGGTGGCTTACTATGGGGGGCAGGCCCTCACGGCTAACGCCCATACTTCTGACCGATTGATCGTTTACGCCTTCAGCACGCAGGAAGAGGTGTTATCTCAAGGCATATTGCCCGCCTTTGAAGAAGCATGGGAGAGTAAAACAGGAAAAGACCTTGAGATCGAAGCTGTTTTTGGGCCTTCAGCTACCCTGGCGGGCCAGATTAACCTGGGTGCCCCGGCTGATGTTGCATTTTTCAGCAATGCCCACCATGTGGATTGCCTCAAGGTCGGACGAATGGTCAGGCAAGAAACCCAACCGAGCGTAATCGGATACACCCCCCTGATTATCGTCACCCGCCCGGGTAATCCCAGTGGCATTGCAAGTTATGCTGATTTGGCTTCGGATGGTTTGCGTTTGTTGCATGCCGATCCACGTAGTTCAGGAGCAGGAGAATGGGCCGTTCTGGCTGAATATGGGAGCGTCCTGTTGGAATCAAATGACCCCATTGCCGCTGGAGCCCTGCTCCAGAACATCTGGCATAACGTGAGGTTGCTGGGACCATCAGCCCGCTCATCGTTAACCTTGTTTGAATTGGGGGCTGGAGATGCCTTGGTAACTTACGAGCAGGACGCTCGCCTGGCATTGGCGCGCGGGGTCCCACTGCAGATTGTCGTCCCCACTAACACGATCCTCGCCCAACATGTTGCCGTGATCGTGGACGAAAATGTTTCCTACTTCGAGCGGCCTGTCGTGCAGGCTTTCATGGATTATCTCTTAAGCAACGACGCGCAAGGGGTTTTTAGCCGCTACCACATGCGACCGGTGAACCTGGATTACGCAGGATTCCCATCTTTGAATCGGACCTTCACAGTAGAAGACCTGGGTGGCTGGTCGCAAGCGTACCACCAGCTGGTTGAGATATTGTGGCGAACGGAGATTGAGGCGCGGCTCGATCTTGATCCAGCTCCTGGGTTCTTGGATCCAGAAGGATGAAGCATGAACGGTCGGATTGAGTTGGATTTGAGTACATCAGATCTACCTCCTGGGCAGAAACAGGTCGAAAATCTTGAGATTGCTTTGACAATACCTAAACCGGTGGCCGTTGCACAGGTGAAGCTCACCTGGTGGGAATACGTTCACTTTGGAAAGATTTCACTGTTCTGCCTTAGCCTGTACCTGTTCATCTTAGCCATCTCGCTTATGAAATTCGGCGCACGTGGAATCATACCCCTGATAAACAATTTTTTCGCCATTCGTAATGGGGCGAATGCGCTCGGGTTTGGCTGGTTGTTTGCTTATATCATCATGAGCGGATCACCTGTCGCTGCTTCCGCATTGACCTTTTTCGACGCCGGGGCGCTTGATAAACTTGCGGCCTACTCCATGATCTCAGGCAGCCGCTTGGGGGCAAGTTTTATTGTTCTTTTTATCGGTTTCATTTATGTACTAAGGGGCCGTAACCGGGCTGCCAACCTGAGCATGGGATTGCTTTCACTCACGGTCACCGCCACTACCTATCTACCTGGCCTTTTACTCGGCTTCGTGTTCCTGGACAAAGGTTGGCTAGATTCCTTACAACTTCATTCTGGAACATTGCTCCGATCGGTTATTGATCTGGCAATTGAACCGATCATTAGAGTGGCGATTGGTTTGCTCCCTAATTGGGTTATCTTTTTATCTGGATTAGGCCTAATCTTGATCAGCTTCACCCTTTTCGATAAGTGCTTACCCCAAATGACGCTCAAGGAAAGTCAGATGGGATGGATGTCTCGTTTGGTTTACCGACCGGGGGTTATGTTCATCTTGGGTGCTTTTGTCACATTGATTTCCATGTCTGTCAGCCTTTCCCTCAGCCTTCTCGTACCTTTGTGCAGCCGAGGCTTTGTCCGTCGCGAGAATGTGATCCCATACATCATGGGTGCCAATATCACCACTTTTATCGATACACTTCTTGCGGCTGTGCTGCTCAATAATCCGATGGCGTTCACCATTGTGTTTGTTGAGATGGTCAGCGTCACGATTATGTCGCTCCTCATTCTGATCGTTTTTTATCACCAATATCAGAGAGCGATGCTTGACTTCGTGAGTTGGGTTACCGCTAGTAATCGCAATCTGATTATCTTCGTGATCACCATCTTTTCCGCGCCGATCACTTTGATGTTAGTGTAACCGAGTTGAATTGCTATGAGGATCTTGATCGCAATTGATGCTATAGAACAAAGTGACGAAATCCTGCGCTTTAGCGCCCAGATTGCATTCAGGGCAGTGGATACGCCTACGGTACTGACGGTGATTGAGCATAAGATAGATCACCTTTCGTCCAATGTTGATGAGATCCTAAACCGTGCCCACAAGCTCTTAGATTTTCCTGATTTAATTACCAGGGTTCGGATTGGCCATCCCGCTGAAGAGATCATCAGAGAAACCAGAGAAGGAAACTACGATTTGGTGGTTGTAGGTGAGAAGCTAATTCCTCATTTACCCCATCTCCTGCTGGGCTCTGAGGCAATACGCGTGGCAGAACACGCGGCATGTCCGGCCATCATTGTCAAAGGAAATGTCAGACCCATTCGCCGTATCCTGCTATGTGACAGCGGTGCTGGGAGATCACTAGTGCTCAGCCGTTTTACCACGCAACTTGCTGAAATGCTTGAGGGCGAGGAAGATATTACTGTTTTGCACGTCATGTCGCAGATAAGTGCCGGCCCAGGAGTTCCGGGTAAGTTTTTACGAGCCAGTGTTGAAGAATTGATTGACCAGTTAACTTCTGAGGGCGAATTGCTTGGTAGAGACACACAGGTTCTGGAACAACCTGGCATTCATCCAACACCCAAGGTACGGCATGGATTTGTAGTTGATGAAATTCTTGCGGAAGCTCGCAATGGAGATTATGACTTAGTGGTTATCGGCGCTTATCGTTCTGAGGGCTGGCAACGTTTCTTGCTCGACGATTTAGCCCGTAAAGTCTTAATCCGAGTCGATCGTCCCGTGCTGGTGGTTCGATAATAATGAAGGCTCTGATCGTGGATGATGATCGGATAATCGCAGACATTGTCGCATTTGCTATGCGTCGTGAAGGATTTCAGGTGATCCAGGCGTATGACGGGCTTTCCGCATTGGAACTATGGTTTGAGAAAAAACCAGACATAATTATCTTAGACGTCAATCTACCTTTGATGGATGGCTTCACGGTTTGTCAGCGAATTCGCCGGGAAGCCGATACCCCTATCATTCTGCTCACAGTGCGTTGTGAGGATGATGAAATTGTCCACGGCTTGGATTTAGGGGCTGATGACTATATCACCAAACCTTTCAGCCCGCGCCAGCTGGTCGCCCGCGCCCGGGCTGTTTTGCGTCGTGCGGGACAATTATCCGCTCAAGCTGCCTCTCAAGCAGGTGACGTTCTCTTGGATTCAAACCGCCGAGTAGTTCGCATCCGTCAGGGAGGTCCCATTTCTTTAACAGCGCTGGAGGTACGATTGCTTGACTATCTGATGACAAATTCCGGACAAGATCTGCCCTCTGATAACATCATTGATCATGTCTGGGGTCCAGGTGGAAGCCACCGCAATGTGCTCCGTCAGCTTGTACACCGCTTGAGAAGCAAGATCGAACCTGATACTGCTAATCCTGTCTATATAAAGACTAATCCGGGATTTGGTTATGGATTTAGGGGAGATCGCTACGTAGATTGAATGGAAGGCGATGCTTTTGATGCAAACATGGATGGTTGGAAGAGGATTGTAACTGGTACCACGCTCCTGATGATTTTTATCACAGTATTGTCACAACCTTGTAACGAAATTTGTCATAATTATCGGTTACATTGAAAGTAAGGACTTGAGAAAGATTAACGATGTTGACTTCAAAAACCGAACTCTCACCTTTGGATCAGATTTGGCAAACTGAGGCGGAAATCACGGGTCGGATTGCAGCTGCTCGTGAAGAAGCCGGACAAATGGTTGTAAAAGCGCAATCACAAGCTATGCAAATCAAAATCCAAGCGCGCGAGACTGGTCGTCGCCGGGGACAGGCTGAATTTGGAAATATTGTCACCCAGGCGGAAGAGGAAGCCGGGGGGATAATTTCTCTAGCAAATTCACAGGCTGAAGACCTACAAATCAAGGGGCAACGGCATTTGCTTGAGGCTGTAAACCAGGCGGTTCAAATAATCCTCGGTATCGAAATCGATGGAGAGGCAGCATGAATCTCGAGATGATTCCCATCGAGATTGTCGGCCTCAAGAGCGATCTTCAGGTAGCTGCACAGGTCATACGTCGCGTTGGATGTGTGCACATTGACGAAATCGTTGAAGCTGCCGAGATTTCCGCACGCCCTCTAACGATGGATCGTGAGACTCTGCATTATCAGGAGCAATTGAGCTTCCTTTCCGCGCGCATCGGAGGTTTATTTGATGCCTTGGGCGTTGACTCCGGTAAAGCCACACACCCTCCGGAGAAGGAATATATAGATGAAGCCCGTTCTTGTGTGGAAGCCCTGATGCCAATGGTTCAGACTCGTGTTGTTCATAAGGAAAAACTTCAATCCGAAATGGCCTCATTGCCTCGATACGAAGCTACCCTTCGTAAGCTCTTGCCCATCATCCCTTCTTCTGCACGATATCCAGGCAATGTTACTGTAGTTGTTCTGGTCAGCCGTTTGCATATTGGGGTATTGGATACAATCGCCAATCAAGTCCTTGAGCTTACTACCGGAAGGGCTGAGGTGGTAGCCAGTGATGTAGATGCCACGACCAGAGCGATGTTGGTCGTCTTTCCGAGCAGCTTCACCCCTAAGATCGAAACTTTACTAGGCAGGGAAGACGTTACACGTTTACGTTTGCCTACCGAATTAGGGGAAGGTCCACCCGATATCACCCTGGAGAAGCTGCAACATCGTATGAAATCTATCCCGGAAGAGATCAAAGACATCGATAGCCAATTGTCCGGTCTGGCTTCTGAATGGGGGGACAAGCTGGTTAATTGGAGTGCCTGGTTAAAAGACGAGATCGAGGCTGCACGCATTCTAGCAAGATTCGGTGAGACGGATACGACTTTCGTACTGGCAGGTTGGGTCCCTAGGCAGGATTTCAATAAGGTCAGCGCGGCCCTAAACGAAGCCATTGGGGAGGCTTTCCTAATTCAAAAGCTCCCATGGACATCTGAAATGAAGAAACGGGCACCAGTTTGTCTCAAGAATCCCTCACTGGCTAAACCATTTGAAAGTTTAGTGAATCTGTTGGCCTTGCCTCGTTACGGTCACATTGACCCCACTCGCTTGATGGCATTATTTCTGCCTATATTCTTTGGCATGATCCTTGGCGATGTTGGTTATGGGACACTTTTACTGCTTATCACGCTGTTATTACTACGCAAATATAGAAGGGGTGTGAGTCGTGATGTGTTGATTGTGCTATCTATGGGAGCTGCTTGGTCTATTTTGTTTGGAATTCTATATGGCGAAGCTTTTGGCTCTCTGGGTGAGCATTGGGGAATGCACCCACTCTTGTTAGATAGGGCTAGTTCTGAGGACATTGCGGGACTCTTGGGGATGTCTCTGGTGGTCGGTGCAATTCATATCACCCTCGGATTGATCCTGGGTATTTGGGAGGCTGTCAAAGATAAAAGCCGTAGTCATCTCTTGGAACGTGGTGGCATGCTTATTGGTCTGGTCGGGTTGTTCCTGATGGTTGGCGGGATGACGAAATTCTTGCCAACTGGGTTTATGACCCCGGCAATCGCTGGGGTGATCATAGGGATCGTCCTTATGGGCGCCTCTTTAGGATGGTTGGGGATTCTCATGGGTCCTATAGAATTCATAGGTTTGATCGGGAATGTATTATCTTATTTGCGCATTGCTGCCATCGGTTTGGCTTCGGTGTACTTGGCGAAAGTTGCTAATGATGTTGCTGGCATGGCGGGTAATTTGATCGTCGGCGTAATTATTGCGCTATTGATTCATTCATTAAATCTGGTATTGGGCGCTTTTAGCCCTACCATCCATAGTTTACGTCTGCATTACGTAGAATTCTTTCGTAAGTTTTATGAGGGGGGCGGCAGGCCGTACGAACCCTACCGCAGCCACTTAAAAATGGACATACCAACATAGATGAAGAATTGTGATCATGGATTCATTTTACGATATCCATAGGAGGTTTCAATGGAAGCTGCATTTGGTGTGGGGTTGACCGCTATTGGTGCAGGTTTGGCGATTGGTTTGGCTGCTATAGGTACCGGGCTCGCTCAAGCGCGCATTGGCTCGGCGGGAGCTGGGGTCATCGCTGAAAAACCTGAAGCGCTTGGCGGGATTATCTTGCTTATCGCCATTCCTGAAACTATGGTCATTCTCGGTTTTGCTGTGGCAGCCATGATTTTGCTCCTCGGAGGTTGATGTGGGTCTAAGTGCCATCCTGACGTCAATCCGTACTCTGGGAGATAGCCGGGTTGAGGAGATTAAGCAACACGCTCAAGCGCAAGCCGATGAATTATTGGCGGTCGCTCGTTTAGAGGCTCAGGAGATTGAAAAGCAAGCTTACCTGACCGCAGTAATGCCTGCCCACAAGGAGCGCGCTCGCATTATTCATCACGCTCGCTTAGATGCAATGCGTTTCGTCGGTAATTTGCGCGAGCAGCTTGTGGATGCTGCTATGGAACAGACTTGTGATCGCTTGGGGAATATCCGTAAAGACACCGTTTACCCAACAGTATTGGGTCGATTGACCAAGGAGGCATTAGCCGAACTTCAAAGCTCATTGGGGGATATCCATAATGCCAGTCTGGATGCCGATCCTCGGGATCAAGCACTTTTAGAGAGCATTTTATTCGACTGCGGCATAGAACTCAAGGTGAATTATAGCTTGAGTTGCTGGGGAGGTATGATCGCAAAAAGTGATGATGGCAGGGTGGTCGTCATTAATACGTTAGAAGCTAGGTTAGAGCGAGCTACACCTTACCTGCGGCCTTATCTGGCTGCTTTATTTGAGAAGGAGATTCCGGTTTCGCAATTGGAACAGGTCTCCGAAAAGGTCAAGGTCAATTGATTTGTGGGTTGGTGATATGTCTGGTTACGACTATGGAAATGCACGTTTACGCGTGATGAAATCCCGACTGCTTTCCAAACGTGAGTTGGAAACGCTAGCAGAGTCAGGAAGTTTACAAGGCTTGATTGCTGCCCTTACGATGACTGCTTACCGTAAACCAGTGGAAACCGCATTAGCACGTGTTGGAGGGTTGGATTGTATTAATGAAGCAATTCGGATTGATTTGGTAAGCACCTTAGGGCATATGCGCAGCTTTTACAACGAGCGCCCTGGAGAAATGGTTGCCATCGTGCTTCGTACCTACGACATATACAACTTGAAAGCCATTTTACGAGGCCTCTCAAAGAATGCCTCGTTAAGGGAAATACAAGCAACTCTGTTACCTATAGGCGAGCTTCGTTCCGACATACTAATGCAGCTGGCCAGCGCCTCTAGACCACGGGGAGCCATAGACAAGCTAGCCAGCCTGGGTTCGCCTTATGCAGGACCTCTTATCAAACTTCGTGCTGAACAACCTGGAGCAGAATTATTAAATATGGAAATGGCGCTGGATAGATGGCATTACCTAGAAGCCTGCGATTTCTTAAGAAAAGAGTTCCTGACGGATGAGATTTTGTATTTCAATTTAAATCTGGACATAGATTTGGTCAATCTTCTCACAGCATTGCGCTTTGTTCATGCTCCTGCAGAACGCAAGCAACTACGAGAACGATTCGGTACTGATCGCCTGGATGTCCAATTCTTTGGACCTGGACGTCTTCCTATTGCACTACTAGTACGGGTAGCAGACCAGCAAACTATCGAAGCAGCCGTAGGTGCGTTAGCTGGGACACTCTATGAAAAGCCATTAATAGAAGGTTTGCGGGGATTTGCTCGATCTGGCAAGTTAAGCGAATTCGAGAGACAACTAAATCGGTTTCGTTTGAATTGGGCTTCTAAACTTATCACCAAAGATCCTTTGGGAATAGGGGTTGTGCTTGGTTATCTGGCATTGAAGACAAATGAAGTTAGAAATCTACGTTGGACAGCCCAAGGTATCCATCTCGGGCTGAAGCTCGATTCAATCCTCGCTGAGATGGAGTTTGTTGAATGAGTCGCTTGTTAGTCTTAACTCGTCCATCACTGGTCCCCGGCTTTCAACTGGCAGGCGTAGATGCCTTCAGTGCAGAAGAGGTTGAAACTGCCCAATTAATGATTGAGAGCTGGTTACAGGCAGGAGAAACCGGATTGCTCGCCATCGATGATGGTTTATTAGCAAATATGGATCCAATTTTATTAAAGCGCCTGGAGATTTCTGATAATTTACCATACCTGGCTATTCCAAGTGGAGAACCCATGGTGCTTGAAGCCTCGCAAAGACACCGCATAACAATGATGATCCGCCAGGCGATTGGTTTTCACATAACCTTCAAAGGTGAAGATACTGGGAATGAAGAGCCATGACCGCAGAATATAAACAACTTGGCACTGTCATTCGTGTTGCCGGTCCGGTGGTAGGAGCCATCGGGCTTGCAGGGGCGCGCTTGTATGACGTTGTCCGGGTTGGAGAGATGGGCTTGGTGGGAGAGGTCATACGGTTGCAGGGAGATCTCACAACCATTCAGGTTTATGAGGATACCTCTGGCCTTCGTATAGGGGAGGCAGTCCATGACACAGGTTCGCCGATGGTTGCCTATCTGGGACCGGGCCTTTTGGGCTGTGTTTATGATGGTCTACAACGCCCACTGAACATCCTGGCTGGAAAGACTGGTAATTTTATCCACCGCGGAGTAAGTGTTTCTCCTTTGAAAGAAGACTATATTTGGGGATTTACCCCCCTCGTTTCCAAGGGGGATTATGTAAGGTCAGGAGACTTTCTTGGTGTGGTGCCTGAATCGAGCACCATTACACACCGCATTATGGTACCCCCTGGATGTGTTGGGCGGGTCATCGAGATTAAGGAGGGAAATTTCAAGATCGATGAAGTCGTTGCCGTGCTCGAATTGAATGGTAATCACACCCTCAAGAATCTTGAGGTTAACCTGGTTCAACAATGGCCTATTCGTTTTCCTCGTCCTGTTTATACCCGCCTGCCTCCCAATGCCCCACTTATCTCTGGCACCCGCATTATCGATACTTTTTTCCCGGTGGCAAAGGGTGGATCAGCGATAATTCCGGGCGGCTTTGGGACAGGCAAGACGGTTACCGAGCATAATTTGGCTCGCTGGGCTGACGCTGATATCGTGGTCTACGTTGGCTGCGGTGAGCGTGGCAACGAAATGACCGAGGTGTTGGAAGAATTTCCTTTGCTTGAGGACCCGCGCACAGGTGCACCCCTAATGGAGCGTACCGTGCTGATCGCTAATACCTCTAATATGCCGGTCGCAGCCCGTGAAGCCAGCATTTACACTGGTATTACCATCGCTGAATATTACCGCGACATGGGTTATGACGTGCTTATGTTGGCTGATTCCACCTCCCGTTGGGGCGAAGCCTTACGAGAGATTTCAGGTCGTCTGGAGGAAATGCCTGGTGAAGAGGGGTATCCGGCTTATCTGGCAGCCCGCCTAGCTGAGTTTTATGAGCGATCGGGTCGCGCGGTTTGTTTGGACAGTTCCAATGGTTCAAGCGAGGAACGCCGGATCGGTTCGATAACAGTTATCGGGGCGGTCTCTCCTCCTGGAGGAGACTTTTCGGAGCCTATGACACAAAACTCCATGCGAGTCATTGGTGCTTTTTGGGCATTGGATTATGATCTCTCCCGGCGCCGGCATTTCCCCGCTATTAATTGGACCAACAGCTTTTCATTGTATAGCCTGCAAGCTTGGTTCACAGACAATGTCACTGACGATTGGACTGAATTGACTGGTGAAGCTATGTCGTTGCTTCAGCGTGAGGATGAATTGCTCGAGATTGTGCAATTGGTTGGTCCTGATGCGCTGGCCGAATCCGAACGTGCTGTGCTGGCTGTGGCTCGTATGCTTCGAGAAGATTTTTTACAACAATCTTCTTATCATCAGATAGATCGCTATTGCCCGGTTGAAAAGGGTTATTTAATGCTCAAGGCAATTTTGGATTTTTCTCATCGCACCCAGAGAGCGTTGGAATCAGGAGTGCCATTGGATAAAGTGCTGGGATTACCGGTATGCGTAGAGATTGGCCGTATGAAAGAGTTGCCGGTTGAAAACGTCAAAGAAGCGATTGAAGCCCTCTTGGAACGACAGGCAATTAATTTTACCGAATTGGGAGTGGATTGAAATGCTCACGACGACTCCCAGGCCCGACTTAATCACCAAGGAATTTCGCACGCTCTCTCAGATCAGAGGCCCGTTGATCTTCGTCGAGCGCATTACTGAGGCAGCCTACAACGAGATTGTGGAGATAACCAGTCCCCAGGGTGATATCCGTTTAGGCCAGGTATTGGAGGTGGATAGACATCGCTGTATGGTGCGCGTTTTTGTCGGGACCTCCGGTATGGACTTGGTCAAAACAAAAGTCCGCTTTACTGGAGATGTTGCTCGACTAAATGTATCGCTCTCGATGCTGGGCCGTGTACTGGACGGATCTGGACAACCCATGGATGGAGGTCCGCCCATCATCCCGGAGGCCGCGCTTGATATCAACGGGTTGCCCATCAATCCGTCAGTTCGTATACACCCTAGTGAGTTCATCCAAACGGGTATTTCTGCCATTGACGGTCTAAATACCTTGACGCGCGGCCAAAAATTGCCGATCTTTTCAGGGGCTGGGTTGCCCGCTAACGAATTAGCTGCCCAGATTGCCTCGCAAGCGCGTATCTTGGGTGGTGTTGGGAAGGGTAATGAACCGTTTGCCCTCGTCTTTGCAGCTATTGGCATCACCCATCGCGAAGCCTCCTTCTTTATGGACCAATTTCGAGCCAGTGATGCCATGGACCGGACGGTGTTGTTTGTAAATCGCGCTGATGACCCGACTATCGAGCGCTTGCTGACCCCACGGGCTGCTTTAACAGCAGCCGAATACCTGGCCTTCACCCATAACAGGCATGTATTGGTCATCATGACCGATATGACCAATTACTGCGAGGCGTTGCGCGAAGTCTCCGCTGCAAGTGAAGAGGTTCCTGGCAGACGTGGTTATCCGGGCTACATGTACTCGGATCTGGCCAGCCTGTATGAGCGCTCCGGTCGCATTAAGGGCAATCCTGGTTCTATGACCCAATTAGTGATTCTCACCATGCCTGACGATGATATCACTCACCCAATCCCAGATCTAACTGGGTATATCACCGAGGGTCAGATTGTGCTCAGGCGGGAATTGCACAGGAAAGGTGTTTATCCCCCCATCGATGTCTTGCCCTCCCTCTCGCGTTTGATGAATGCCGGTATCGGCGAAGGTAAGACTCGCACCGATCATCGCTTCGTCGCAGACCAGCTTTATGCCCTATATGCTGAGGGTCGAGATCTGCGCCGGTTAGTAGCCATAGTGGGTGAAGCCGCCTTATCTGGTGATGACCGCCGGGTGCTGGAATTCACTAATCGCTTCGAACAGGAATTTGTTGGTCAAGAGATGGTGGACCGGGACATCTTTGAGACTCTTGAGATAGCTTGGAAGTTGTTGGCTCCCATGCCCCCTGAACTGTTGAAGCGTATTCCTCAAGAATTTATCAAGAAGTATCACCACCGGAACTAATCGGTCAATGCCGATCAGTCTAGAAAGACTTCGTTTGCAACTTTGTCAGAGAAATCCGACAGTTCTTCATGGAAAAGGTTGAGAAGCAACATGCACAACGTCTCCTGTACCCGTATGGACCTGCTCGCTCGGAAAGCCCAAATAACCTTGGCTCAGCAAGGTCGTGATTTGCTGGAGCAAAAGCGCGCAGCTTTACTTGAAGAGTTCTTACGCATCGCAGACACGGTTATTGAGCGCTCGGATGCCCTCCGACAGGTCGCTGCAGATGCGCGACAAGCCTTGGCACGCGCAGAGGCTATAGCAGGCACTGAGGCTGTTAGGTCAGCAGCTCTGGCATCACGAGCAGAATTGCCTCTCGAGGTGTCCACCACACGTGTGATGGGTGTGAAGGTTCCCCATATCGAACAGAAGCATATCTCTCGCTCCATGTTGGCTAGAGGTTATTCTGTCACCGCTACTTCAATCACGATTGATGAAGTCGCCTCAGCATTTGAAGCCGAGGTGGATACCATCATCCGCCTGGCCGAGATTGAGCTACGCCTTGCTAGATTAGCGGCGGAGGTTCAGAGAACTTCTCGGCGACTAAATGCGCTCGATCACCTCTTGATTCCACGTTTAGAAGCTGAACGAGATTTTATCCAGATGGCTTTGGATGAACGTGAGCGCAGTGATCATTTCAGGTTTAAGTTGATGAAACGAATCCTGGAACGCAGGAGGGCATCCAAGGATGGGTTTTTCAGTTTTCCTGTTATTAGGTTAGATGGGTAAGCCTGGCTTGGCGCATTTCTCTTAAATTGGGAATTAGGAGCCAAAAGTGAGTCTAACAATTATCCCTAAACAAGAATTAAATAATTTCATCGGTAGTGTATTGCGGCATTATCGCGTTGCTGGGCCGGTGGAAACGAATGGCCATTACGTTTTCGATATGATTTCAGATCCCGCCGAGCTTAAGTTGGATTATCCAACCACGATATTGCCTCCTAAGAAGTACCTTCTTCCTCCCAGCGAAACCCTTTTCCATTATGATCTTTCCGGGAATAATCGGGTGCAACCAGATCAGAGGGCTCAACCAACTGTGATTTTTGGGGTCCATACTTGTGACTTACATGCAATCCAGTTGCTTGACGTGGTCTTCTCATCTGGACATGCAGATCCAAGCTATTTAAATCGGCGTAGTCATGCTCTGATTGTGAGCATCGAATGTCTTGCACCCTGCGACGAACATTCATTCTGCAAGAGCATGGGAACATTAACTGCTGAGGAGGGCTATGATCTGCATTTTACTGATCTAGGTGAGGCTTATGCAGTAGATATCGGCACGGAGGCGGGTGATAATTTATTGGCGGAAAATGCCGATGCCAGCCCGGCATCGCCGGAGGATATTAAAAAACTCAGTGCCGTGCTCAGCGAGAAATGGCCGAAATTCTCCTACCGGTTAGATTTTGACTTGAGCGATCTCCCTTCGCTCCTCAGCCTGAGCATGAAAAGCCCATTGTGGTCCGAACTGGCGAAGCGTTGTCTGAGTTGCGCAGCCTGTACCAATGTTTGCCCTACTTGTTTCTGTTTTGATGTGAGGGATGAGATTGAATTGGATCTAAAACATGGGCAACGTGTGCGTATCTGGGACTCTTGCCAGCTGGATATGTTTGCCACAGTGGCTGGCGGTCATAATTTCCGGCAAAGCCGGGCTCTGCGCTTGCGACACCGCTTTATGCGAAAAGGGAAGTATATATTAGAAGCTCACGGCCATTTGGGTTGCGTTGGCTGCGGTCGGTGTGCACGCGCTTGTGTTGTAGACATTACCCCGGTGAACGTTTTCAATGAGCTCTATCACCAACAGGAGTCCTAGGAGTAACCATGGTTGTTACAGTTAATTATCATCCGACGGTAGGTTTACCACGCATCGATGACCAGCTTTTCATCCCGCAACCTGCCAGGATTGTAAATATCGAACAGTTGACCCCTCTGGAAAAGGTCTTTACGGTTGAACTGCCCAATGGACAATCCTTGGGACATAAGCCTGGTCAGTTTGTGGAGGTCTCGGTTTTGGGCATTGGAGAAGCGCCCATCAGCGTAAGTAGCTCGCCCAGTCGAAGCGATAGTGCTTTTGAGCTCTGTGTTCGTAAGGTGGGCGATGTAACCAGTGCGCTACATTCTAAGAAGACTAACGACCGAATTGGAATACGAGGACCATTTGGAAGAGGCTTTCCCGTAGATAAATTTCGAGGTAAGGATTTGCTCTTCGCTCCCGGCGGTCTTGGTTTAGCTCCCCTCCGATCCCTGATCAACCAGGTTCTTGATGAACGAGCCTTGTTCGGTCGCGTCATAATCTTGTATGGAGCCCGAAATCCCTCCGAACTGCTATTTAAATATGAACTCAAGGATTGGCAAGAACGGGATGATATCGAACTGCATGTCACTGTTGACCGGGGTGATGATCATTGGACAGGGCACACTGGTGTAATTACAACCCTGTTTTCAGATATTTCCATCTACCCGCGTAATACAGTCGCTATAACAGTTGGCCCCCCGGTCATGTATCGATTTGTCCTTATTGAGCTGCTCGGTAAAGGCATTTCAGAAGGTAATATCTATTTATCACTTGAACGCCGTATGAAATGTGGTATAGGTAAATGTGGTCATTGCCAGATAAATAATATTTATGCCTGCCAATCTGGACCTGTATTCTCTTACAAAGAAATCAAAGGATTAGAGGAAGCATTATGACGACCAAGGGTAAGCCTAAGGTAGCTTTCTTTGACTTCACCAGCTGCGAGGGTTGTCAGCTCACAGTCTTGGACTCGTTGCAAGATCATCTTGATTTGTTGGAAGCTATCGAGATTGTTCAATTTCGTGAAGCGATAACAGAGAAGGGGGAGAACTATCTGGTAGCTTTTATAGAAGGCTGCTGTAGCCGGCCTATTGATGAAACCCGCTTAATGAAGATTCGCGATCAGGCCGCCATCGTTGTCGCATTGGGGACGTGTGCCCATTTGGGAGGGATAAATACTCTAAAATATTTACACCCATTAGATGACACCCGAGCCTATGTATACGGCAACCAGGCTGCTTGGTTTGAAACTGCAGATGCCCGACCCATTGAAGCGATAATTCCGGTGGATTATGCAATTCCGGGGTGCCCGATTGACCGCTTTGAGTTTATCGCTTTTATAAAAGCCTTGTTGTTGGGTAAAAGACCCGATATCCCCGACTACCCAGTTTGCGTTGAGTGTAAGTTGAAAGAGAATACTTGCCTTTATACTAAAGGTCAGGTGTGCATGGGTCCGGTTACTCGCGCGGGTTGTGGAGCCATCTGCCCCAGCTTTGGGCAGCCGTGTGAGGCTTGCCGTGGATTCATTTCCAATGCCAACGATGCCTCATTGCAGGAATTGTTGGGGAGCTATGGCTTGACTGTAGATGACATACTCAGGCGCTACACTATGTTTACTACATACCAGGTAAGAGAGAGTCTTTTACGGAGGCAGAATGGTGGTGCATAAGAGGATCGAAGTCCATCACGTCACTCGGGTAGAAGGGCATGGAAATATCGTTGTGGAAATGGCGGATGGCCAGCTAAAGGATTGCCGTTTCGAGGTGGTTGAGGCGCCCCGCTTTTTCGAAGCCATGTTGCGTGGGCGGTCTTATCTAGAGGCGTCCCACATCACCAGTCGAATTTGCGGAATTTGTTCTACTGGTCATGCTATCACCTCTCTACAAGCTACTGAGAAGGCTCTTGCAGTCCAATTGAGCCAGCAAACTATATTATTAAGAAAACTGGCTCTCTATGGTGAAATCCTCGATAGCCATATCCTGCATGTCTATATGCTCGTAGCTCCTGACTTCTTAGGTGTGGGTAGCGTGATCCCCTTGGTATCCACCCATCGTGAGGTGGTCCTACGGGCTTTACGCATGAAAAAGCTTGCTGGAGATATTTGTGCCGCCATCACCGGACGACATACACACCCGATTGCCATGACTGTCGGTGGGTTTACTCACTTTCCTAAAATATGTGAGCTAGAGCAATTGTACGGGCGACTTGAATCTGCCAGGTCTGATACAGATGCTACCGTTGAGCTGTTTGCATCGCTTTCCTGGCCTCAATTTGAGCGGGAAACGGAGTATGTATCCCTCACCCACCCTGATGAGTATGCCTTCGTTGGGGGAGATATCGTCACCAGCGACGGTGTATATCTCCCGGTTGAGGATTATCTTAGAGTGACTAATGAATATATAGTACCTTATTCTACCGCCAAATACACTCGTGACAAACGTGACTCCTATATGGTAGGAGCTCTGGCGCGCTTCAACAACAACTATGATCAACTAACTCCACGTGCCAAAGATGCAGCAGTGGCTTTGGGTTTGGCTCCTAAAGTCACGAACCCCTACTCGAATTCAGCAGCTCAGGTAGTGGAAATCGTCCATAGTATGGATGAATCCATCCGGACCATTGACAAATTGCTCGAACGAGGAATTTCACTTGAAGAGCCAGCTCAGATCAGTATTGATCAGGCTGAAGGTGTTGGTGCTTGCGAGGTGCCGCGAGGTTTGTTAATCCACCATTATTGGATTGGGCCGGACGGCTGCTTGACAGGTGCAAATTGTGTTATCCCTACCAATCAAAACATCGCTAATATCGAGGCCGATATGCATGAGCTTGTACCTCATATCTCCCATAAACCGCTGGACTCCATTCAGCTGGATCTGGAAATGCTTGTTCGAGCATATGACCCCTGTATTTCTTGTTCCGTACATGTCCTAAAGGTCACAGATGCCCATGAGGATAGGTAGATAAAATGGATTCTAATTTTGCAGCATCTGCCAACAACCTCATTCTTGGGTTTGGAAATCCGCTCCAGGGTGACGATGGGTTAGGAATTCAGGCCGTGAAGATGTTGTCTGAACGGGATCTACCTCCATATACGAGGGCCGTGGAGGTGGGGGCACCAGGGTGGGGTTTAGCCACTTGGCTAGAGGGCTGTTCTTTCGTGATCATGATCGATGCCGTTCGCATGGGTAAACCGCCCGGAGTCTGGCAACGTTTTGATTCAGAAGAGGTCAGGTTGATTGCTGCTAAGAACAACCTATCGCTTCATGAAGCCAGTATCCCGGAGGGTCTTATCCTGGCTCAGGCTCTCAATATCCTGCCGGAAAAGATTGTGTTCTACGGCCTGGAACCTGCTTCTATAACCACTGGTCAGGAGCTCTCCCCAGCCGTCCAAGCGACTTTACCCGACTTAGTAGAGGAAATCTTTCGTGAGATATGGAATAGGAACAAATGAACCAAAAGTGTATCCTCATAATTGACGACGATCCCGACCTGCGACTTACCCTGCGATTGCCTCTTGAGGCGGATGGGTATTCGGTTTCAGAGGCCAGTAATGTTATCGGGGGCAGAGCTGTGGTTAAAAAGGTAAAACCGGATTTGATCATATTGGATGTCATGATGGACACGACCACGGCTGGATTTCAGTTTGCCCTGGATTTACATAGCTCCGATCCGAGATCGGAATTTAAAGAGTTTAGCAAAACCCCTATTATCATGCTGACGGCAATTCACAGTACGACACCTCTGCGGTTCGCACCGGATGAAGATTATCTACCGGTTCAGACTTTCCTTGAGAAACCGGTAGAGCCGGATGTATTGTTGAAAAAAGTTCATGAATTCCTTGTTGAATAGGAGCGCGCCATGCTAGATTCACCTTCTTCCATAGGGAAGAACGCTGATCTATCAAAGATGAAATCCAATGAACGCAGAACACTGGTAGATGCCGAATTGGTTGCCAGTGTGGCTTGGCTTATCCATCTACGCTGGATAGCGGGAGCGGGGGTTATTGTATCCACTTGGATGGTTGGAGCGATATTTAGCCTGCACGCCCCTGAGATACCGCTTTATGCTATCGGGGTAGGAATTCTCTTCTACAATTTCATCTTTTACCTGGCAGAACGTCGCCTCAAACGTTCCTCTACCTCGTCGATAGCTTTCGGCAGGCTTGCCAAGTGGCAGGTAGCCATGGATTGGTTGGGGATGGCATTGTTAATCCATTACTCTGGCGGGATCGAAAGCCCCATCCTTTTATTTTTCATATTCCATATTGTTATTGCATCGATTTTCTTCCCATCTCGCACGGCGTACGCCTTCGCATTACTTGCAGTGGTTTTGCTATCAGTAATCGCTTTGCTGGAATATTTCGGCATTATTCCTCACGAACCTGTCACAGGTTTACTCGTAACTCCTCTTTACCTTAATCAGTTATACCTGATCGCGGAGATTTTCTTCTTTGCAGCCACTGGATTGATCGTCGCTTATCTGGCTTCCTCGATTAGTGATCGCTTGCGCCATCGTGAAGAAGAAGTCGTTAATCTGAGCGAGAGCCTGCAGCACGCTACTGCCCGGCTTCAAGCGCTTAATGATGGGACTCGCCTGGTCGGATCTACCCTTGAGCTACCACAGGTGCTCAACCGTATTGTTGAAAGCACTGCCAAAGCTTTGGGAGTACGGGCTTGCTCCATCCGTTTGATCGATAAAACCGGCACGCGTTTGGAACCCGTGGCTGTATTCGGCTTGAGCCAGGCTTATTTGAATAAAGGGCCGGTGGATTTGGAGAGCAATTTGTTGGCGCGCCAGGTATTGGCGGGTAAAACGGTGAACATCCCAGATGCACATTCCAGCCCATTACTTCAATATCCAGAGGAAGCTAGACAAGAGGGCATTCGCTCTATATTGTCTGCACCCTTGAGCGGTAAAAGCGGGCCTTTAGGCATCCTGAGAGCCTATTCTGTCGAACCGGATGGTTTCAACAAGGATGATGAAGCTTTTCTCACAGCTATCGCTACCCAAGGAAGCATAGCAATAGATAACGCCCTGGCTTACCAGTCTATTGAAGCACTTGATGCAGCCAAGAGCCAGTTCGTCCGCATGGTGACTCACGAATTGCGCTCTCCGGTCAGCGTGATAAGCAGCTTGCTGCGCACCATGACAGCTGGATACGCTGGTAAGATCTCCGAACAGCAGTTGGACATTATTAATCGTGCCAGTCGCAGGGTTTACTTTTTGCAAAAATTGGTAGATGACCTGCTCGATCTGGCGGCTGGCAAAACCGACGTGAGAACAAAGGAGAAGTACGAGCGGGTTGACTTGATATCAGCTATCCAGATGGTCCTGAGCCGTTATGAGGTGCCGGCTAGCGAGAAAGGTATAAACATTGAATGGCGAAACGATTGTATGGATAAATCGACCAACGTGAACGCGACCCCAGAGGGATTGGATCGCATCTTTAACAACTTAATTTCCAACGCGGTTAAATATACGCCATCCGGCGGTCGTATAAAGGTAATGCTTGCCAATTTTGACAATGAGGTGCATGTGGTCGTGGAGGACTCTGGAATTGGGATCCCCGAGGAGGCCTTAGGGCATTTATTCGAGGAGTTCTACCGAGCTCCCAATGCCAAAGCAGTGGAACGAGAGGGTACTGGGTTGGGTCTGACGATCGTAAAGGATTTTGTTACTCGTTTTGGTGGGCGAGTAAATGTCCAGAGCGTTCTAAATCAAGGTACCCGGCTGACGGTAATACTGCCATTAGCATCAAGTTCGACTCAGGTAGTGCCGTAACAATAAGTGCAAATTGGCTGAGGTGGTCTACTATCAGATATTTTATCCAGAAGACGCCGTGCAGCTAATGTTCCGAGAAAATACAAGTGCAGACGAGAACCTGAGTTAAGCGTAAATAGAGATGAAAATGACCAATTATCTGTCTTCAGAGGTAATCCGGCGTTCCGGTCAACATGTAGAACTCTGTTACCACTGCCACAAATGTACAGCTGGCTGTCCGGTGGTAGCTGCGATGGAATATGGACCTGATGGTTTGCTGCGAATGGTGCTGCTTGACCAAGCAGATCTGATTCTCTCAAGCCAAGATATCTGGTTATGCGCTGGATGTTTGACTTGCGCGGTGCGCTGCCCCAATGATATAGACATCGCAGCTGTGATGGATTCCCTCCGGCAAATAGCTGTTTCGGAAAGTTACCAGCCTGGTGAGCCAGATGCCCTCTTGTTCCACCGCTTGTTTTTGGGGGTTGTCCAACGCCTGGGTCGCTCTCACGAGGCCGCCATGTTAGGTTTGTTCAAGATCCTTTCTCATGTCCCCCTGCTTAACGACATGGGCGCTGGATTGGGTCTGTTCTTACGCGGTAAAGTCCCCCTTCTGCCTGGGAGATCAGGAGCGTCGGCCGAAGTTGGCGATATCTTTCAACGGTGTAAATAAATGAGCCCCGAATTAAAAACCTACACCTATTATCCAGGTTGCAGTTTGCACTCCACAGGTCTTGAGTATGGCCTGTCAACCCGGGCGGTCTTCAGTCATCTTGGTCTGGAATTGACAGAATTACCGGATTGGAATTGTTGCGGCGCCTCTTCAGCACATGCATTAAACCATAAACTGGCTTACGCTTTACCAGCCCGAAATATTGCCCTTGCTCAGAAATTTGGTCGTGATCTGGTGACCCCTTGTGCGGCGTGTTTCAACCGCATGAAAACCACTGATTATGCTCTGCGGACAAACCAGGCGCAACGTGCGGAGATCGAATCGATAGTTGAATTCAAGTACACGGGTGAGATCGATATCCGTCCCGTGCTGGGCGTTCTTTATGAAGATTACCAGCCAGATAGGATCGCCAGTCAGGTAAGACGTCCTTTGAGGGGGTTAAAGGTCGTCACTTATTATGGCTGCCTGCTCGTCCGGCCACCCCAGGTGACTCAGTTTGATGACCCGGATGATCCGAAGATAATGGCGGAATTACTCCAAGCGATTGGCTCGCAGGTCATGAACTGGTCACACGCTACCGATTGTTGTGGAGCAGGTCTTTCACTTAGCAAATCAACCATCGTCCAAGCTCTGGTAAGCCGTTTAATCTCACGTGCCCGAGAGGCCGGCGCGGATGCGCTGGTCACGGCTTGCCCACTCTGCCAGGTTAATTTGGAGATGCGTCAGACTGAACGACCGAATATGCCCTCCTTTTACATCACCGAATTACTAGGGCTGGCTTTTGGTCTCCCGCAGGCGCGCACCTGGTGGAACAAACACCTCGTTGATCCACGGCCTTTATTACACTTTTTGGGTTTGGCTGAATAGGAAGGGACTATGACTCCTGCAGGCAAAGGAAGCGGTAATGGTAAAGGTCCAATCGGGGCAGCGCTGGTAGTAGGTGCTGGCATAGCCGGAATGCAAGCTGCTCTTGACCTGGCTGAAGCCGGCATCAAAGTTTATCTACTCGATCGCGCCCCTGCCATCGGCGGTAGCATGGCCCAGCTTGATAAGACTTTTCCAACCAATGATTGCGCCATGTGTATTATGTCGCCCAAGCTGGTCGAGGTAGGGAGACATCTTAACATCGAATTGCTCACATGTGCTGAAGTGGAGTCACTTTCTGGTGAGCCTGGAAATTTCATCGTGAGTGTACGCCAGCATCCACGTTATGTGGATCTTTCAAAATGCACTGGCTGTGGGGATTGCGCCGCGGTTTGCCCAATAAGTTTGCCTGATGAATTTAACGGCGAGCTTTCCCAAAAGAAGGCTATTTCTAAACGGTATCCGCAGGCAATACCAAACGCCTATGCGATTGAGAAGCGCGGAATTGCACCCTGCCGGAATGCCTGCCCCATTCACCAAAGGGCACAAGGGTATGTAGCCCTGGTTGCGGAAGGGCGTTTTGCAGATGCTTATCGGACCATACTTGAGGACAATCCTTTCCCCTCTATCTGTGGTCGGGTATGCAATCATCGCTGTGAAGAGGCTTGCAGTCGGTCACAAGTTGACGATCCGGTTAATATCATGGCTATCAAGCGATTTGTTGCCGATTGGGCCTGGGAACATCCCGAAGATGTTCGGGATGCCTTCGAGCAGGGGCAGTACGATTCTGCCAATGACCATGGCTCCCTACCATTGACCGGTAAACGGGTCGGGGTGGTTGGTTCAGGACCGGCTGGACTCACCTGCGCCCAAGATCTCACCAGGCGAGGTTGCTCGGTTACTGTTTTTGAAGCGCTTCCTGTACCAGGTGGGATGATGCGTGTTGGTGTTCCCGCCTATCGCCTACCACCAGGGGTTGTGCAGCGAGAAATTAATGCCATTATCGATCAGGGGATAGAACTCAAACTAAACCATCGCGTAGAGGATCTGGAAGCGCTCCGGCAGGAGTATGATGCGATTTTCGTCGCCATCGGTGCACACACTGGCGTCAAATTACCTATCCCTGGAAATGACCTTCCGCAAGTCCTCCAGGCGACTGATTTTTTACGCCGGATGAGTCTCTCTAATTCTCGATCTGAAGTACCAGGCAACCAATCACAAGATAACCGGCTTATAGATCAGGATCCGGAAACGATCTTGCGCGACTGCCGTGTTCTGGTTTTGGGTGGCGGCAATGTTGCCATTGATGCCGCCATGACCGCAGTCCGGCTTGGTGCCAGCTGGGTAGGCATGACCTGTCTCGAAGGGCGTCACCAAATGCCTGCCCACGATTGGGAGATTCGCGATGCCGAAGAGGAAGGAATCGAACTCTTTCCTGGACGTACATTTAAAGAAATCACCAGTGAAAAGGGTAGCGTTACAGGTGTTCGTACGGTAAAAGTTGATTTCCGAGGCTTTATCGAGGGACATCCGGACTTTGATGAGTTATTGGATACTGAGGAGGTTATCCTTGCTGATATTGTGATCTTTGCTATCGGCCAGCGACCAGAGTCAAGTTGGCTGAATCAGGTGAACCTAGGGGGGAATGGGCGTATCCTGGTTGACCCAGATACTTTAGCGACGGATGTGCCAGGAATCTTCGCTGGTGGCGACGCGGTAACGGGCACGGCTTTTATCGTGGATGCGATTGCTGCCGGCCGTCGTGCAGCCCGCTCTATCGCAGCTTATCTGAATGGAGAAGCTTCCCCAATGCCTGAGAAGGTTGCTTCATCGAAAAAAGTGGCAGAACTAAACTCCCAGGAGGTATCCCAACGCGTTCTTGACGGTTCTACCTCTGCAGCTCCCAGAACCGAGATAGCAAGGCTACCTGCAGAAGAGCGTAAAGCTGGCTTTGTCGAAATGTTCAGGGGGCTTTCTGCAGAGCAGGCTTGCGCAGAAGCTGCTCGTTGTTTGCACTGTGGGGTATGCTCCGAATGCAACCAATGCGTATATGCCTGCCAAGCTAAAGCGATCCTCCATGATGATACCGAGCGTTTGCTAAGCATAGGGGTAGGGGCGGTGATTTTGACTCCTGGCTTGGAGACAATGCCCGGGAATGTTAGACCGGAATTTGGATATGGGCGTTTCCCGAATGTGGTTACCAGCCTGCAATTTGAACGCATGTTGTCGGCGTCTGGACCGTTCGCTGGGGTTGTACAACGACCTTCAGATGGTGGGCATCCTGCCAGCATAGCCTGGATCCAATGTGTAGGCTCCAGGGATAACAGTCTTGGGCAGAGCTCAACCAAAAGAGGCTCATACTGCTCCTCGGTATGCTGCATGTATGCCACCAAAGAAGCCATCATTGCCAAAGAACATGACGCTCTGATTAAAGCCACCATTTTTTACATTGATATCCGTTCGTTTGGCAAAGGTTTTGAACCGTATATAGCGCGGGCTAAATCCGAACACGGAATTCGTTACATCCGCTGCATGGTTTCGTCAGTGAAAGAAGTACCAGGGACTCACAATTTGCGCATTGCTTATGTGAGCTACCAAGGGGAAGACGGAAAACGACCTGTGGTCCATGAAGAGGAATTTGACCTGGTGGTGCTCTCGGTGGGACTGAGACCTTCGCATGAAACGCACGCCTTGGCTGAACGGTTGGGCTTGAAGTTTAACGACTTTGGTTTTGTCGAAGTTCTACGGTATGATCCAACAGAAACCTCCCGTCCTGGCGTGTTTGTAGCTGGGGCTTTTGCCGAACCCAAAGATATACCCGAATCAGTTATAGAAGCATCCTGTGCAGCTGCTCAGGTTTCAGCGTTATTGGGTGATGCACGCGGGTTATTGACCCGAACACCGGAATATCCACCCGAACGAGATGTCGTCGATGACCCGGTTCGGCTTGGGGTATTTATCTGTCATTGCGGTATCAATATCGGCTCGGTAGTGGATGTACCTGCAGTTGTCGATTATGCCCGGACACTGACGGGAGTGGTCTACGCCGAGCGTAACCTTTATACATGCTCGCAGGACACCCAAGAGCGAATTGTTAGACTGATCCAGGAACACCGATTGAACCGGGTTGTGGTTGCGTCTTGCACACCACGGACGCACGAACCGTTGTTTCAGGATACCCTCAAACAAGCCGGTCTTAACCCCCACCTTTTCGAGATGGCGAACATACGCGAGCAGGATTCCTGGGTGCATCGTTCCGCTCCCCAGACAGCGACCGAGAAAGCCAAACAACTCGTTGCCATGGCGGTCGCCAAAGCGTGTAAATTGCGTCCACTCAGGCGGAATTTGTTTGAGGTCGACCAACGTGCCTTGGTGATCGGGGGGGGATTATCAGGAATGAC
>DAOUET010000041.1:0-13606 GCA_034430155.1 Anaerolineales bacterium
TCAGCACGCCAGACCCGTACACCACCGAACCGGTACCGGCTTCAGATTGGTTCCTGTTGAGTCTATGGGGGGTGGCCATCCTGGGATTACTGGTTGCCTGGCGATGGGAACTCCTGGGTGGGATCATCACCATAGCAACTATGTTCATCCGTGAACTGGCCTGGGTTGTGCTTAGAGGCCCCTGGTTGGTGAACTTTCTGATCGTTTGGTTGTTGGTGGTGCCACCGGCGATCCTGTTCCTGGTTGCCTGGAAAATAGAGAGAAAGGCCAGGGAAGGGGTTGCAGGTTAGTTCTAAGGCAGTGGCAGATAAATCTGGGCCATCAAGCGCGCAAAACCTGGCCTGTGCCAGGTTCTGAATCCGCCGAAGGGCGGATTTTGGGTTCTTGTCCCAGTGACTTCAGCCGCCTGGTGCCCCCTCACCTGACCTCTCCCCAGAAGAGAGAAATTTCAGCTTCGAAAATTGACCAATGGTGGTAAATTCGCAGTCCCTATCAAACGTTTATAACTGGCATACTATTTGCAACCTCCAAAATACACCATTCGGTATTCACCGAGAAAGGATTACATTCTCTACTAATTTGGAGTAGCAACCCTCACAGGGATGGTCGATCTGGTCCATTTCTATCCTCCGCCATTAATCCAATGAAAGCCGGGGATTCAATCCTTTCAATATTGGAAACTTTTGTTAAATATTATGTTATATAATTTGATCAGGTGTAATCCAATTCCTTAATTTATCCATAGGAGGGACAGGGCTCGTTGAGATTTGCCCTAGGAAGTTTACGCTTTCGTCTGATCCTTATTGTTCTCCTGGCAGTCCTCCCATTATTGGGGCTAATACTTTACACCGACTTTCAAGGACGCCAGAATGCCAAAGTGGGAGCACAGGAAGATGCACTACGCCTGGTCCGAATTACGTCTGTTGAACAAGCGCAGTTGATCAGCAGCGCGCAACAATTCCTCATCGCACTAACTCAAATTCCCACAATACGGAATGGCGATTCGGTAGAATGCCAAAACTTAATAGCTGATTTGTTGGCCCAATACCCGTTCTATAGTGGGTTTACAGTAGCAACCCCGGATGGGGACGTAATTTGCAGCGCTCCCCCGGTTACCGAACCCGTTAACTTTGCTGACCGGCCCTGGTTCCAGCAAATACTTGAAACCCATAACTTTATCCTTAGTGAGTACCTGATTGATCGTGTCAGCGCTAAAAGCGTTATCGTCCTAGCTTACCCCGTTCTCAACACCTCCCAAAACCTACAAACAATCGTAGCCATAGGAATTGATTTGTCTTGGATCGACCAATTGATTTCCGAGGCAGAATTACCCGCGGATTCTACCTACACCGTGATAGACCTCAAGGGCACAATCCTGGCCCGTTACCCTGATCCAGAGAAGTGGGTGGGACAACCCGCCTCAGAGGTCTCTATCGTCGACGAGATCCTCACCAAAGGAGAACAGGGCACTATAGAAGCTGCGGGCGTAGACGGCGTCCAGCGACTATACGCTTTCGCCCCTTTAACCGGTGATCCAATACCCAACGCATACGTCTTTATAGGCATCCCCAAAGCAGTAGCCTATGCCGAAGCCAACCGGGTTTTAGGTATCAACCTGGTAGGATTGGGACTAATCGCAGGGGTGGCACTTGCTGCTGCATGGTATGTCAGCAACACCTTCATATTGAGCCATGTGAGCGCCCTGGCGAGGGCTACCAGGCAATTGCAAGCCGGCGACTTAAGTGCACGCACAGGATCACCTTATGGCGTAGGGGAACTCAGCCAACTGAGTAAGGCTTTCGACCAAATGGCTGAGACGCTTCAACTTCACGATGCTGAAGTAAGGCGAGCAGAGGCGGCGCTTCGCAAATCCAACCGGGCGTTAAAAGTAATTTCCGCCTGCAACCAGGCTCTGATAATAGCCGAAGAAGAATCCAATTTACTCCTTGATATATGCCAGCTCATCTTAGGAGTAGGGGGGTACCATTTAGCCTGGGTAGGTTTTGCAGAACAGGACCAAGAGAAGACCGTACGTCCAGCAGCCCAGGCAGGGTATGAGGAAGGCTATTTAGATACCCTCGAAATTTCCTGGGCTGACACCGAAAGAGGGCAGGGTCCTACGAGCACCGCCATTCGGACCGGCCAACCCGTGGTTGCCAGGGATATCTTGACTGATCCCAGCTTTGCCCCCTGGCGCACCGAGGCCCTCAAGCGCGGCTACACTTCATCGATTGCCCTTCCTCTGATCGCGAACACACAGATTCTGGGGGCATTAAACATCCATGCAGGAGAGGTGGATGCTTTCGATCCCGAGGAAGTGAAGTTGCTGGAGGATTTGGCCAACGATCTGGCATACGGCATCCTAACCCTGCGAACGCGCTCGCAAAATCGACAAGCCCAGGAGAAAATCCAACGCCAATTGAAAAATATGGCTGCTTTACGAAACATTGACATGGCAATCACTGGCAGCCTCGACCTTCGCGTCACCTTAAATGTCCTGCTAGATCAAGTTACCGAAACACTCAAGGTAGAGGCCGCATGTATTCTGCTGCTTAACCCTCACACACAGGTGCTCGAATTTACAGTTGGTAGAGGTTTCCGCACTCAAACCCTGCAATACACTTCCCTGCGGCTTGGGGAGAGCTACGCTGGCCAGGCGGCGCTCGAACGTCGCATCGTTAATATTCTAAATCTCCCCGAAACTGAGAACGGTTTTCAACGATCGTCTCTATTTGTCAGCGAGGAATTTGTCACCTATTTTGCAGTGCCCCTTGTCGCCAAGGGTAATGTCAAGTGCGTTCTGGAAATCTTTCACCGCACTTACTTCGAACCCGACCAGGAGTGGTCGGACTTTCTGGAATCCCTGGCAATGCAGGCAGCTATCGCAATCGATAACGCCGCCCTATTCGATAACCTGCAACATTCCAACGTCGAGCTGAGGATGGCCTATGACACCACTCTGGAAGGCTGGTCTCGTGCCCTTGACATGCGCGACAAAGAGACTGAAGGTCATTCCAAACGGGTCACCGAGATGACTCTGCTTTTGGCGCGTGCCTTAGGTATAAATGAGGCCGATCTGGTGAACATTCGTCGAGGTGCTATGCTCCACGACATGGGTAAGATGGGTATCCCTGATTACATTTTACTCAAGCCAGGACCACTCACCGATGAGGAATGGGAAATCATGCACCGCCATCCAACCCTTGCCTTTGAGATGCTCTCACCAATTGCCTACCTGCGCCCAGCCTTGGATATTCCTTATTGCCATCATGAGAAGTGGGATGGCTCTGGCTACCCACGTGGGTTAAAAGGCGAACAAATTCCAATTGCGGCGCGCATCTTCGCGTTAGTTGATGTTTGGGATGCACTGCGCTCTGAGCGACCGTATCGCCCGGCATGGTCGGATGATAAAGCTAAAGCCCACATCAAAGACCAGGCAGGCAAACATTTTGACCCCCAGGTGGTTGAGGTTTTCCTCCGTACGTTGGAGCAGGATCGAGGTACTAAGCAAGGTAACCAATGAAGCTGAAAACCACCAATGTCCTGCCGGTCACGCCCAATTACATGTCGGCAGGCCAGTTGAAACCGTGCGGTTCTATGCAGATAAATCATGGATTGTTCAAGGGGTAGGCTTCGTGTTAACCTCCGCTTGTCTGGATCTCGCGGAGGGTAAAGGCTGCGACCCAATCTGGCTGGACCTCTGGAAAAAACTCGCGGGCGGGTGGTGGGGGTGCTGGCCGGACGGCTCAGTCTGGGAGGATATGAACGCCATCGTCCAGCGCCGCACCGACCAGCGCAAGACCGACAACGCCTATCTGGTGAACACCTCCAACCTGTTCGTCACCCAGCCACGGCTCCTCCATGACCCGGCCGTTCTGCAGCGCATTGTGCACACCAAGGCCATCAACCTCTGCCTGGCGGGCGGGAACGGAATCATCTCAACCAACGACTTTCGCGGCGATCCGGTCCTAACCTCCTTCCGCTGGCTCCCGGAGCAGAAGATGTCCCTGATTGTCAAACTGGACCAGGCCGAGACCTTCGCCCCGATTGAGGATTTCCGCCGCCTGATCCAGCTTATCGGGGGGATCACCTTGCATACAGCGATGGCGCTGGAATACGGCCTTGCCCGCCCAAACACCCCCCATCCTCCTACCAACTGCGTAAGTCCTAAATCAATTAATAGACACCATATCATAAAGAAAAGTCACAATTTTGCCGAAAACTTTATGCTGCTGGAGGTCTAATGTTTATGGCTGGCAACTAGCGCTTACACAATTAAATCAAGACCTGATTTGTCAAGGGTCGATGTAGCGGCCAGGGGTATGCAGCGTGAATTGCCAATAAAGCTGTTAGATAGGGGCGGTGGGCTTGCCTATGATGATCCTCCCCCCTGCGCTTTATATTAAAGCCATTGGGTGACACCTCTGTCTGACCATCGGAATATTCACTTGGGGAGAAAAAAATTGGCACATTTGTACAAGTCAAATTGGATTGCGAAAACATACGCCTGGCTTACTGAGCGATTATACAGTTACCTGGCCTGGGTTTACGATCCTTTGAGTTGGTTGGTGAGTGGGGGAAAATGGGCCACCTGGCGGGTGGAAGCCCTTGACCACCTTGCTGGCAAGCAAGTGCTAGAACTCGGCTTCGGTACCGGGGAATTACCGATTCCGCTTCATCGCCGTGGGTTAGCAGTTTATGGATTGGAACGATCTCAAGCCATGCACAAAGTCACTGCCTGCAAATAGCGTCATAAGATGAAAAATATTCTTACAAACAGGTGCCGAACAACCCCACGTTAACCGGACTCGCCTTCGGCTCTGGTATGCGACGCGATTTTTGCAAGAATCCCGCTATAATGAAATAGGCGAGTCCTGCAAGAGTCGGCGAGCCGGTTACGCCAAGGTTGGGCCGATAAATGTTCGTAAGAATAAAACAGTATGTCACCAAGAGATAGGTATGCACCGCAAGACCTGATAGAGGAGATAAGAAAGAATATCTCTCGAACTTATGTTTTTGCCGTTGCAGTTTCTGATTATGACCATTTGCCATATCTTGGCGGGCCTACACAAGATTTAGAGCTAGTGAGAAATATATTTGCGAAAAACCCATCGGCAAGTATCTATCAGGCAAGATACGTTTCCTTGTTAAATCCAACAGTAGAAGTATTTAGAGAAACCATCTTAAATTTCTCTTTGGCGCGCTCTGCGCGTGGTGATATTCTTATTCTTTATTTTTCTGGGCATGGAGCTGTTTTAGGGAATAACAGTTTTGGTTTTTGCTTGAGAGATACTGCTGTAAAGCCAGATGGACATGGAATACTCCCGCTCAGTATTGTAAGTTTTATTGATGTTGTTCAAACTCTGTCTTCGGTAGATGTATTTCCTGTTTTCATTATTGATACATGTTTTAGTGGAGCAACTGCACCACAAGGTATCAACACAGTAACAGCAGTAATGCAGGATTCTCTTCAGACACATTTGGCAGGCTCTTATGCTTTGTTGGCATCAAGCAGCGCTGATACATTATCTTTTGACAGTGCTTTTGGTGGAGTATTTACAAGAGCACTTCATTCTATTCTGGTAAATGGTTTTAGTGATGACACAGGAAAACACTTACCTTTTATTACATTGGATAATTTAGAAATGCCCCTGCAAGACCGTTTAACACAAAATGGACATCCGTTATCTCGATTTCATGTTGGACCTGGCTTACCGAGAATTCCCATCGCAAAGAACTCAAAGTTTCGACCAGATACAGAATCATTTGTGCCTTATATGAAACGAATAATTGAATACATCTGGAACGATGGAAATCCTCGCGAAATACAAATCCAAGAATTACTAAATAGAGTAGGGGCTGGAGCATATGGGAATCACTCAAAATTAAGCCGCGTTCATTGGGAGCTGCTTGAAGATGGAGCTAACAATTCTACGAGAAGATTAACCGAACGCGGTAAGTTGTTTGCTCAAGGAGAGCTAAGAATTCCAAAGCAAATAATTAGAGATTCAGTTTCTTGGGATTGGATACCATCGCCTGAAACTGATTGGGTTCTTATTTCAGAGCTATGATAATAAAAATCGGCCCAACCTGAGTTCGAGCTGACCTCGCTTTGCCCGGAGGGTACCCGCCGCGATTTGCCAATAAAGTTGTAAGATAGGGGCGGTGGGCTTGCTGTTGATGGAGTGAACCCCGGCGCCTCACCTCGAAGCCGTTAGAACGACATGATAGTTTCACGGTCATTGCATACGTCGCGGAAAGAAGACCCATTGATGAAGATTCCGATCGATTTTGTGAGCAGGGGTTTCAAGATACAGGGTAAGTTCTACCTTGCTGTAGGCGAGTCTACCTTCGCCACTGTACTGTTGCTCCCCGGCTTTCCAGGGAATGAGGACGACGTGTTAGAACTTGGCCAGAGCATGTCACAATGTGGCATCAATGCATTAACCTTTAATTATCGTGGAACTTATCAAAGTGAAGGGACTCATAGCTTGGGGAGTACCCTCGAGGATATCTCGGCTGCAATCGAATATCTCCACCAAGAAGGGGTTATTCGCAAATTCCAGATCGATACAGATAAACTGGTTTTAGGGGGATACAGCTATGGCGGCGGTATGGCGCTTGCCTATGCGGCCATCCATCCAGAAATCAAGCGGATTTTTTCGATTGCGGGAACCGATCACGGTGAATTCGTGCAGGAATACAAACAAACCCCCGCCTTTGCAGAGATGGTTGATGCAATGTTCGAAGAGCTAGAATTTCCAACTGGCCCGGTGCGATTCGTGGGCAAATTAGCAGTTGAGGAACTCGTTCAAAATCCAGCTCCATATGACCTACGACTAAACGCGACGATCCTTGCCAACCGTGATATTCTGCTCATCGGTGGTTGGAACGACCTAAACGTGACTATAGAGCACCATATTCTTCCCTTGTATCGAGCGCTTGTAGAGGCAAATGCACCAAAAGTCCAAATAGCAGCGTTTCAAGATAATCATGCATTCGAGAGCAGCAGGGAGGAGCTGGCTGCCATAGTAATTCGCTGGGTAAAACCTTCGTAGACTGGCCAAAAAGTATGCGTCGTTCTAACCTGCGTTCGCAGCCGTCACCCTCGCTCCCGTTGGGCTTCGCGCGGCTTTGCCGGGTGCGGCTCATCCACCGCACCGTTGGGCCGGATATCCTCACAAATACAAAGATTGGTGGGAGGCTGGAAGATTCATGAACTATAGAAGCGTCCTCGTAACCAAACGAGGTGGCTTGGACGCTGTACAAATCGTTGAGAATGAACTGAGAGCCCCGCTACCCGGAGAGGTCCGGATCAGAATCCTGGCTACTCCAGTATGTCAAGACGACATCGCCGTCAGGATTGGCAACCGGCCTTTTCTGGTAAAGGTGCCCTTTGTGCCAGGCTATTCCATTCTCGGCCTGGTGGATGCGATCGGCGAAGAAGTCACCAGTGTTTTCTCGGGAGATATGGTTGCGGCTTTGACGGGTTTCGGAGGTCATGCCGAGTACATTACCCTCCCTGCAGATCAACTGGTTAAGGTTCCTTCAAACCTGGACCCGGCAGAAGCTGTTGTGTTAATTCTGAATTACCTGGTTGCATATCAAGTGCTCCATCAGGTTGCACGGGTAGAACCTGGGGATAAGGCGCTCATTATTGGCGCCAGCGGTGGTGTAGGAACATCTCTTCTGCAACTTGGGAATCTGTCAAGTCTCAAAATGTATGGGCTCGCCTCAACCAGCAAGCACAGCACGTTGACCAAACTGGGCGCGATACCCATTGACTATCACAGGCAAGATTTTGTTGAGGTCATCCGGGGAGCAGAGCCAGATGGCATCGACTTCGTCTTCAATGGTATGGGGGAGGAATATTTCGAGCGTGGACTGGCAACCTTACGGCGTGGTGGTGTCTTGGTCCATTACGGAGGACCTCAGAGCTTTTCACGCTTTATGCTTCTCCTCGCCAAGTTCATTCTGTACAACATACTGCCCAATGGAAAAGCGATTAAGGGATATGGGACCCATCGAGGGGCCACAGACCTGTTCAAGAAAGACTGGGAGATCCTATTTAAGCTGCTGGAAGAAGGCAAAATAAAGCCCATCATCGCCGAAAAGTTTCCGATTCTGGAAGCGGCTAAAGCCTATGAGCTGCTGGAAAGTGGTCAGGTCACAGGGAACCTGGTTTTATTGGCACCGGAATTGTTGTAAATTCGCGGTCGACCGCCCAGTTCGCAGCCATTGGACCGCTGGTCAAAACCTGGGTTGTTATCCTCCTTATCATGTACGTAGCAATTCTGATCCCAAAAAGATGGCTCTCTGGGATTTGCCGTGATGGGGTAGATATGTGGGGGTGTTGGGCGGGCGCAGCCCAACACCCCCACATCTAACCTTTACCACGGGGATTCCCAAAGATCCTAAAAGATCAGAGCTCGGGAATAAGAAGTAAAATATAGAAGATGATAAATTTGATGATAGAAGTGAATAACCTTCGACGCACGTTCAAGGAGATCGAGGCCGTCGCCGGGATCAGTTTCAGTGTGCAGCAGGGAGAGATATTTGGCCTGCTTGGTCCGAACGGCGCGGGTAAAACCACCACCATCCGGATGCTCACCGGCCAGATCGATCCCAGCGGTGGGAGCGCTACGGTGGCTGGTTGCGACGTCGTCAAGGATCGCGTCCAATTGAAAGAGCTCATTGGGGTCGTATTTGAGGAGCAAAACCTGTACGAACGGCTTTCCGCCCGTCCGGTCATCCTCATCTACATCCTCGCCGGCATTTTCGTCGGACCGTTGGGGCAACTGCTGAGTAAAAGCCCCGTGATTCGAATCGCCAAGGCCTTGCCAACCTACTATATCGCTGACGGCGTGTACAACGCCTCGCAGAGCCTGGGGTCGATCGGCAGCAACCTGCTCGACCTCGCTGTGATCCTGGGTAGCACCGTCGTGCTGCTCGCTATTTCAGCCTGGGTTCTGCGCCGCCTGTCAGCGGTAGCAGCCGTGATCTAGCTCACTGGTGCAGCAGAACCAGACCAAGAAATGATTGGCGTTTTCAAGTGAAACCCGGTCCAATCCTGTCGTTAATCCCCGGCAGGATTGGATAAAGGAAGCCAAAGGCTTCATGTGGAATTACCACAGTGGAGGCTCAGGCTGAGAATAACCTGTCCTTCCCAACCAATTTCCTGAGGAAAAAATGTAAAAGACTAATCAATGGGAATACCGCGTAAAAACCTACAGATAATCGCCAAACGCCCATTAACCCCTGAGAGCCAGCGATGGCTCTCCATGCTTCGAAGGAAAAGACAAAATGAACTCCTCAGAAATTCAACAATACATTCCCTTTCTCATCCCGGTGGTCATCATCGAACTTGCTCTCATGATCGCTGCCCTGGTAGATCTCGTCCGCCGTGAGCGCACCCGCGGCCCCAAATGGGTCTGGGCGCTGGTCATTGTGCTGATCAATTTCATCGGGCCTATCATCTACTTCGTGATTGGCAGGGAAGACCAATGATCCAGATCGAGAATCTTCACAAACACTACGGCGCGGTCCATGCGCTTGACGGCCTGAACATGACCATCGAAGCGGGGACTGTCTTCGGCTTCCTCGGACCTAACGGCGCGGGCAAAACCACTACTTTACGCATCCTCAC
This sequence comes from Anaerolineales bacterium, assembly GCA_034430155.1. Lineage (GTDB taxonomy): Bacteria > Chloroflexota > Anaerolineae > Anaerolineales > UBA4823 > DAOUET01. The sequence continues at coordinate 9,647 of DAOUET010000041.1, forward strand.
CGGCCTGGCGCGCGGTACCTCGGGCCGGGCCACCGTCGGTGGGGTGGATCTCAACACTGACGGGCGGACTCTCTCACGCCGTATCGGTTACCTGCCCGAGGAGCTGGCCTTCTACCCCTGGATGACTCCGCGTGAGTTCCTCGACTACCTCGGCCGCCTGCACCGACTCTCCGCTGCCGAACGCTCGGACCGAACTCGCGAACTGCTGGTCCTGGTCAACCTCGAGGAGGTCGGCAAGCGGCGCATCGGCGGGTTCTCGCGGGGAATGCGTCAGCGGCTGGGACTGGCTGCCGCCCTGGTACACAAGCCGGAAGTGCTCCTGCTGGACGAACCCATCAGCGCGCTGGATCCAGCTGGGCGCAAAGAAGTGCTGGATCTCATCGAACGACTCAGCGAGCAATGCACCGTCCTGATGTCCAGCCACATCCTGGCTGACGTGGAGCGGGTCTGCAACGTGGTCGGGATTATCGCCAAAGGCCGGATGATCGTCCAGTCTCCGCGGGAGGCGTTGATGGAACGATACGCCCAGCCGGTCTTCGAGGCCGAGACCACGGACACCGCCTCCGCCTGCCGCTGGGCGGACAGGCTCAGGGTCCAGCCATGGACCGCAGCCGTCAGCGTGGACGGGGACAGAGTGCGCGTTACAGTCAAAGAAGTTGCCCGCGCCCGCAAGGAGTTGCTGGCTTCCGCCGTAGCACAGGATGTAGTCCTGCGCCGTTACGAGGAGGTGCGCCCCTCCCTGGAAGATGTGTTCCTGCAACTGGTGGGCAGGGAGTTATCGTAATGAACTTCTTCATCGTGCTCCGCAAGGAACTGACCGAGCAATGGCGCACCAAGCGTCTCTTGATCGTGGCGGCAGTGCTGGCTGCCTTTGGGCTGGCTTCACCGCTCCTGGCGAAGTTCACGCCGGAATTGCTCAAGTCCATCCCCAGCATGCCTGCCGGTTTTGCCGAGATGATCCCTGCACCGTCGGTTGCCGACGCAGTCGGGCAGTACGTCAAGAACCTGAGCCAGTTTGGGATTTTACTGGCGCTGCTGATGAGCATGGGCGCGGTGGCGCAGGAAAAAGAACGCGGCACGGCAGCTATGATGCTGACCCATCCGGTCTCACGGTTGAATTTTCTTCTTGCCAAGTTCACCGCGCTGGGAGTAGTATTTGCTTTCAGTCTGGTGGTAGCCGCGCTGGGCTGCTGGTATTACACGCTGTTGCTGTTCGAAGCGCTGCCCTGGGGACCTTACCTGGCCTTGAATGGATTGATGCTGGTGGTCTTCCTGGTCTACATTGCCGTGACGCTCCTATGCAGCACGCTTGTCCATACGCAGGGCGCGGCGGCGGGACTGGCATTCGCCGCCTTGGTTTTGGTGGCAGGCGTCGGGTCCCTGCCGCTCATCGGGGAGTATTTCCCTGGCCGGTTATTCAGTTGGGGCGGGGCGCTGGTCCTCGGCGGTGGAAGCCCGGCCTGGCCAGCGTTCTGGGTCAGCCTCGGGCTGATCGCTGCGGCGCTACTCGTTGCCTGGCTGGTCTTCCGACGGCAGGAACTCTAAGATTCGTAATTCCTGGAGTCCGGGAAAATCCCGCACTTTTCTGTTTGCGCAGAAATAGAATATTTGTTCAAATCAAAATCCACTTGCCTCGCTCCCCGTTTCGGACTAGACTATATCTGTAAAGGTCGGCTATACCCGAACCGAAACCCGAACTCCGTCAGGTTGCCGAACAGATGGCCCGGTTGATCGAGGTGAGCGTTACGCTTAACTCGACCCTAAACCTAAACAAACTGCCTCAGTTCATCATCCGCTCCCCGGCGGAAATTCTGGACTTCCAGGTGGTTCCCATCCTGCTATACGAGGAGAAACAGAATGGTTTCGTTTTTGCCGCCCTGCCGGGTCCGACCCGAAGCGGTTGGACAGCAGCCTGGCCGGGTTCATCTTCCGCAAGAACCAGGCCATCGTCCTGTAGGATGTGCAGAGCGATCTGCGCCACTACGGGTTCGTCTCGAAGCATATAGCATTCGAGGTCAAAGCTTTGCCCGGTGTGCCGATGCGCATCAAGGACCGACCCACCGGCGTCGTGCGCCGGCTGGCGTCCGGAGTAGTCCTGTTCAAGGAGGCTAAAATGTTCACCCTTGTTATCCCCCGTGCCGGAGGTGATGCAAAGCGTCCAGATCGTCCAGCGGGCTCTTGCTGAGAATCGCCCCGATCTGCTTCGCTCGCTTATTGGCGATGAAGGCGTCTCGGTGGAGGGCTTCGCAATGGGCGCACGGTACGAAGGCTATAATAACGCCGACGAAATCATTGCTGCCTTCTCAGATGCACTTGATAAGTCTCAACCAACTTGCGTCGGCTTCGTGCCAGACGCCGGAACCCTTCCAGATAAAGTCATCCTGGTTTATCGAGGGATAACGCTTGATTGGAGCCGCTTCGACCTCCGCGGAGGAGATTCCGATGGGGTAACTATTCAACTATTCAAGCTGCCCGAAGGCTGGCGTTTGGTCTACATAACGCCATTTGACTTCGTTGCTGATTTGCCCAACATTGGGTCCCTTGAGGATTGCCCGTCCGATCAGCTGCGCGGGTCCATCCAACCCCTCAACCAATCGGACCGGGAATGCTACATAAAGTTACATGGTCGGGATGCTTGGAGAGCAAGAGCAAGTCCGTCTCCCGGCCGCTCGTCTCGCCATGGTTAGGCGGTGCCCGGAAATCCATTTGAGCGCCATTTGACCGGGTTAGCAAACACATACTATCAGCTTTTTCTATCCCTAAACGGAGGTCAGTATGAAACTTCGTCACCTTTTCACCATCAACATTGTCTTCGCCATTTTCTTTGGCGTGTCTTGTACGCTCTTTCCTCGCTTTGTCTTCTGGTTGTATGGACTTGTTCCCGATGACGCGGCTATTTGGGTGACTCGCTTAGTCGGAGGTTCCATCCTGGGTTTTGCCACGCTCATGTGGTTTGGAATAAGAGCTGCTTCAGTCAGCGCCCGGAGGGCCATTGCTCTAGCCCTACTTGTCCAAGACGCAATCGGCTGTGTTGCTTCCGTTGAATTTCAGCTAACTGGAAAGGTTAACGTTTTTGGCTGGTTTAGTCTTGCCTTGTATGGCGTTCTGGCACTCGCCTATGCCTATTTCTTGTTCATCCGCCCAGTCGACAGTTAGCCCAGCATACCCAACATATCTGGCATCAACCATCGATTACCGTGAAGAAAGGCGCAGTCTTGCCGTCGCCATCCTAACGCAACCGCCACGCCATATGCGGACACCGCCGAAGGACAGCTGCAAGCGGAGGCAGGTTCAGCGCGAGAATCCATTAATAAATGGTTTGATGCGCCCCTCAGCTCGCAAACGTTAGGCTACCCTTACACCTCGACAGAGCGGCGAACCCTCTTCAACATCGAAATGCGGACGACCGAGCAAATCCAGGATTTTATCAACGCCTTCACCCGTTGGGCATCCACTCAACCAGCCATCCAGGCGATTGCCTTGATCGGCTCCTATGCCAGAGAGGCTGCCATGGAGACTTCGGATATCGATCTCCTCATGCTGGTCGATGACCCCAACCAGTACCTTGAGAACCTCGACTGGCCGAAGCAATTCGGAACGATCCATCGGCAACAGATCGAAAACTATGGATTGGTCATATCACTTCGAGTGTGGTACCTGGGTGGGCTTGAAGTCGAGTATGGCTTGACCACCCGGGCCTGGGTTGGACTCCCACTCGATGAAGGGACCCATAGAGTCATTCAGAACGGTATGCGGGTTCTCTTTGAACGAGAAGCCTTGCTCAGTACACATATGTAAACTATGGCCGAGGGAAGGTTTCAAGAATAAAAATCTAGCCAGTTTGAGAGAGTCCGCCCTATGTTCCAGGGCTGTGACTACAGTCTTTCCATTCATGCCGCCCTTGAGGGGATTCTGCCCCGAAAACGGGTTCTACCTTTGACATTTATCTGCCAAATCCCG
>DAOUET010000042.1:0-14367 GCA_034430155.1 Anaerolineales bacterium
AGCATGCACATCCTCATGCTTCTCACCAACGCCTTTCGCCCCGACCCGCGCGTTGAACGCGAGGCCAGCGCGCTGTTGGAACTCGGCCACCGGGTAACCTTGATCTGTTGGGACCGCCGTGGTGAACTATCCGCCCACGAGCGTCACAATGGCTTTGAAATAATACGGGTGCACTCAGTGCCGTCCACATACGGGTCTGGCTGGCGCCAGTTGTTTTACACCCCACGTTTCTGGCGCCAGGCGATCCGCTTAGCGCTCCAGATTTCCCCGCAGGCTGTGCACTGCCATGACTTGGACACCCTATATGCCGGATGGCAATTGAAAAAGCGTCTGGGCTGCCCGCTGGTCTATGACGCTCACGAACACTTTCCAGCCCTGATGTCTATCTACCTGCCGGGCTTCCTGGTCAGGGCATTGGTAACCTGGGAACGTTTTTTACTCAGACAGGTTGACTATACCATCACTGCCAGCACGGTGTTGCGGGATGAATTTCTGCGCCTTGGCTTTAGCCCGGTCATCACCCTGGCTAATTATCCAGATCTTGACCAATATATCTCGGTCCCCGCGTCAGACGTTAAATCCCTCCGTTCAAGCTTGGGCGTTTCGCCGCAGCAACTGCTCGTGGCCTACATCGGTGGATTTTCCCTCAACCGGCAGCTCCTCCCCTTGATCGAGGCTGCAGACCTACTGCCTGAGGTGCAATTCCACCTGTGGGGAGACGGGCACCAAAAACAGCGCCTCCAGGAAGCGGCTGTAAAGCGTCCAAACGTAATTTACCACGGCTGGTTGTCCCCCGCAGGACTCCCGCTTCACTTCAAAGCTGCAGACGTGATCTACTATTGCCTGCGTGACGATTATCCCGGTGCTGTTTACAATGCCCCAAACACGCTTTCACAGGCGATGGCTGCTGGACGGCCTATCATTGCCAACCAGGTTGGTGATCTGGGTCGCATTATCAAAGCCGCAAATTGTGGCCTTCTAATCGACCAGCCCACTTCCGAGACAATCGCGGCTGCTATCACAAAGTTGAAAAATCCACAGCTCCGCCAAAGACTGGGTTCCAATGGAGTCCGTTTCGCACAGACCACTTATAATACAGCCTCTATCCAGGATGCCTTGGGCCAGTTATACCGGGAATTTTCCGAAGACAAGTACAATAGCTAACCTCCTGGGTACACAATCCGCCTCTGGTCTCAAGGCAAGAATTGTAAGGAAAATCCAGCTAAAAACAACCCTATGAAATGCATTATCTTTGTGGCTGATGCCGTTCGCCCCGATTATCTGGGTTGCTATGGGAACCCCTCTGTTAACACTTCTGCCATTGACTACCTTGCCCATCATGGCCTGCGTTTTGAGACCGTCATCTCTGCAGCGCCATGGACAGCTCCTGCTACCGCCTCAATAATCTCTGGTATCGCCGCCTATAAACATCGCATCTTTACCTGGAGTAGGACCTTTTCAGAAGAGGTTTACACCATTTTCCATGCTTTTGCAGACCATGGTCACGTTGTGGGCAGTTTCGTTTTCGATCAAAATTTCATGTTTTCCCGTATGCCTTTCACCCGCGTCCAAGGAAACACTGAGCAGTTTGACGAGGTTTGTAAATGGATCGACCGGCACGCTGGAGACGATTTCTTTCTATACATTCACAGCTGGGCGACCCATATGCCCTACAACGTTCACCACGCCGATCGCAAACAATGGGAAACCGCCAAACAACTTTATGTCCAGCGCCTGCAGAATGGTAATGAAGAATCTCTCAGTGAAAGCCGAGCTGCCTATCGCCAAGCCATCGAATATTCCAGCGCATACCAGATTGGTCGCCTCCTCAATCTATTGCAGAACCGCTCCATTCTTGAGCAGACTCTGCTGGTTTTCACCTCCGACCATGGAGAGTCCTGGGGAGAGCGATTTACCGACAAACAACAGCTCACAAGCCTTCATTCCCTGCACGGTCACTTCCTCTTCGATGAAACCCTCAAGGTGCCACTGATCTTGCACTGGCCTGGTTCTTTGCCTGCTTCAACGCTGGTCACGCAGCAGGTGCGCGCTACCGACCTGGCTCCTACTTTGCTCGACCTGGCTGGTATCCATATACCAGACTCAGCCCACCCCCTCGATGGTGACTCCCTGCTACCCCTAATGGATGGCAAAAATCATCTCGACCGCCCCTCCTATTCAGCCACTAGCGAATACAGCCATCTTTCCAAGATTTCTCTCCGCATGCCCCCTTACAAATTCATTTATACAATGGAACCCTCCGGAGCTGAGTTATACGACCTGCTCAAAGATCCGCAAGAACATCATAATCTTATTGGACAGGCTCCCGACATCGCCCGCCAACTGCAAGCGGCAATAACAACCCAACTGGCTGCTCTTCCACCGGAAGTTTATTCATCCGATGAAGAAGCTGCTATGATGGAACAGCTGCAGGAGTTGGGGTACCTGTAAACCATGCCCCCTCGTCTGCTCACCCGATGAATTGCCCTGGTCAAATGACCTCACTTCGAGTTACCTGATGCGTATTTTATACCTTTCTCAATACTTCCCCCCCGAGGCTGGCGCTACTCAAGCGCGCGCCTATGAAATAGCTTGCCATATGCTCAGGTTGGGTCACCAGGTCACAGTTATTGCCGAGATCCCCAACCATCCCTCCGGTGTTATTCCTCCTGAATATCGTGGCAAATTATTTGAACGCGCCGACCTGGATGGCATTGACGTCATCCGTGTTTGGGTTAAAACCTCACCCGCCAAGAATTTCCTTAATCGCATGCTCTTTTACCTCACCTATATGGTCAACGCTATCTTGTTCGGATTGCTGTTGGCACGTGGTCGCTATGACCTGATATACGCCTCTTCCCCGCCGCTTTTTGTCGGCGGAGCCGCCCTTGCATTGAGCCGTTTAAGGCGCACGCCCTTATTTTTTGAAGTCCGCGATCTCTGGCCCGATTTCGCCATTGCCCTTGGAGAGCTATCACATCCGTTGGCCATCTCCTTAGCCAGCAAACTGGAATGGGCTTGTTACCGGCGCGCCCGGGCGATCATCGTCGTCACCGAAAGCTACGCTCAACGGCTAACACAACGCGGTGTTCCCTCCCAGAAGCTAGTCGTCATCCCCAATGGCGCTAACCTGGACCTCTTTCAGTATCGCCCCGAAGGGCGCCTGCGTCTTCGTGAGCAGTTGAGCCTTGCAGACAAATTCGTGGCCATATATGCTGGTATCCACGGCATTGCCCAGGGGTTGGAGATTGTTATCGAAGCTGCCCATCAGCTTCAAGACAAACCCGATATCCACATTCTCATGGTGGGTGAAGGTCCCCGGAAGGCCGACCTGAAAATATTAGCTTCTCGATATCGGCTCGATAACCTGACCTGGATTCCCGAACAGCCCCGCGAAACCATTCCAGACTATCTCTCCACTGCCGATGTAGCCTTGGTCCCTCTGCGCGGTTTGGAAGAGTTCAAAGGCGTTCTGCCCTCCAAAATGTTCGATGCTTGGGCCTGCGAACGACCAGTTCTCCTCAGTGTCGCCGGTGAAGCCCGTCAACTGCTCCATCAGGCTCAGGGAGGGCTTTATATCCCTCCAGACAACCCCTCTGTTCTGGCTGGTGCTATCCTGCAACTTAAAGATAATCCCCAAGAAAGGCAACGCATGGGTCGTTCAGGCCGCGCTTTCACTGAAAAGAATTACTCGCGCCAGGCCCAGGCTGAAAAATTGGTCCAGTTGATCGAACGGCTGGCCCCTGAATCTAAGATAGGTTAAAGGTCGTGCTAGTCTCCCAGCGCCAGCCGTAGAGTAGCTTGCAGCAACACGTTCGCCCCATTCAGACAGTCTTTCCATTCGCTGAACTCCTTCGGTGAGTGGCTCACTCCCCCCACAGATGGAACAAAGATCATGCCGCACGGGCAAAGTTTCGCCAGAGATTGGGCATCATGGCCTGCGCCTGATGCCAGATAGATATATCTCAATCCCAGGCCATCAGCTGACAGGGCGATGGCGTTCTGAGCTTGCTCGCTCATCCGCGCCGGATCGTGTTTGCCGAGGGACTTAATTTCCAATCCCAACCCGTAGCGCTTGGCCTCAACCTGAGCGCTCGCCAGTAGCCTGGCTTCCAACCGCTCTAAACTGACCTCATCCACTGCCCGTACTTCCAGTGCTAAGTCTGCACGCTCCGGTACGATGTTGAACGCCCCCGGGGTAAAACTTATCGCCCCCACGTTAGCTGCGCAATCAGGAAACTCATTTAGAACGATCCGGCGAACGGATTGTGTAAATGCGGCTGCCCCTTGCCCTGCGTCCAAACGCTCTGCCATTGGCCTTGTTCCGGCATGGTCTGCCCGCCCGATGAAACCTAAACAGTATGAATTGATCCCTACCATCCCTGTTACGATGCCGATATCGGCCCCTGCTTTCACCAGTTGCGGACCTTGCTCGATATGCACTTCCAGATAACCTGCCAGCTCCTTAGCCGGGCGTTTAGCACTTAGCAAACCCTTCTCGCTTAACCCTGCCCGTTCAAGACCATCCAAAAGGGCCTTTTTGCCTCCTCGCGGGGTTTGTAAGTCTCCTACCTTCAAAGTTCCGGCTAAAGCCGAGCTCCCTAACAATCCCACCTGAGTGCCCTCCTCATCGGTGAAATCAATGGCTTCTAAATTGACTGGTAACTTCAGTCCTTGCTCATTAACCACCCGCAAGGCCTCTAATGCACATAAAACTCCCAGGGCCCCATCAAAGCGACCGCCATGGGGTACTGAGTCCAGGTGCGATCCGAGCAGCAGGTTGGCAGCGCCAGGCGGACCACACGCCAATACAGCCGAGTGATTTCCCGCTCTATCGCAGTGAAATTCAAAACCACTATCATGGATTCGTTGGCTAAACCAGGCACGGGCTTCCAGGTGAGATTCACTAAATGCAGGCCGGTGCACGCCTCCTTCTCCGTTTTTCCCAATTTTCGCCAACCTCTTAAAATCGGTATTTAGCCTTGTAGGGTTTACTCGTAGAGCGGAAAGTTGATCGTCCATATCCAAACCTCGTGCCGGAGCATGTCCGGGATCTCACCATTATATCCTCGCTTGTGGTGACCCTTTAGAGGGGCTTCAGGCCTTTAGAAATTTGCATCTTTGTCAGCTTTCACTTGCGCCTCGGATTGGTCATCCTTTACTGGTAAAATTTTCCCAAACCTTGCAACAATTCGATTCCCTTCTATGTCTTCTGATCAAACCGTTTCCTTCAGAAATAGACCTTCCAAATCACACCTACCCCTGGTATGGCAGGTTGGCGATTTAATCTTAGATACTTTTGAGGTCAAACAGGTCTTTTCAAGCGGCGGTATGGCCTACGTTTATCGTGTTTACCATCGCGATTGGGACCTCGACCTGGCAGTAAAAACGCCCAGATCGGAATTTCATGATGTTGAGGGCATCGTCGCCAATTTTGTCCGTGAAGCCGAGACCTGGGTAAACCTGGGCTTATACCCCCATATTGTCAGTTGTTACTTCATACGTGTCTTACAGGGAATCCCGCGCATCTTCATGGAGTATGTCGATAATGGCAGTCTTTTAGATGCCATCAATCAAGGCTGGTTGTATCAGAGTACGCCTGCTGAAGTTCTAACCCGGATCCTTGATATTGCCATCCAAATTGCCTGGGGTTTGCAATACGCTCACCAGAAAGGTTTGATTCATCAGGACGTAAAACCTGCTAACGTCTTGTTGTCTCATGACGGCATCGCTAAGGTGACCGATTTTGGCATGGCGCAAGCCAAAGCTATCATCGCACCACCGGAAGAGAATGCAGAGGTAATGGTTTCCTCGCCGGATGGCCACAGCATACTCGTCAACGTCTCTGGGATGACACCTTCCTATTGTTCGCCAGAACAGGCTGCCGAACGCCCTCTCTCCCGTCGCACCGATATATGGAGCTGGGCAGTTTCCCTGCTGGAGGTCTTTATTGGAAAAAAAACGTGGGACTACGGTCCCTTCGCTCTAAACGCTCTGGAAGAATATCTCAGATTCGGACCCGCCAAACCGTCTATTCCGGCAATGCCAGCCTCTTTTGCGGACCTGTTAAAGGACTGTTTTTCCTTTGACCCAGATCACCGCCCGCACAGTATGTCTGCTCTGGTTGATAGCCTTAAAGAAATTTATGTCCAGGAAATTGGGAAACCTTACCCTCGCTATCAACCTAAGATGAAGACCGTCCTCGCCGATACGCTCAATAATCGCGCAGTCTCAATGGTCGACTTAGCTAAGGAAAATGAGGCCCTAGACCTCTTTAATCAAGCTATCACCGCCCAATCCACTCACCCGGCCGCCCTCTACAACCGCAATTTATATCTCTGGCGCCGCGCTCGTCTGACAGATTTGGATGTTCTGACAGTTCTAACCCAAAATCTAAAGGATCTTCCTGAAAGTTGGCAAACTTTCTACTACCTCGCTCATATTCACATCGAGCGCGGCGATCTCCTCGCAGCTGTTAAGGTGCTCCAATCAGCTTTTGAGAAATTTGGGGACCTCCCCTCTCTCCGGCACGCATATCAAAGAGCTTACCAAGTTCGAGCATCAGCTGTTCACGCCATCAAAACCTTACAGGACTGCGCCAGCGTTGTCAATTCTGTCGCAATTTCCAACCGGGGGGAGTTTGTCTTATCGGCCGGTAATGATCATGCAGTCTGCCTCTGGGACCTTCACTCTGGCAAATGTCTCCACACTATGCGCGGGCACGATCACATCATCCGTTCCGTTGCCATTTCTCCCGATGGTGAACTCGGCCTCTCTGGTAGCTGGGACCAGACCCTGCGCTTGTGGAATCTCGCCTCCGGAGAATGCCTGCAAGTCTTCCAGGGTCACAACGATGTGGTTCAGCAGGTGGTTTTTACTCCTGACGGAACATGTGCCTTATCTGCCTCCAGCGACCACACCTTGCGTTTGTGGGATATCCATACAGGTCAATCCTTGAAGATTTTCACCGGGCATATCGATACCATTCGCTCCGTCGCGGTTTCCAAGAATGGTTCGATAGCGGTCTCCGCTTCCTTTGATAACACGATACGCCTTTGGGACCTGCAAACTGGCCAATGTCTCTCCACCATCGATTGGATTAACGCCTTTACCAGTAACATATGCCTCTCGATCGACGAAAAACATGTATTGTTGGCCGATGCCAACAACCGCCTCTGTCTGGTTGATCTTGAAACCGGTCAAATAGTACGGACTTATTCCGGCCATACTGGTACCGTCAGAACGCTTGACCTCGCCCCCAATGGGGTCTGGGCTCTCTCAGGGGGCATTGACGGCACTTTACGCTTATGGGATCTCCATTCCACTCGTTGCCTCCGGACTTTTATGGGACATACTGCCTCCGTCAATGCCGTATCCATCAGCTCGGGGAAGATGTTGGCGGTTTCTGGCAGCAGTGATAAAACCATTAAGCTCTGGCTGCTTGGCGTAGGTCCTCAAGCGCCTTTTGACCCCGTTCTACCGCGCAGTTCCGAAGAAGTTGTTCAGCTCTCCAATCAAGTCGAAAAACAGCTGCAAGACGCTGAAAATCACTATTCCCAGGGCGATTATGCCGGGGCATTGAAGGCTGTCGCCCAGGCGCGTGCGACTCCCGGTTATCTCCAAAACACCCAGCTGGTGGAATACTGGCACAATATCGGTCAAAAAGGTATTCGCACTGGCCTCAACTCAAGTTGGCTTTCTCACACACTGCTTACCCATAACGCCGGCGTTAATTCCATCGCTATCTCCCATGATTCAAGATTTGCCCTCAGCGGAAATGACGACGCCACCTTAAGTCTCTGGAATCTTGAGAGTGGTGAATGTCTCCACCAATATCTGGGGCACGCTGATAAAGTCAAATCGGTTTGTCTCGCGGCTACCGGGGATGTGGCTTTATCTGGCAGCAGTGATGCAACCCTAATCCTGTGGGATCTAAAAACCGGCGCGCCCCCGCAAACATTATCTGGTCACACCAGCGAAGTAAATACTGTCGCCATGACGTCCGATGGTAAGTTGGCTCTCTCCGGTAGCAATGATAATACCATCCGATTGTGGGACCTATCCCGGGCTAAATGTTTGCGAGTGTTGAAGGGGCACAACCATTATGTGCGCCACGTGGCCATAACCCCAGATGGTCGCTATGCCCTATCGGCTGGCTGGGATAAGACTTTACGCTTTTGGGATTTGGCCTCCGCTGAGTGTCTAACCGTCTTTGAAGGCCATAGCGAAGTCATTCACGCCTTGGCGCTATCTAGTGAAGGCACCCAGGCCCTTACCGCTGGGCTTGACCACACCATCCGCTTATGGGATTTGGCTTCGGGTGATGCCCTCGCTGTCATCGAAACGGAATCAGCCCATGTCAGCGCCTTGACCTTCTCCTTTGAAGGCCGTTTTGCTTTCTCTGCTGACCTGGATGGCAAGGTAAATATCTGGGACCTTAGCACTGGAATCCCTCTGGATTCTTACCTGAATCATGCAAGTCCGGTCAGCGCCATGGCTGCCTCGCCTGCTGGAGATTTCTTGATTTCCGCCGGGACCGGTCGAACCATAAAAATTTGGCAGCTTGATTGGGAATATCACTTCCCTTCCCAAATACCCCTCGACAAAAGCTTCCTGAGTCATCTTTCAGCCTTCCTGTACCTTCATACACCCTATGCCGCTGACGTTGTAAGCCACATTGGTCGCCCGAGTTGGAGCGATGCCGACCTTGAAGACCTTCTTCGCCAGTTGAGCTACGCTGGTTATGGCGCGATTTCTCGCTCCCAAATTAAAACCACCCTTAAGCAGCTCTCTAAACGCCTCCCAAAATAGCTCCCCGACTTTCCAGAACAACCAGATTATCTGGCAGACTACATCCTTTCCGGCTGGTCATAGCCATTATCCCGCGCTTGCCTTAGTTTTTTTGGAAGTACAGCATCTGGTTGCTCGAGGATTGCCTGTATATCTGCAACCTCATGGCTATTCATACGTATATATGGGTAGGAAACTTAGAAAATCTGCCAAACTGGTGTGAAACCTGGGTTAGTAACTAAAATCAGGTAATATCAGGAGGAAGTCATCATGGGATTGGTAAAACTTGTCATCGGCCTCATCGCTGGTATATTCGGTCTGGTTGTTGGCCTGTTTGGTGGCCTGATTGGCCTGGTCTTGGGGATCTTCGGCGCGGCTTTAGGCCTGGTCGTTGTGGTTATCGTCGTTATCGTCTTGCTGGCGCCCTTAACCCTTTTATTGCTGATCATTTTCTAATCCGGGCGATTGCTGGCGGAGCTTGGCTGTCCAGCTCTTCCGCACTGCATTCAGCTGCATAGCCAGGCCCGAATCCGGATAACTGCCGTCCACTAGACGGCAGTTATCCTCATTAATGCCACCTGGACGGGAAAAGCCCCCCCAGTAGCTCTCCCCTCAAACTCATCTTGCTCAACACCTGCTCCCACCGGAACTAAGTAACCCAAATTATGTGAAGAACTTCCATTGACCCGAGCCCATTCTGGCATTAGAATAACTTTAATCGATATCGCCAGTTCAAGATACCGCCTGGAAAAGGCTTTCTTAATAGATCTCTTCCTTCAAACCTTTACTTAGAAGTCAATCATTATGCCGATTTACGAATACGTTTGCATGGATTGCCATCAGCATTTCGAGGCGCTGCGTCCTATGAATGATGCCGATGCCCCTATACCTTGTCAGAGCTGCCATAGCGACCATACTTCCCGGCAGCTCTCCGTTTTTTTCGCCCATTCCGATGGACGCACGGTAGCCCAAAGTGCCCCGAGCTGCGCTGGCTGTAGTAGCAGCTCCTGTGCCAATTGCGGCAGATAATCCTATATCTAGCCGTGATATGACCAAATATCGATGGTTATCAGCCTTGCTCTTGCTGGCGTGGTTAATCGGTGCCTGCAATTTTTCTTCTACGCCCCAGCCATCCACCCCAACACCTGCAGCGACTGAGACTGCCACCGTTCAACCTGCGACCTCGACTCCCGGCGCCTCTTCTGGTGTGCTCCTCAGTGAAGTGATGGCCGGTCTCCAGGGGAACAACAATTTCGAATTCATTGAACTTTTTAATCCCAACAACCAGTTAATAGACCTACAGAACTGGTCTCTTTGGTATCGGTTGGCGACCAGCACGGAGGATCTGCCCGTCTACCGCTGGGATCAATCCGCTTTAATCCCCCCTCACGGCCACTTCCTTCTGGAGCGCGACGGCCAAGACTTAGGCATTGTGCCCGACGCTCAATTCGAACAAGCTCTCAACCTCTCTAGTGGGGGCTTGCAGCTACGCCAACCCGACGGTCGTGAAGCAGATTCACTAGGTTGGGGCGACGCGCCCGTCGTCTTCATCGAGGGCACCCCCGCCGAACCCCTGGTTAATGGCAGCTCCTTGGAACGCCTCCCCGGTGGTGAGGCTGGCAACGCTATCGATCAAAACGACAATGCCACCGATTTCTTCCTCAACCCAGACCCTTCGCCTCAAAACACTGGCAGCCCTATTACTCCCACCATTAAAGCTGCCCTGGAAATCAATCTGCAAGCGCCTGCTACCGTTGAACCTGGCAGCCAGTTTACTTACCTGCTTACCATTGCCAACCACACCGGTCAGGATGTCCACGACCTGAACCTCCACCTGCCTCTACCTGCGCGGCTTAAGGTCACCTCGCCTGCTCCTGGCGTGATGCTCGATCAAGGTCTCCTCACCTGGAATATCAATCAACTGCTAGCAGACGAATCTCGTACACTCGATATTCCTGCCCAGGTGCCCTGGGCGTATTTCACCGCGGTTGTCCACAACTATTACCTCCAGGCTGGTGATTGGCCTTTTATCACCTTTGGCGAGCCGGTTTATACCCGCATTGAAGGCGGAGTAATCCCCATCGCCACGGCACGCGGTTTGATGGATGCTCAGCTCACCGTCGAGGGGGTCGTCACCATGTATACGGGTGGATATTTTGCGGGCAGCGGTAATACCAAATTCTATCTCGAAGATAACACCGGTGGTCTTCAGGTACAGGTCTTTAGTGGTGAACGTTCGGTGCAGGTGCCCATCGGTGCACTCGTGCGCGTTCGTGGTACGGTTGGCGCTTACCGTGGCGCTGCCCAAATTGTGCCTGTAGTTGTCCCTGATGACGTCCAGATCGTTGCCATGGCCAACCCTGATGGTGCCTGGCAACCATCCAAGGTTACCATCCAGCAGGCTGCCAATGACTTCGAAACCTTGCCAGGCAGGTTGGTTCAAGTCACTGGTACGGTCACGCGTCTGGAAGAGTTCACCTATAGTTACGAGCTCGATCTCGCCGATGCCCAGGGGCGCATACTTACCCTTTATGTCGATAAGCTCACAAATATCACTGTCGACGATATCAAGGTGGGTCATCAGTATCAAGCCACTGGCATTCTGGAAGTGTATGATGGTATCCTGGAGCTCTATCCCCGCCTGCCCTCCGACCTCATCGGGGTCATCCCCCCCATGTTGTTGATATCAGCCAGCGCCCCCAATACGGTCTGGCCTGGTGATGCCTTTACCACAACCTTGACGGTCTCGAACTACACTCCCGAAACCCTCACTGATTCATCCGTCTCTGTTCCTCTACCCTCGGATAATGCCCGCCTAGATACCATCCTTGACGGGGGCAGGTTGAATGCGGGTGCCATCACCTGGAGCCTGCCAGAACTGGCGGGTGGCGGCGCTAGTTTCAGCCTGCACTACCGCCTGCGCGCCACCGCTTCCTCAGGATCAATACTGATCCAGGACTACACCGCCTCTGCAGCCAACTGGCCTGATCCGGTCAGCGGTCCGCCATTATATACTTTCATTGGAGACACCGTCCCCATCTGGGCTATTCAAGGTCCGGGCGATCGCTCACCCTATGTGCTCGAAATGGTTTCTACTCGAGGCGTCGTCACCGCGGTCTTTCCCGATCTGGGTGGATTTTGGATCCAGGAAACTACCACCGATGATGACCCCGCCACCTCCGAAGGCCTCTTTGTAGACACTGCTGGCTTCGACGTCCCGGTTGTCCCGGGAGACTTGGTAGAGGTAACCGGTCAGGTCCGTGAGCCATCCCAGCAAACCACCTTGTCGATTGGCGCTTCAAAGGATGTCGAAACCCTGGCTCAGGGAGATCCACTCCCTCCGCCTCTTGAAATCGATCCACCAGCCAGTCAGGTGGCTGCCGATCCCTATTACGAATCATTGGAAGGCATGCTGGTTCAGATCAGTAGCCCGGCCTTAGCAGTCTCGCCCACCTCCAAATATGGCGAATACGTCCTGGTGCCATCTTCTTTTCAGGTAAATCGCCTCTGGCAAGGAGACGATAATGGCTTCATGATCATGGTTGACGATGGCTCCTCCGCCGTGCACTACGATCGCTTAACCCTGGCTTATGTCGTTTCTACCGGCGACCACGTCAGCGATCTATCTGGCCCATTGGCTTACACTTACGGTCGCTACAAGATTGAACCCATCACCTCTCCCCGGGTCGAGCACTTCTCTGCGCCCCTGCCCAGTTTAACATCCACCAGTCCGCTGGAATTCCGCCTCATGACTTGGAACGTCGAAAACCTCTTCGATACGGTCGAACCTCATCCAGCCGACCCCCCGCGGCCTCGCCTGGCTGATTATTCCCTGGCCCTTGCCAAGGTCGCCAATACCATCGTCGCCGCCGGCGCTCCCACCCTGGTCGGCTTGCAGGAAGTCGAGAATATCGACATCCTTGAGGACCTTGTTTCTCTGGATATCCTGGAACCCTATTGTTATCAACCTGTCTTAATCGAGGGTACCGATAGTCGCGGTATTGACGTTGCTTACTTGGTGCGTGCTGACCGTGCTCAAATCCTGGAGAACAAACAATATCCCGCTCCCGGTGGTTTGACCAGCCGCCCACCCCTGCTTATTCACCTGCAGCTCGACACCCCTCAGGGTCCCATCACCATTTACGTCCTCAACAACCATTTCACCTCCATGTCAGCCGGTGAAGCTGCCACCGAACCTCGTCGCACCGCTCAGGCCGCCTGGAACGTTACTATCCTGGACCAGATTCGCGCTGTTGAGCCTGATGCCTCCCTTGCCGTGATCGGAGACCTTAATTCCTACTATCACTCCCTGCCTGTCGACACGCTGCGTGAAGCGGGTTTAATGGATATCCTTGATCGCTTGCCAGAGGACCAGCGCTACACCTACATTTACCAGGGTGAATCCCAGGCCTTGGACCATATCCTGCTCACCGGCCCCTTTACCCAACGGCTCAAACGCGTGGACGTTCTGCACCTCGACGCCGATTTTCCTCCACCTGTTCCGGGCGATCCCTCCCCCGAACACAAATCAGACCACGACCCCCTCATCGCCACCTTCTCCCTCGCCCCGTAATTCGATGGCAATTCCTTCAGCCATGCAACCCGCTAAACTCATCCCACAGGACAATCCGCTGCCTTTCATCCATCTGTGCTCTTCTGTATTTTTCGTGAGCTAAACCTCACCCCACCCTTTCCCGTTAACTCCAACCAAATTTGCAACCTGAGCCAGGTAAATACGTATATAAACGTAGAAAAACAGGTAAAAGGAGTTAATCCATGACTACAGAATACAAACGCATCTATCGTTCCTCTTCCAATCGCATGATCGGTGGTGTTTGCGCTGGGTTAGGCCATTATTTCGGCGTTGACCCGACCCTTGTCCGTTTGCTTTTTGTATTCGGCGTGCTTTTAGGCTGGCCTGCCTTTCTCTTAGGCTACCTCGTCCTGCTTATCGTCGTTCCCGAAGAGCCGCTGGAGCGGGCGACAGAATCTTCTCAGCCCTCATCTGACAAGGTTGAAAACCAGACCAGCCCCACTTGATAGGCTTAAGGCTGGCAACAAGACATGCCTTTCCCACATCCCTTTTTGGCAGCGTGAATGTCAAGGTTCGCGCTGCTCCTTTTTAATTTCCGCAATCTTGTTTTAAAGTTCTCAACCCGCGGCTATTGGGTATTCGCTTAACGATCCCCCCTTTACTACACCCCTCATTTCCATCTCCCTGCACCGCGGTTTGATCCCGGCACTTGAGGTCATCCATCAATGGCTTCCCGATTTTCACCCGAATACATCCAGGTTTTCTTAACTGGGATAAAATCTCTCCAGTAGCTTTTCTGGCGTTGAATCTTGTTTTTTCATCGATGCTGACCTTATTGGGATGTGACCATCAGAGCATGAATCATCACGATCACATCAACCTGTTACGAGATGGCATCACCGCTCCCGGTGGCGTGTGGGCTGACCTCGGCTCTGGCTGGGGCGCCTTCACCCTCGCCCTGGCCGAGCTGACCGGTCCTACTGCTGAAATCTATTCCGTAGATAAGGACCGCGCCGCCTTGAAAAGACAGGAGCGGAATATGC
>DAOUET010000043.1:0-24211 GCA_034430155.1 Anaerolineales bacterium
GACCTAACAACTGTTCGGGCTGTTTCTTGGACGGACACGGCGATCGGAGCTCTGAGACGGTCTTCTCGACCGAATGACAATCGATCTGCCGTGTCCCTTTTCTTTAATGATACCTTTCGTTATAGATACTAATGACACCTTGCCATGTCAATTGTACGACTTCAGTCTGATTCGTCAATGAGTTATTGGAGGAAATTTATGGATCGCAAATTGGCTTTTGTCCTTGTTATTATGCTTATGCTTGCCATAATGGCTTGCAGCTTTACTATTAACTTACCTTTTACGGAGATAAAAACCGGCCCAACCGTAACTGATGATATTTTTGTACACTTACCCGGGGCTACCAGCGCTGTGACAGACCTTACCCTGGTTTTTGGGGCAGGCCAGCTGACCCTTAATCCAGATGGGCAGGATGCGCTTGTCTCCGGCAGCGCTACCTATAACGTGGCGGATTTTAAACCTCAAATCACTGAAACAGGCAACAATGTTCGTATCAACCAGGGCAACGTTGATTTAAAAGGGATTCCAAATATTGGAGCAAATGTGATCAATGAGTGGAATCTCAAATTGGGCAACGCTCCGATTAACTTGCGCATTGCCGCGGGAGCATATCAAGGTAGCCTCGAACTCGGCGGATTAGACTTACGGAGTCTGCATATCACGGATGGGGCCTCGGAAAACCGTGTTTCATTTTCCAAGCAGAACCTGAGTGAGATGAGTATCCTACGATATGAAACTGGCGCTTCCAAGGTCACCTTAACCGGTCTGGCGAATGCTAACTTCACTAATATGGTCTTCAAAAGCGGGGCTGGCGACTATACCTTGGAATTTACCGGTGAGTTACAACATGATGCCAGTGTTGACATTCAATCTGGTTTGAGTAACTTAAACATTATCGTACCCGAGGGAACCGCGACTAGTCTCTCCATGAGAGGAGGTCTCACCAACGTCAATTCAAGTGGTGCCTGGAATTCTTCTGGCGACATTTACGTTATAGAAGGAAGTGGTCCTTCTATAACAATCAATGTAGATATGGGCGCAGGAAATTTGGAACTACGTAACCCTTGATCTGAAAAAACTTCCCCCACTAATGTATATAATAATGGCCCGGCGGATACTCCACCAGGCCATTATTATAAGCAGCCTTATCTGAGTGAGATTGGATGAAACTTAATCCAAGGCGTCGTAGCCAGGACCTTCCGTGAAGTAATTATAATTGGGCTGAATATCTTTGGTTAGATCGACAACCTCTCCGGCTTCCAGGACCCGAGTGTGCTTGAGATGGACTGACTCACCATGGTGGTCCTCGCCATCGTAAACCGTATCGAATCCTGCGACGCCAGCGGGCATGCTGAGATACTCTTCGCCCTTGGCCTCGTACGCTTCAGGTACCTCGTCCTCGGGGAAGATGGCTTCAAATGGGCACTCAGGAACGCAGGCTCCACAGTCGATGCAGGTATCCGGGTCGATGTAAAACCACGGCCACTTTTCAATCGGCTTGCCTGGAATGATGCACTCCACCGGACAGACATCCACACAACCGGAATCGCGCAGGCAAAGGCTGGTAATAATGTAGGTCATTGAGTGTACCTCCCGTGAAATGGAATGATTTTCTGGAATAATTCTCTTGTCACAATTTTACCTCAAAACAACTGGTGCTTTATCATACTTAGTGTGACACCCATCATGAAAAGCGATATGCTTTTTGTCCCCTTCACTATTCTTTTACTAGACCATGATAATAATAGTAGTAGTTACGCAGTTCACAGGAAAATCGGGGGTGTTTGGGCGGGTGTTGCCCGCCCAAACACCCCCATCCTCCCACCAACTGCGTAAGTCCTAAATAGATAACTCTCGCTCGACCTCATACAATAATTTCTTATTAAATTGCAGGTCCCAAATCTGATCGACTAAAACAATTCTAGCCCGCCGGATTACCTTTGTCAAGCGCCCTTAAAGTATTTCCGGAAAAGCAGATGATCTTTACCTGGGGGAATTGCCCCGAAAAACTTGATTTTAGGTAAAACAAGTCGAATTATCTTGACAAGAGCGATCTTTGTAATTATTATCAGACTGCCATCTTTCCTGGAGGATGGCATAGCACAGCTCAATAAAAAGCTTATCATCACATTTTTGGAGGAAAGCATGATTTACGAATTCGTTGAAAAGCTGGATAACAAAGTTCATTTTGAGGAAGCAGATGCACATTGTGACATCCCCTGTGGCATTTACGATCCGATCACGGCGCAAATTGCCGCGCTGACGGTTGTCAGGATGATTGACTTGATGAATGACCTGGACAAAACCCATAGCGAGCGGGATTTGGAATATCAAAATAGCATGTCCAGGTATATTGCAGTCAAAGAAGAGCACGCTGAGAAAGTTAAACACGAAATCCGGGTCATCTGGGGAGATTACATCAAACCACAACATATGGAGAAGCACCCCGAATTTCATGAACTGGTGCATAAGATTATGCAGCTTGGTTCCAAGAGCCGGCAAACCGCCAATCGAGAAACAGGTGTGCAGCTGGTCGAGGCAGTCAACCAATTCGCAGAGGCATTTTGGGACACGAAAGGCATCTCGATCAAACACGCTAAGGCCCCTTACGCACCTGCCCTCGAAATGGTGTATCCCAATCTTTAATGCTAAGACTGATCAAGGTTTCGGGCGATAGCCTGTCACCGCGATATCGAGAGGGAGATTTTGTGCTCGTTGCCAAAATCCCCCTCCTTTTTAATCGCCTTAAGCAGGGAGATACGATTGTCTTCAAGCATCCGAATTATGGCACCATGATCAAAAAGGTTGACTACCTAGACAAAGACCACGATCAAATTTACGTCATCGGAACCCACGATTTTAGCGTCGATAGCCGGGAATTTGGCCCTATAAGCAAAAAGACGTTAATTGGAAAAGTCATCTGGCACCTCCATCAACCCGTCCCTAAAGATAAGATTGGCTCGAGATGACCGATCATGTAGTCGTGGGGGTGATATAAATCATTGGTAAACTAAACCACCCACATATCAGAACTTGCTATTAATGAATCCTTCCCCTCGCCGTGCTCCTGTCCCCCCGCTTCTGGCTCTAGCTTTCGGCTTATTGGCGGTTTCCACAGCAGCGATATTTATTCGCTACGCCCAAGTTTATACACCCTCTCTGGTCATCGCTGCCTTTCGCCTGACCTTGGCAAGCTTGGTGCTGATGCCTCTGGCTTTCACACACCGGCGTGAGGAATTGCGTCTGCTCAGTCGTCAGGAACTATACCTGGCGTTGACCTCCGGAATCTTCCTGGCTCTGCATTTCGCTACCTGGATTACCTCCCTGGAGTACACCTCTGTTGCCAGTTCCGTTGTTTTGGTGACCACCTCACCACTCTGGGTGACGTTGCTTTCCCCCTTGATCCTGAAAGAACCTCTCACCCGCCCGATCTTGCTGGGCATGGCTATGGCTCTGCTGGGCAGCACAGCAGTTGGTCTGAGCGATTCATGTACCTGGAGCGGAACCAGACTGCTCTGCCCACCTTTAGATGAATTCATAAAAGGTAAAGCTTTCCTGGGGGATTTACTGGCGCTGGCGGGAGCCTGGATGGCTACGGGTTATTTAATAATCGGTCGCCACTTGCGAGCCAAAATGTCCCTAATCTCCTATATTTCTGTAGTATACGGAATGGCCGCATTAATTTTAATCGTTATCATGTTTCTGGCTGGACAGGTTCCCTGGGGTTACCCTCCTATCGCCTATCTCTGGTTTGTGTTGCTGGCCTTGGTACCGCAACTATTAGGTCATTCCACCTTCAACTGGGTTTTGGGCTATCTTTCGGCAGCTTATGTCTCTATCACTTTGCTGGCAGAGCCCATCGGATCAACCATTCTGGCCTACTTCTTCTTAAATGAGACGCCCACTGCCTTCAAGGTTTTTGGTGCTATACTTATTCTCTCTGGGATTTATGTAGCTACCCAGGGTGAATCCCGCAGAAAAACCCGTGAAATCGCGGAAATGTCGGGGTAGCAGGTGTGTTTCAGCCTCCAAATTTTTTGCCTTCCCCTGGAAAGGATTCTTGAGGTGATTTTTCCTGAGACCAGAGCTGTTTGCCACCTATAATTTGGCTCAAAAAGTGAGAAGTTCCCCCACAAGGCGACTCAGTGACTAAGAAATATTCCCAGCAAACCAGTCGACCAAACAAAGGACCGGCTTCTGAAGGCCAATCTTCCTGGCTAGATACTCCCTTTCGATATCTCTCTAATTTTCGGCGCTTTGGCTACGATATTGGCGGTGTGCTGGCGCTGGCATTCGCTTTGATGACCCTTCTGGCGTTGTTCGATCTCACCGGAGGGGCGCTACTGACCTGGTGGGCCAGATTACTGCGCAGCTTCTTGGGGTGGGGAAGCATCCTCATGGTTGTCGTTGCCGGCATCGCTGGTCTGGTAATGCTGCGTTGGCAGACGGGTGTGTCTCAAGAAATCAACTGGGGCCGTATCCTTTACTTAGAAGCAGCTGCATTTGCAGGGATAGCGCTGCTCACCGTAATAGGCGGATCATCCGTGCAACGCGCTGGACAAGGTTTGGATGGAGGGCTAGTCGGTTGGGGGCTGGTTGAGTTGCTGGACATGGTCATACCAGTTCCATGGCTTCAAAGCACATTCTTGAGCTTGGTGTTTCTGATATTTAGCGTGCTCGGCTTGGGACTTTGGCGACTCATAGCGGTTCTATTGCGTAACCAGCGAGAATCCGGCTCACGATCAGCTGCGGGCACATTGACACCAGATGGCACTGTCAGTGCAGGTACGTTTGACGGTCAAGAGAGCCTAAACGCCCCTGCTTTAGGAGAATCGAGGAGGAACCTACCCAGCCTACCGGCTGAATTTCGTAAGAAATTCAAGATCCATATCCTGGAAGAAAAGGGTTCAAAACCTCCTCCACGTGATGAACGCCTCCCACTTCTGGACTTATTAGTAAATGAACAAACCACTCGTCCCGATGAACGCAACATAAACCTGACGGCTGGTTTGATCGAAAAAACCTTGGCGGAATTCGGAATTCCAGCTAAAGTGGTCGGCTATCGCGTCGGTCCAACCATTACCCAGTTCGCAGTAGAACCGGGTTTTCTTGAAAAGAACGGGCCAGAAGATGAGGTCATCCGTCAGAAAGTGCGCGTCTCGCAGATCTCGGCTTTATCGCGTGATTTGGCCCTAGCCCTCTCAGCAGAACGCCTACGCATCGAGGCTCCCGTACCGGGTCGTCCCTATGTAGGTATCGAAGTTCCTAACACTCGCTCAGCGCTTGTAAGGCTACGCCCAATCCTAGAAACAGAAGCCTTCTATAAATTTGGGTCTCCTTTAACAATTGCCCTCGGTAGGGACGTCTCCGGGCAAGCGGTGGTCGCCGATCTGGCGCGTATGCCTCACTTGCTCATCGCTGGCACCACTGGCTCAGGAAAGTCAATTTGCATCGCGGCCCTGACTACCTGTTTAGTGATGAACAATACCCCTGAAGACCTTCGCCTGGTGATGGTTGACCCTAAAATGGTTGAACTGGTCCGTTTTAATGGCCTTCCCCACCTTTATGGCAAGGTTGAAACCGATATCGAGCGCATTTTAGGGGTTTTACGCTGGACGGTTGCAGAGATGGATCGCCGCTATAAATTACTGGAGTCGTCTCGCTCCCGGAATATCGACACCTACAATCGCAAGATTCGACGGCGCCGTTCAGAGGAACCCCTCCCACAGATCGTGGTGATGATTGACGAGCTGGCTGACCTGATGATGACCGCTCCCGATCAAACCGAGCAATCCCTGGTCCGGTTAGCTCAAATGGCACGCGCCACGGGCATTCACCTGGTGGTAGCAACCCAACGACCCAGTACAGACGTCGTCACCGGTCTAATCAAAGCTAACTTTCCAGCCAGGATTTCCTTCTCGATGGCTTCTTCAGTGGATTCACGGGTAATCTTGGATGCAGTCGGAGCAGAATCACTGCTTGGACGGGGTGACATGCTATTCTTACCTCCAGAAGCAGGAAGTCCAATTCGCGCCCAAGGCATTATCGTCACCGACCAGGAGATCGAGAAGGTAATCACCTTCTGGCAAAAAGCCCACCCACAAGAAGAGGTCGTTTCGCCTCCCTGGGAGGAGTTATTAGAGCAAGAAGCGATCTTAGCTGAAAAAGATGATCTCATCCTCGAGGCGATCTCTATCGTGCGGCAAACCCAACGCGCCAGTGCCTCCATGCTACAGCGCCGTCTCAGAATAGGTTACCCACGTGCGGCCAGATTAATTGATGAGCTGGAGCATCTGGGGGTGGTCGGACCAGCGCAAGGAGCCGGTCGTGAACGTGAAGTGCTGATTGCCCCCGATGAGCAGGTCGATCTGTAATTGTGCGTATTAGGGTGGCTGAATCTTGACAGCACATCCAGCATAAGATAGCATACCCCGGTGCTGAAAACTATGTCAGAAAGTTTCGTAAATTTCATGAGCAAGATGGATATCATGTCGAAAGCTATATGGCACCTCGACGTTAATCCTCACTCAGAAAGGTAGGTACAACTTACGTGGAACAGGTGGCGGAAAAGAACAAGCCTTCCAACTTTACAGACCAAATGCGGGCGCGCTTTAAGGGGATACTCGATCCCATAGGTACCGCCCTAAACCACCTCGGGCTCAAACCCAACACTATAACTATCTTAGGACTTGTAGGTAACACGCTTGGCGCGGTTCTCTTAGCACAGGGGAAAATGACCTGGGGTGGCGTGCTCATCTTGTTGATGGGGCCAATAGATGCTCTAGACGGTACCATGGCCCGTTTGCGAGGAGAAGATGATGATTTCGGTGCTTTCGTTGATTCAGTCACCGACCGTTATTCCGAACTAGTCATATTAGGTGGCTTATTATTCTATTATCTGCAGCAAAACCAGTGGCTTGCTGCCGGATTGACGTATGTAGCAGCCGGGGGTTCTGTGCTGGTGTCGTATATCAGAGCTCGCGCCCAATCACTCGGTTACGATTCAAAAGTCGGCCTGCTGACACGCATGGAACGCTATCTGGTCCTGGCGCCCGCGCTGGTGCTTAACTTGCCGATAGTGGGCTTATGGATAATCGCTTTACTGGCGAACTTTACAGCGGTGCAGCGTATTGTGGATGTGCGACGGCATAGTCGCTCGCGCTGATGTGATCCTTTCAGGAATGGTTAACACAAAACTCACCTCGTGATCAGGAGAGAGTATGGGATTTAAAATCGGACCTTTGTCTATCCGTTATTACGGGATTATCATTATGCTTGGTGTTTTGGCTGCTGCCTGGATCTCCGATCGAGAGGCTCGACGTCGAGGGGAAAACACCGAAATGGTTTGGGATGGACTGGTTTGGGTGGTAATAGGGGGTATCGTCGGTGCCCGCATCTGGCATATTCTTACACCCCCTGAATCGATGGTGGCTGTAGGTATAACCACAAAGTTTTACCTGACCCACCCTCTAGATGCCTTGGCTATTTGGAATGGCGGTTTGGGTATTCCGGGTGCAGTCATTGGAGGTTTGTTCACACTTTATCTGTTCACCCGGCGTCGAAAGGTGAATTTTGCGGTTTGGGCGGATATCGTTGCCCCCGCCCTGGCATTGGGACAGGCTATTGGTCGCTGGGGAAATTTCATAAACCAGGAACTCTACGGCGCACCGACTAATTTGCCCTGGGCTATCTACATCGCTCCCCAAAATCGCTTACCCGGCTTCCAGGATATCGCTTATTATCATCCACTATTCCTTTACGAATCCTTGTGGGATTTGGCCAATATGGCCTTCCTTCTTTGGTTGGGGCGGCGCCATCAGGATCGCCTCAGATCAGGAGACCTGTTTCTCATCTACTTGATCATTTACCCGGTAGGACGCTTCTTCTTGGAGTTTCTGCGCCTGGACCCCTCGCAAGTCGCCGGCCTCGACGCCAACCAAGCGCTCATGGCGATAGTGGCGGTCCTATCCACGGCTGCAATTGTCTGGCGGCATCGTAAGAACCGCGAACCACTGCAAGAAACATTAGAAGAAGCAGATTAACCTCGATGATCTGGTGTGGGACTCATCTATCAGAATAAAATGAGCGGTAGGGTTTCTTTTTGGGCCGCATGGGGTAGTCATGTATGATCGTTACACAAAACCTCAGCAAGCGATTTGACGACTTCTTAGCGGTAGATGGAGTCACGCTGACAGTTGGGGCTGGAGAAGTATTGGCATTATTGGGTCCCAATGGAGCTGGGAAAACCACTACCATACGCATGTTGACCTCAGTTTTGCCTCCCTGGCGTGGTTGGGCGCAAGTAGCCGGTTACGATGTGGTCAAGCAAGCCTCTAAAGTGCGCGCCTCTGTGGGGATATTAACCGAACAACACGGCCTCTACGCCCGTATGCCAGCCGGGGAGTACCTCGATTTTTTTGGACAGTTATACGGACTGCCGGCAGCTGCGCGCAAAAAAAATGTGGGGCGTATGTTAGAGAAATTTGGCTTGCTATCTTATAGGAACCATCGTATTGGGGAATTTTCTAAAGGTATGCGTCAAAAGTTAGCTTTGGCACGCGCTTTATTGCATGATCCCCCGGTCCTCTTGCTGGATGAGCCAACTTCCGCCATGGATCCAGAAAGCGCTCGCTTGGTGCGCGATTCAATCCACGCCTTGCGTTCAGCCGAACGGACGATTGTCATCTGCACCCATAATCTATCAGAAGCCGAAGAACTAGCCGACCGCATTGCCATCATTCGCCGGGGTCGGATCATCGTCCTGGGGTCGCCCTCCGATCTCAAACAAAAGTTGCTTGGCCCGCCTGAGTTCGAGGTGCGGTTAGGTTCTACTTTAAACGGGCAAAAGCCACAACTACCGCAAGGCATTATTGTCACCACACAAGGTGCCAACTGGTTACGTTACCAGAGCTCCCAACCGGAGCAACTTAACCCCCAGGTATTACGAGCCCTCCTGGCCCAAGATTTTCCCGTCATCAGCTTGCAAGAGGTCGTCAAGAGTCTGGAGCAGGTCTACCTACAAGCAATTAACATGCCGGATGAGATTGAATCCGAGATGGAAGCACTGGATGTTAGATAGTTTTCGGGTAGCGCTGATCGTCACAAAGCGCGAGGTAAGGGATCAATTTCGAGACTGGCGTATCATCATTCCTATCCTGGTATTAACGATATTATTCCCGGCATTGATGAATTTCACGGCCAAGCAGGCGGTTGGTTTTATCCAGCGATATGGTGCGCCTATGGTTGGCGAGCGTTTAATCCCTTTCTTGCTCATGATAGTGGGCTTCTTCCCGATCTCAGTTTCCCTCGTCATAGCTTTGGAAAGCTTCGTGGGGGAAAAAGAACGTCATAGCATCGAACCGCTTTTGAGCAGCCCCCTCAACGATTGGCAACTATATGTAGGCAAATTACTGGCATCCATATTGCCATCGTTAATGGCCAGTTACCTGGGCATCGCGGTGTATTTGGTCGGGATTTTCCATCAGGTCGGCTGGACCCCAGAAATCGTCCTACTGGTACAAATTCTGGCCCTGACAACTGTACAAGCTCTCGTGATGGTGAGTGGGGCAGTAGTGGTATCTACCCAAACCACCTCGATCCGGGCTGCCAACCTCCTAGCTTCCTTTATCATCATTCCGATGACATTTCTAATCCAGGGGGAGAGCGTCGTGATGTTTTGGGCAAACTATAACGTGCTCTGGTGGGCGATCTTCGGTCAAATCATTATCGCGGGTTTACTCGTTCGCACCGGTATTTCGCACTTCAATCGTGAAGAACTACTCAGCTGGGAATTGGACACCCTCAACTTACGCTGGGGGTGGCGGGTATTTTGGACAGCTTTCTCAGGTCAGGCACGCTCGCCTTTCGACTGGTACAGGCGTGAGATCCCCCCAACTCTGAAACGCTTGGGGTTGCCCATCCTATTGGTGGCTGCAAGTCTAATGGCGGGATTGTATTTAGGCACTGCTCAGATAGAACGGTTCGCCTTGCCAGCCGGAGCTATAAAAATCGAAAATCTAAAAGAAGGCTTCGTCAAAGGATTAGAAGCAATCCGCTTCGTCTCGGTCGGGAGTGTGCCAATCGTCTGGCTTCACAATCTACGCGCCTTGGTTTTAGCCACGTTTCTGGGAATATTTTCTTTTGGCGTATTAGGGCTGATCGTAGTGATGTTTCCGCTGGTGATAATCGGATATTTCACCGCGGCAGTTGCTCAAGCCGGGATTTCTCCATGGCTGTTCCTCACCGCGTTCGTACTCCCTCATGGGTTGCTGGAGATACCCGCCATGATCCTGGCAGGCGCGGCGATCTTGCGACTTGGAGCGACGCTGGCTGCACCCGCTCAGGGTCGCACGATCGGTGAAGCCTGGTTGTACGCCCTGGCTGACTGGTGCAAAGTTATGATCGCCTTGGTGATACCATTGCTCTTAGGGGCAGCAGCCATAGAGGTACTGGCCACCCCACGTTTGGCTTTGCTGATTTTTAGAAACTAACCAGGCTTTGGCGGATTAAATGCCCCGGCTACCCGATCCTTCCCGACCGCTGTTGCTTGGATCCAGCACATGAATTATGCATTAATCCAATTCCCAATCTACCATCAGGTTCCACCACTTGATGATTGAAAATCTCTGTGGTCGGATTTAAGAGGAGCACTCATGCCGAAACTTATCATCCTGGGTTCTTCCAATGCAATTCCCGACGAACTTCATGAAAACACCCACATGGCAGTGGTCGGCCAGGCAGGCTCCCTTCTGATAGATTGCGCAAGCACACCAATCGTACGCTTGAACAAGGCCGGCATTCAATTGGATGATCTTACCGACATAATCCTGACCCACTTCCATCCTGACCATGTATCTGGCGTCCCGTTGTTGCTAATGGATATGTGGTTAATGGGTAGGCAACACCCATTAAAAATCCATGGTCTGGCCTATACCCTGGATCGCCTCGAGAGCCTCATGGGTTTCTATGAATGGGGAAAATGGCCAGACTTTTTCCAGGTTACCTTTAACCGACTTCCAGAAGAAGACATGACCCTGGTTCTCGAAGGTAAAGAATGGCATGTGTTCTGCTCACCGGTGTGCCATCTCATACCCAATATTGGCTTGAGGATCGAATTTCTCGAGACAGGCAAAGTGGTGGCTTATTCATGTGATACCGAACCTTGCCCACAAGTGGTCCGGTTGGCTCAAGGCGCTGACGCCCTGATACACGAATCCACCGGCCTCGCTGAAGGTCACAGTTCGCCTCATCAAGCTGGCCAGGTTGCACGTCAGGCAGACGTCAAAAGCCTTTACCTCATCCATTACCCCACTGGAAACGCCAATACCGACGTATTGATCTCGGCTGCCAAATCCACTTTTGAGGGTCCCGTTTCTTTGGCTGAAGATTTTATGGTCTTCGATTTTTAGCTATTTGAATTTGTGGAAAAGGTGGGTTGCTGACCAATCATCATCCCCCATTCGGGTCATCCGACCTGCAACTTTTTTTACCAGCCCGTTATGAAAGGCACCCAATCTGAATTATCAGGTAGATGACGGGCGAATATGTAATTCGCCGAGGAGGGAGGCTCGCTTGGCCAATGCAACAGGTGCATGTGAGCCTGTTCAATTGTACGTCCCCCCTTGTGATGGTTGCAGGATGAACAAGCCGCGACCAGATTATCCCAGGTATGTTGCCCGCCTAATCGTCTTGGAAATACGTGATCAACGGTCAAGTAGGGTGTATGCCGGCCACAGTACTGGCAGGTGTAATTATCACGCCGCAAGATCTCCCGTTTGGTCAGCTTGACTCTGGGGCGCGGCCGTTTAATCATCCTCTCAAGCCGGATGATGGAGGGGCGGGGAAATGATCGAGAGATCGATCTGATCTCTCCGCGTCCATTGAGTATCATAGTTGCCTTACCAGCCAAGATCATCCCAATGGCACGCCGTGTGTTGCATATGTTGAGCGGCTCAAAATTCGCGTTGAGCACCAGGACCGAGGCTTGCATGGGTTCCTCCGTAACTTTGCGAATTATAGCACGGGTTTTTGCCCTTCCGTAAGGCTTCCCCGCAGGTTAACTCTGGCTGGCGAGTCGCCGCTAATTCTTAACTCACGTTATAATTACATCATGAACCCTGAGCTTATAGACAGTGAATTCCACCCTGAACTGATTCCCCGTCGAGGAGAACTAATCGCCTGGGCTTCCGCTTTACTCGTCGGCATAGCCTGGCTCATCTTGCATCTGGTAGATCAAAAAATCAGCTCGGCAGTGCCCATTTTAACGGTTTTCCTGGTGCTGGCTGCCTTAAGCATCAGCCTTGGGAATTGGATGGACCGCCAGACTAGGATTTGCATGGATCAAGAAGGCCTCAGCTTTAATAACGGTTTGCGCCACGTCCGGTTAACATGGAATCAAATCCAGCGAATACAGGTCGAGTCTTCTGGTTGGGGTAATAAAGTCTTTGTCGTGGGACAAAACAAACATTTTGAGTTCCACACTTTGGGTGAAGTAAAAGTTTATGGAGAGCTCAAAGGGCGCATGGGGTTTGCTCAAGGAGAGCATATCCTGCAAACTATCCTGGCTCGGAGTGGGTTGAAAGCACAATATTCGAATGTCGGTAAAATTTATGCGCGTAAGTAGCCTGGCTCTGCGGTGAGTATTGTGCGCTCTCTCCGCGGAGGGCGCGTTTTTATTTTTACAGCTCGCTTATCGATATTTCTTGGCAGGCAGTTCTTATCCGGATTTCAGCTTCATCGAATCCTATTTTCCAGGAGGCACATGTGAACATCGATGAACAAGTCAGATACCTGATGCAAGGTACGGAGTATGGTGACGATGACCTCAAACAAGCCATGGCTGATGAACTGCGCCAGAGGCTGGCGGAGGCTGCGCGGGAGGACCGTAAGTTACGTGTCTATTGTGGTTACGACCCTCGTAAACCAGATTTGCATCTTGGGCACACCATTACCATGCGAAAATTACGCCAATTCCAAGAGCTTGGCCATCAGGTGACTTTCTTAGTCGGCACGTACACATCATTAATCGGAGATCCATCGGACAAAGATCAACTACGCCTTCGACTCACCCCTCAAGAGGTTGAAGCCAACGCCCATACTTATGCAGAGCAGGCTTTCAGAATACTGGATCGGGATAAGACCGAAGTTCGCTACAACGCCGAGTGGCTCTCGAAATTAACCTTTGCTGATTTGATCGAGCTGGCCTCGAATTTTACCGTACAACAATTTCTCACCCGCGAAAACTTTCGCCAGCGTTGGGAAAAGGGCGATGCTGTTTACCTGCATGAGACCTTCTACTCCATCATGCAGGGTTACGACGCGTACGCCTTGCGAGCTGATGTACAAGTCGGCGGCACTGATCAGCTTTTCAATATTGTCACTGCAGCCCGCAAGATTATGACTTATCTAGGAGTCAAACCCAATATCGCCATCATTATGGGCATTCTCCCCGGCACAGATGGGATCGTGCGTATGAGCAAATCCCTGGGAAATCACATCCCCATTCTCGGGCCCCCTGAAGACATGTACGGCAAGGTCATGAGCATACCAGATATGGCCATGGGAGACTACTTCCGGCTAGTTACCCGCTGGAAAACGGGTGAAATTGCCGAGATCGAAGAGGGCTTACGCTCGGGCCTCACACACCCACGCGACGCCAAAATGAAACTGGCACACGAGATCGTCGAGATTTTCTTCGGTCAGGAGGCTGCAACCCAAGCCGAACAGGCTTTTGTGCATGTTTTCCAGCAGGGTGACCTTCCTGAAGAAATGCCCGAATACCAACTGCAACCCGGTCAGACGATTTTGGACGTTCTAGAAGCCAGTGGTTTGGTAGGCAGCCGGAGCGAAGGGCGGCGCTTGATCGATCAAAAGGGTATCCGTCTGGATGGAGAAACCCTGACAGACCCAAACCAAACCTTCCCGCACCCAGGCGTGCTTCAGACGGGTAAACGGCACTTCTTGCGGATCGTAAAATAACCCGAAATCTCCGGAGAGCATAACTAATTCCAGCAGCGGCGAAGAGCAGGCGATTGCCCTCCCTTCACCGCTCTTTTAAGAGCTACTACCTTTTCTCCACCCGGCAACTAAAAGCAGTGGCTGTGCTCCTCAACGCCTGATCATACAAACTGCTCTCTTCTGGGGTGTCTGTCAGTTCTGGGGCAAAAGGGGTTCGGGGTGGAAACTCGCCCTCAACCAATGCACCCCTCTTCTGGCTTGCCTTGACATTAGAACCTATGTTCTATATAATCATTACAAAACCTGATGATTTTTTCAACACCTCACTCCTATGTCTCTATGGCAGCGTCTCCTGCGCGCCCTGGGCTATAATCCGACCCCACGCGTATATTTTCCGATCGACCTGGATCTGATTCAATCTCTTCAGCAGGTCGCCGACCAAGAACAGCGCCCCAGTGATGAAATCGTTGCTGACTTGCTCTCCATTGGCCTGTCCCAGCACCATGCAACCAACGACTATTTAGAACGCTGGCACAGCCTAACAACGCGCCAGCAACAGGTAACAGCCCTGACCTGCCTGAACTATACCAATCGCCAGATCGCAGCCCGCCTGATGATATCTCACGAGACAGTCAAGACTCACCTGCGCAACGTTTTACACAAATTCAGACTGCACACCAAAGACGAACTGCGCCAATCTTTCGCCGACTGGGACTTCAGCGCCTGGGATGACCCCCTTTTCTGAAAACCCCTCCGAGGGGGCCTCCGCCAATCAGATCGATCGACTGGCCTCTCCCGGTTAACCCTTTAGGTTACCCCCAGCCTCAACTTCTTTTCCCCCTATAGGGGATTGTATTCTTTCTCCTTTTGCGCTAAGGTAGGGGCGTGAATACGCTTCTTGATCCCCTTCCCGGTAATTTGTTGCTGGTCGTGGCGCAGCGCGCGGCTGGAGCCATTATGCTAGATCTGATAGCCCGCCTGGCATGCCGGGGACCGCTGCGCCTGCTGGACGGCGGCAACCGTTTTGACCTGCACAAGTGCAGCCTCGCCATAGCGCGCAACTTACGCCAGCGCAGCGTAGATTTGCCCCGCATCCTGGAACGCATCCAACTGGCGCGTGCCTTCACCTGCTACCAGATGGTCACCCTGTTGAAAGAAACACCCTCTCAGGCCACGCCCACTCTGGTATTGGACATGCTCTCCACCTTTTACGATGAAAATGTCCCGACCCCGGAGAGCCAGCGTCTGCTACAGGCTTGTATTCTCAATCTGCAGCGCTTGAACCGTCTGGCACCGGTAGCCATCAGTGCTCAACCAGGGCCAGCCGGGGCGCGGCCAGAATTGCTCCAGGCTTTGCAAGCCGCAGCCGAGCAGTTCTGGACTTTAGAACCTCATACCCCTTTGCCGCCCCTTCGATTGCTGTAGAACCTCCGGTCGGTCATGGAGGGGAGTCATGCTGTTATTTAAATAACGTGAACTCGGGTTTAGAGAAAGATGGTCATAGTCGTTATCCCGAACCGGCGTTAAATAGATTACAGGATCATCGACCTCATTAGAGCATCTATGGGACGCACACTGCCATCCATCACCCAGACATTTTTACAGGAGCAGGAAGCCTTTTCCCGTTTCCGGCGCGCTTTACGTCATGCCGATCAGCAGGCTCTGGACGACTTGTTCGCCGCTGCCCGTAAACATTTGGCCGCGGCCGCTTACGCCTCCCACACGCTCCCTTTTGAAACCTTTTTGCTGGCCATGCTGCTTGAAGAGCACAAAGAGGTCATGCGGCTGCGCCAGCTGGTCGAGGGCTTGCAGGGCTTTCACGAGGGTTGAGCCCCACCATGTTGGATATGCAACTCGCTCCTTCCCTGATAGAGCGCACCGGCTGGCTGTTCGATCTCTACGACTGTCCCGAGCGGGACCGGCGATCCCGCCCCCACCGAGACCAGGAGGGCGCTTCTCAAGGCGGCGTGATCCTGTGGTTGCTGGGTGATGATGGCTTGCGCTACCGCCTGCACCAGCCCTTTCCCATCACTTTTTACGCGGCCGGACCCGCAGTGCGCTTGCGGGTCTTATGGCGTTATCTGCAAACTCAGCCCTTGCCAGTCGAGCTGGAGCGAGCGCAGCGCCCTGACCTGTTCTCCCAGCAGCCGCTCACTGTGCTGGCTATCCAGGTAAAACAAGCCGCCGTTCAGGCACACCTCTTCCAGCAAGTTATGCAGCGCTTCCCCGATCTGAGCTACTATGATGCTGATATACCCCTCTCGCTGCGTTACGCTGCCCGCTACGGCGTCTTTCCCCTGGCTCGCTGTCGAGTGCTTACCGATGATAACAACCGGGTACACCACATCAGCGCCCTCGACTCCCCATGGGATCTAGACCCCCCCGCCCTGCCCTTGCGCCTGCTCTCACTTGAGCCAAACTGCGACCCCTCGCAGGCGACCCCTTCCCACTTGGACATACGCTTTGAGCGCTACGACTATCGCCTGTCATTGAAGCCAGAGCGCCCCTTCCTGGTTGGGTTGGTCGCCATCCTGCGACGGCACGACCCAGACGTGCTGCTCACTTCCTGGGGAGACACCTGGCTACTCCCACATCTACTCAGCCTCTCTCGCCGCGCCCACATCCCATTGCCCCTCAACCGCGAACCCCATCGTGGCGTAGCGCATCGCCCGGCGCGCACCTATTTCTCGTACGGGCAGGTGATTTACCGAGGGCGCCAGGTGCACCTCTTTGGCCGCTGGCACATTGACCGCTATAACGCCATGCTCTTTCACGATTATGGCATGGAAGGCAGTTTGGAAATGGCGCGCATCACTTCCCTGCCAGTACAGACCGCCGCCCGGGTCTCCCCCGGAACCGGTATTTCCGCCATGCAAATGCTGACTGCTTTGCGTTCCGGAATCCTGGTTCCGTGGCACAAGCAGCAAGCCGAGCATCTCAAAAGCGCCCTGGACCTGCTGCGCGCCGACCAGGGCGGCCTAGTCTACCAGCCGACCATCGGCCTGCATCAAAACGTAGCAGAGATCGACTTCATCTCCATGTATCCCAGCATCATGGTGCATTTCAACATCTCCCCCGAAACCGTCGGCTCCAGTCGCAACATCGCGCAAGCAGCCCCTCAGCTGGGTTCGCCAGGTGATCCCGACGAACCACCCGGCCTAGTGCCCCAAACACTGGCTCCTCTCCTAAACAAACGCCTGGCCCTCAAAAACCGGTTGGCTGATTTGCCCAGCTGGCACCCTGATCACCGCACCTACCAGGCGCGCGCTTCCGCCCATAAGTGGCTGCTGGTCACCTGTTTTGGCTACCTGGGATACAAAAATGCGCGGTTTGGACGCATCGAGGCTCATGAGGCCGTTACCGCTTACGGGCGCGAGGCCCTGCTGCGCGCCAAGGAAGCTGCCGAAGATCTGGGATACTCAGTACTTCACCTTTATGTTGACGGACTGTGGGTGTCAAAATCCGGCGCTGCCAAAGTCGCCGATTTCCAGCCGCTTCTGGAAGAAATCATCGCGCGAACCGGCCTGCCGATCGCCTTGGATGGCATCTACCGTTGGGTGGCTTTTATGCCCTCACGCCAGGATCAGCGCGTGCCCGTCGCAAACCGTTACTTTGGCGTCTTTCAGGATGGTTCGCTCAAAATTCGTGGTATCGAGGCCCGTCGCCGGGACACACCTCCTTTCATCGCTCAAACCCAGTTGGAGATGCTGCAAATACTCGCCCGGGCACGTTCGCCAGACCCCGCAGACATCCCCCTCTTCCAGGTGCTGGCTTTGTTGCGCCGTCAGCTGGCAGCCTTGCGCGCCGGTCGAGTCCCGCTGAAGGACTTGCTGGTATCCCAAAAGCTCAGCCGTACCCTGGATGAATACCGCACGCCCTCCCCGGTAGCCCGGGCGGTCGCTCAGCTGGTCGCGGTGGGCAAGCCAGTCAGCCCTGGGCAGCGAATTCGCTTCCTCTATACCCGTGGTGAACCGGGCGTGTATGCCTGGAACCTACCCCTACCACCTAATCCCGCCAGCGTGGACGTGAATCGCTACAGTGAGCTTTTCTTGCACGCCGCCAGCGCTGTTTTACAGCCCTTCAGAGTAAGCGAGGCGCGCTTGCGCCACTGGCTCTTCAGCAATGCGGCTTACACCGCCCCACCGGGAGCTGTACCATCCAAGGCCTTCGCATTGGGGCTTAGAACGCCGGTAGCCTTACCACTATGGCTACCGCAGCCAGCCCAAGTCGAACGGCCTTAGGCTTTCATGATCAGATATCCGTATCGAAGTTTGGTGGGGACCGTTAAAGTAACAAGTCTCTTGGCAATGACCTACTCTCCCAGGGGGCTACCCCCCAAGTACCATCGGCGCTGGCGGGCTTAACTACCGGGTTCGGGATGTTACCGGGTGTACCCCCGTCGCTCCAATCACCAAGAGACTTGTTCATCACGTCTCACGTTGAGGTGTAAATGTGAGCTAAAAGCCCAATTGACAGACCCCTCCTAAGACGTAATTGACAAAACCATTAGATTTAGTAGTTACGTAGTTCAGGGGAAAATAGGGGGTGTTTGGGCGGGCGTTGCCCGCCCAAACACCCCCATCCTCCCACCAACTGCGTAAATCCTAAGATTGTTAAGACTTACAAACTGAATAGATCCTTACGAAAAGGTTCGAGTTCTCCGCACCACTGGACAAGTCCTCGGCCATTAGTACGGCTTAGCTGAACGCATCACTGCGCTTACACTTGCCGCCTATCAAGCAGGTAGTCTTCCTGCGGCCTTACTCCCTTAGCGGGATGAGGGACCTAATCTTGGAGCGAGTTTCCCACTTAGATGCTTTCAGCGGTTATCTCTGCCAGACATAGCTACCCAGCGATGCCGTTGGCACGACAACTGGCACACTAGCGGTCTGTCCACCCCGGTCCTCTCGTACTAGGGGCAGCTCTCCTCAAGTCCCTTACGCCCACAGCGGATAGAGACCGACCTGTCTCACGACGGTCTGAACCCAGCTCGCGTACCGCTTTAACGGGCGAACAGCCCGACCCTTGGGACCTTATTCAGCCCCAGGATGCGATGAGCCGACATCGAGGTGCCGAGCGAGGCCGTCGATGTGAACTCTTGGGCCTCACTAGCCTGTTATCCCCGGGGTAGCTTTTATCCGGTAAGCCACGGCCCTTCCACTCAGTACCGTGGGATCACTAAGCCCGTCTTTCGACTCTGCTCGACGCGTTGGTCTTGCAGTCAAGCTCCCTTATGCCTTTACACTCTTCGGCTGGTTTCCATTCAGCCTGAGGGAACCTTTGGGCGCCTCCGTTACCTTTTAGGAGGCGACCGCCCCAGTCAAACTGCCCACCAGGCACGGTTCCCCACCCGGTTAACGGTGTGGGGTTAGGGTCTAGACAGAGTCAGGGTGGTATTTCACCGATGGCTCCACCGAGGCTAACGCCCCAGCTTCTCAGCCTCCCACCTATCCTACACAGACTGTGCCCAAACTCAATGCCAAGCTGCAGTAAAGCTCCACGGGGTCTTTTTGTCCTGCTGCGGGTAACGCGCATCTTCACGCGTATTTCAATTTCACCGGGTCCTTCGTCGAGACAGTGCTCTGGTTGTTACGCCGTTCGTGCGGGTCGGAACTTACCCGACAAGGAATTTCGCTACCTTAGGACCGTTATAGTTACGGCCGCCGTTCACCGGGGCTTCGGTTCAGAGCTTTGAGCGAGCAAGCTCGCCCTAACCCCTCCCCTTAACCTTCCGGCACTGGGCAGGCGTCAGCCCCTATACATCGCCTTTCGGCTTAGCAGAGACCTGTGGTTTTGTTAACCAGTCACCAGAGCCATTTCACTGCGACCTTTCAACGCTCCAGCTGATATTAACTTTCACGTCAAAAGGCACCCCTTCTCCCGAAGTTACGGGGCAAATTTGCCGAATTCCTTAACGAAGGTTCTCCCGTTCGCCTTGGTATACTCTACCCGTCTACCAGTGTCGGTTTGCGGTACGGGCACCCAAAAATCAACGCTTAGAAGCTTTTCTCGGCAGCAAGGCTTAACCACTTCTGCCTCAAGGGCTCGCACTCGTGCCTCAGCTCGGTCCACGGATTTACCTATGGACTTCATCGCTTACACACTTACACCTGCACAACCAATCGCAGGCTGGCCTACCCCGCTGCGTCCCTCCATCGCTCAAATTGGGTGGTTCCGGAATGTTGACCGGATGTCCATCGCCTACGCCTTTCGGCCTCGGCTAAGGACCGACTAACCCGACGCGGATTGACCTGCCGTCGGAAACCTTAGACTTACGGCGAACACGGTTCTCACGTGTTTTACGCTACTCATGCCTGCATTCTCACTTCTGCCCGCTCCAGCCGTCCTTTCGGTCGACCTTCCCTGCTGGCAGAACGCTCCCCTACCGCCCCAGTCTACGACTGAGACCCATGGCTTCGGTGCCAGGCTTAGCCCCGTTATATTTTCCGCGCAAGACCACTTGACCAGTGAGCTGTTACGCACTCTTTAAAGGATGGCTGCTTCTAAGCCAACCTCCTGGTTGTCCGAGTAGTCTCACATCGTTTCCCACTTAGCCTGAACTTGAGGACCTTAGCCGATGGTCTGGGCTCTTTCCCTCTCGACTACGAAACTCATCTCCCGTAGTCCGACTGCCATGCTCTAGAGTATCGGCATTCGGAGTTTGGTTGGGTTTGGTAAGCAGTAAGCCCCCTAGCCCATCCAGTGCTCTACCTCCGATACTGAACGCATGACGCTAGCCCTAAAGCTATTTCGGGGAGAACAAGCTATCTCCGAGTTCGGTTGGCATATCACCTCTACCCACAGCTCATCCCCTAATTTTGCAACATTAGTGGGTTCGGGCCTCCACGAGCTATTAAACTCGCTTCACCCTGGCCATGGGTAGCTCACCCGGTTTCGTGTCTAATCCCTGCGACAGTGCTTCTCCGAAGAGAAGCGCACGCCCTATTCAGACTCGCTTTCGCTATGGCTCCGGGTGTCACTCCCTTAACCATGCCACAGAGATTAACTCGCAGGCTCATTCTCCAAAAGGCACGCCGTCAGGCATAGCGGCGCGCTTCCGGCTTTCGCCAGTGCACAGACCCGCCATTAGCCCTTCGACTGCTTGTAAGCTTACGGTTTCAGGTTCTATTTCACTCCCCTCACCGGGGTACTTTTCACCTTTCCCTCACGGTACTTGTTCACTATCGGTCGCCAAATGTATTTAGCCTTGGAGAGTGGACTCCCCAGCTTCCCACCGGATTAGCGTGCCCGGTGGTACTCAGGTACCTAGCGAGAGTCACTCTACTTTCGCATACAGGACTATCACCTTCTTTGGTTGGCTTTCCCATACCATTCTGCTAGCAGAGTGATTTGTAACTCTCATATGCCAGGCCCTACAACCCCGCTAAAGTAAACTTAAGCGGTTTGGGCTGATCCCCGTTCGCTCGCCACTACTAAGGGAATGATCTCTTTTCCTCTGGGTACTGAGATGTTTCAGTTCCCCAGGTGCCCCTCCCATAGCCTATGTGTTCAGCTATGGGATGCCGCTGGATCGCAGCGGCGGGTTTCCCCATTCGGAGATCCTCGGATTAACGCCTGTACACGGCTACCCGAGGCTTATCGCAGTGTCCCACGTCCTTCTTCGGCACTTGGCGCCAAGGCATCCACCGTAAGCTCTTAGTAACTTATCACGTGATGCGGAGAAATCGAAACTTTTCAATTATGCGCTCTATTCAGTTGGTAAGGTGCTGTTTGGCAGCCATTTCGTTTGTCAGCTACCAAGGAGTACCTCTCACGTTCTTCGTCAGGGGTACTGCTTGAGTGCCAACCCTGGCTTTTACGCAATACGACCCGGCTCATCGCCGGGTCGCTATTGGCCGCACGATGAAGCCTGAAACGTTTTTAGATGATCAGATCGTTATTCAAATCCAAATTCACATGCCTATGTGTATGGTAGCGCAGGTGGAGATGAGGGGATTCGAACCCCTGGCCTCCGCCGTGCAAAGGCGGCGCTCTCCCATCTGAGCTACATCCCCAAAAAGCACCTTTCGGGGTAGTGGGCCTGACTGGATTCGAACCAGTGACCCCTGCGTTATCAGCACAGTGCTCTAACCAACTGAGCTACAGGCCCGTTGAACGGACCTTAGCAACTGAGGAGTGATAGGAAGTGCCTAGTCATCCAGCATCTCGGCACATTGCGAGAATGAGTAAGCGTAGAGAAACAATCTGCACCACAAGAGTGCTGGAATGTCGCTCGCGGCTCCTAGAAAGGAGGTGATCCAGGCGCACCTTCCGGTACACCTACCTTGTTACGACTTCGTCCCAGTCACCAGCCCCACCTTCGACAGCTCCCTCCTTGCGGTTAGGATACCGGCTTCAGGTGTTGCCAGCTCCCATGACGTGACGGGCGGTGTGTGCAAGGCCCGGGAACGTATTCACCGCACTAATGCTGACGCGCGGTTACTAGCAACTCCGACTTCATGCAGGCGAGTTGCAGCCTGCAATCCGAACTGAGACCAGCTTTCAGGATTGGCTCCACCTTGCGGTTTTGCAACCGATTGTACTGGCCATTGTAGCGTGTGTGTAGCCCCGGATATAAAGGCCATGCTGACTTGACTTCATCCCCGCCTTCCTCCGGCCTTAAGCCGGCAGTCCTGTATGACACATGTAACATACAGCAAGGGTTGCGCTCGTTACCGGACTTAACCGGACATCTCACGACACGAGCTGACGACAGCCATGCAGCACCTGTACTGGCTCCCCGAAGGGTCGGTCACCTTTCGGATCCCTACCACCAGCATGTCAAACCCGGGTAAGGTTCTTCGCGTAGCATCGAATTAAACCACACGCTCCGCTGCTTGTGCGGGCCCCCGCCAATTCCTTTGAGTTTTAGCCTTGCGACCGTAGTCCCCAGGCGGTGAACTTATCGCGTTAGCTACGGCACTGATGGATTTTACCCCACCAACGCCAAGTTCACATCGTTTACAGCTAGGACTACCGGGGTATCTAATCCCGTTTGCTCCCCTAGCTTTCGCGTCTGAGCGTCAGGAACGGTCCAGGAGGCCGCCTTCGCCACTGGTGTTCCTCCCGATATCTACGCATTTCACCACTACACCGGGAATTCCACCTCCCTCTACCGCCCTCTAGCCCGGTAGTTTTGAACGGCTTCTCCCAGTTGAGCCAGGAGCTTTCACGTCCAACTTACCGAACCGCCTGCACGCGCTTTACGCCCAGTGAATTCGGATAACGCTCGGATCCTACGTGTTACCGCGGCTGCTGGCACGTAGTTAGCCGATCCTTATTCCTGGAGTACCGTCCTTCCTCTTCCTCCAGAAAAGCGCTTTACGACCCGAAGGCCTTCATCGCGCACGCGGCGTTGCTGCATCAGGCTTTCGCCCATTGTGCAATATTCCCTACTGCTGCCACCCGTAGGTGTCTGGCCCGTGTTTCAGTGCCAGTGTGGGGGGTCACCCTCTCAGGTCCCCTACCCGTCGTCGCCTTGGTAGGCCATTACCCTACCAACTAGCTGATGGGACGCAGGCCCCTCCCGAAGCGAATTACTCCTTTAGTCGCAGAGATTCTAAACCCTACGACCACATGGGGTATTAGCAGCCCTTTCGAACTGTTATCCCCCACTTCGGGGCAGGTCACCAACGCGTTACTCACCCGTTCGCCACTAGGAAACCCTCGTACGAATACAAAGGCTCCTCGTTCGACTTGCATGTATTAAGCACGCCGCCAGCGTTCATCCTGAGCCAGGATC
Source organism: Anaerolineales bacterium (assembly GCA_034430155.1). Taxonomy (GTDB): domain Bacteria; phylum Chloroflexota; class Anaerolineae; order Anaerolineales; family UBA4823; genus DAOUET01. The sequence continues at coordinate 23,699 of DAOUET010000043.1, forward strand.
AAACTCTCCGCAAAAAAACGCATCATTAAGATGCGATTGCATCAGATTTGTGTTTTTCGCTGGAATTGTCAGGCTTTCTTCTTCCTATCACTCTTCAGTTGTTAAGGTCCTGCCATTGGAGCGGGCAGGATTGTACCAGCCCGCCTCTTGCCTGTCAAGGGCTTTTAAGAGCTCAACTGCCGATATCTCATTAGACATCGGCAGGTCAGACCAACGAGCCTGATGCTCTGGTCTCTGACACAGGGGTATCTCTTCAATTGTCAGAGATCTTCCCACTTTCGGGCGAGATCTACATTGTTAGCGTTCTGATTATTATTATATACACTTCTCGGTACTTGGTCAAGGGTGCATGTCAGATTGTGTTAGCCCAAAGTAGTACCTTGTTTTTGCGCAAACAGACGGCATTTCTACTCAGTAACGCAAACACAGGCTATTTCTACTCAGGTTTAGCTACCTGAACAGTACCTTTCCAAGCAAATAGACAAGGAACCGGCAAACTGCTTTTGAGTTAGC
>DAOUET010000044.1:0-15305 GCA_034430155.1 Anaerolineales bacterium
GTGTTCTCGGCCCTGATGCCCCTGTTGGGCGCCTGGCTGATCGAAGCCTTTAGCTACCAGGTTCTATATGGCTTTGCACTCGTTTTTGGAATTATGGGATTGGTTATGCTACATTGGTGGGTTCAGGAACCGCGCAAACTTAATAACGCTGGTGTACCTGAAGAAGTATCCTTCAGTAAATCCCTTTAATTTGAGGTTTATTGGGTGAGGGAATAGTATTCCTGGAAACAGCATACCAAGCCAAGGTGAGATATCCAAGGATCCGATATCGTTGAGCCATCACATGAGTGAGAAGGAGATGGTTCAAGAACTTATATACCCAGGTAAGGAATTACCCGTCCACCTAGTGTCAAATCTTATGCTTACTTCGAATAGTATGGCTGGAGGACTTTGTAGATGAAAACAGGTTACGTGATTGGATTTCGAGAAATGAAGACCATTCCGTTTCTGTCATGCTGGTCGAACAAGACATCTTAATAAGCCATACAGAGGTTGTATGGAAATACCTTGACTATGGGGGTGAGACTTACAAAGCTTATGGTTTGACAGGCGTTTTCACCTATCCTGCTTTTCGTGGTCAAGGATTCGGGAAGCAGATTGTCGAGAGATGTACAGCTTATATTGATGCCCGTGATGCGGATATTGGCATTTTTCACTGCACCCCAAACTTGAAAGAGTTCTATGCAGCCTGTGGTTGGATTCCAATGGAGAAGGCGGTCACATTGATAGGCTCAAGGAATAGCCCTCAAGTCAGCAATGAACTCATGATGATGCGCTTTCTGTCTGAGAAAGGCAAGATAGGAAGACCATCTTTTGAGGGTAACCCTTTCTATTTTGGTGAAGAAACATGGTAAATGGATCAAGGAGCCTTAAACGGTAATGAAGCCGACCGCGCTTCGGGCAAATCAACACAGGTTTATTTCAAGTGTGGACACTCTGCCGCCCAACTCGTGATTCGGACGCCTTAGGCACACTAGAACTTATGGGTTACTAGCGGCCTAGTTTTTTTAGGTTGCCTAAGGTTAAAAATAAGCTAAATACTGAGAAAAGTGTAGCATAAAAAAGCATGGGGAGTTGACCTATGGCACAAAAACCAAAAAAGCTTCTTGACCAGGTTCGCGACGCTGTACGCCTGAAGCATTATGCCTATCGAACGGAACAATCTTACGTAGATTGGGTCAGGCGTTATATCCTCTTTCAAAACAAAACCCATCCCAAAGATATGGGAGAAAATGAAGTTCAGGAATTTCTTACCTACCTCGCCTCCGAAAGGAAAGTATCCGCATCCACACAGAATCAAGCGCTCAGTGCCTTGATTTTCCTTTATCGCAATGTTCTACATGAAGAACTCGACCTGCCAACTCGACTAATCACTGCCAAGCGTTCAACCCACCTTCCTACCGTATTAACGCCAACAGAAGTGCGCAACGTTCTTCAGTATGTTGAAGATACTACTGGCCTGATTGCCAGGCTACTTTATGGCAGTGGTATGCGGTTACAAGAATGCTTGCGATTACGTGTGAAAGATATTGACTTTGGCAATCATCGCATTATCGTGCGATCGGCAAAAGGTGCGAATGACCGTAGTACATTGTTGCCAGAAACGCTGATCGAACCACTTCAGTTTCAGCTAAAAACTACTCAACTTATCCATCAAAAAGATCTAAAAGAAGGCTATACACACTTTCAGGCACTCCTTCGCGACCCACTTGCTCGAAGCTGGCTATGATATTCGCACAGTTCAGGAACTGCTCGGCCACAAGGATGTCAAACCACTATGATTTATACGCATGTCCTCAATCGAGGTCCGAAAGCCGTGCGCAGCCCTTTGGGTGAGTAATCACCAACCTGGCCGCTAAGGAGAATTTCACCTCTGGTTCATTTAGTCTCGTAATACAAAGATTGCGGTACGATTTGCTAGACATTTTGAAGAGGCTGGGATGGTAGAAAAAGGGGGGATAACATCGGTTGCAAGCAGGTTGTGGAAAGAGCCCCTATATATAACGTGTAAAGCTGGTAATGGGCTGGTAAGAGGATGTGAGTCTCGTGCTTATGATCCCTATTTTTTCGATGCCATTAATTTCGTGAGAACCATGGAGTAAGGCTGTATAATTCCAGTTATCTATTAACCAAGTCCTGCAGTTGGTATGATTAGCCTGGTTTTTCGGGAAAGGACAGGTAGTGAACAAACAAGGATCCAATTCATCTTTAAGCCGCAGGGAGTTTCTGCGTATTGCTACAGCCTTGGGTGGAGGGGCTGCCCTGGCTTCATTCCTGGAAGGATGTTCAAAGGCTGGGATAAATCCGGAGGTCCTGCTATCTCCAACCAGCACTCGGGAAGTACCAACCCTTTCCCAATCAAATGAAGCGACAACCACGAACGTTCCAGAAGGGGTAAAGCCAACTGATACCGAGACGGCCGCTACTGCAGCCCCAACCGAAACAGTAGAGGGTGAGATCGCTAGGTTGGCTCTCGTCAAAACCAAGGATCGGGCTGCAGGGGTGCGCAAGGCCATCGACCTTTTGGGCATCAATCCTTTTGTGGGGAAGCGCGTTTTCGTGAAGCCGAATTTCAATAGCGCCGACCCGGCACCAGGCTCTACCCACCCGGATGTGCTGGTCACCCTGGTTAAGGCACTCAAAGAGATGGGTGCGGAGAAGATCACGATCGGTGACCGTAGTGGCATGGGGGATACCCGCCGGGTAATGGATGAGATTGGTATCTTCGAGCTGGCCGAGGCATTGGACTTTGAGGTCGTGGTCTTTGATGAATTGGTTCCCGATGATTGGGTAATGGTCCAGCCTCCCGGTAGTCACTGGAGTAACGGGTTTCCATTTGCGCGCCCTTGCCTCGAAGCCGATGCGCTGGTGCAAACCTGCTGTCTGAAGACCCACAGGTACGGCGGGCATTTCACCATGTCGTTGAAGAATTCTGTGGGGATGGTTGCCAAGCGAAATCTGCAAGATGATCATGATTTTATGCAGGAGCTGCACGCTTCCCCGCACCAGCACAGGATGATCGCTGAGATCAACGCGGCCTACGCACCTGTATTGGTCGTTTTGGATGGCCTGGAAGCCTTTATTTCGGGTGGTCCGGATATGGGCGAGCGGGTTTCACCAGAGGTGATTTTAGCAGGTACGGACCGGGTTGCCCTCGACGCTACTGGTGTTGCTCTATTGCGTTACTTCGGTTGCAAGACAGAAGCGGGGCAGGGAAAGATATTCCAGCAAGAGCAGATCGCCAGGGCAGTTGATCTAGGGTTAGGTGTCGATAGCCCAGAGAAGATTGAATTCTTGACCGGAGACCCGGAAAGTGCTGCCTTTAGCGAAAAAATCGAAGAGGTTTTGCTGGTGGGGTAATTCAATTATCCCGTATTTGCCCCTTGCGGAGTATTCTATATTCAGGCAAAATTGGGTTTGAGGTTCACAGTGGCTCGCTCATGGGCGTGGTTACTATGTGAGTGTCACTAGACGATGTTCCCTTGCGGTTTTTGCCTACATACCTTGTTTAGCTGGTTATATCTTAAGACGCCATAGTCGACATAAAGGAAGGTACCATGAAACCTCGAGCCTTTGGAAAAGTTATGTTGGTTATGGTAATTGCAGGGTCTTTGATTGGGTGCGCGACCTCGCCGCTAACAATTAGCACACCAAATATTTCAGCCCCCGATCTTGGGTCAGACTGGCAGAAGGATTTCGATATATCGACATGCACCATGGCTACCACAGGAGGCAACCAGTACTTTATCCTGGAACCTGGCTTCCAACTCGTTCTGGAAGGAGGGACGGAAATACTCGTCATTACGGTGCTTGATGAAACCGTCGAGGTAGATGGCATTCAGACCCGGGTGGTGGAGGAGCGCGAATCAAAGAACGGAGAACTTATTGAAGTTTCAAGGAATTTCTTTGCGATCTGTGAGCAAACTAAAGATGTTTATTATTTTGGTGAAGAGGTCGATATGTACCAATCGGGCCAGATCACCAGCCATAGTGGTGCATGGCGATCGGGGGAAGGTAATGCCAGGTTCGGGCTGATCATGCCGGGCAATCCCATGGTGGGCATGAAGTACTACCAGGAGATAGCTCCCGATGTGGCCATGGACCGGGCTGAAATCATCAGTCTCGACCAGACCCTTACAACTCCTGCGGGGGAGTTCCCGAAATCATTGAAAACCAAAGAAGGTACTGCCCTTAATCTTTTGGAAGTTGAGTATAAGGTGTATGCCTCAGGAATCGGACTCATTCAGGATGCAAACCTGCTTCTGACTGGATACGGGTTCATTGATAGCCAGTAGAATGACTATTAAATAGATCGATCTCAGCAATGTTGAGTACCTCGTCCGCCGAGATCGACAATCAGGCCCTTATGGTTAATGTTAAGCGATAACCAGTGGATGTTTACGGACTTTCTACCGGTGGCGTTTGACCGTACACCTCCGGGCTCACCTGGTAGGCGTGGGTCTCCAGTTCTAATGCCATAGCGTGGATCTTGGCAAGCGCCTCTGGGCTGAGTTGCAGGTATTCAACCAGCTCCAGCTCTTCCTGGGTTGCGTCTGCTCCCCTCCAGCCAACCTGGACATTGCCTACGCCGCCGGCGTAGTACTTGAGCTGGAAAGCGTCTGTCTCTTGAAGGCTGGATTCGGCGATCACCAGCACATCCTCATAGCAGTCTAATGGTACGCAGGTTTGCTGGCCTATCTGGTCCACCTGCCCGTAGTCCGACCACTCTATGGCGGGCGCCCATCCTTGAAAGTAACTGGGGGTCCCCATCTGTGGGTCTGCCATCATCTTGATCCCCGCTTTTGCATCCTCGATCCCGGAAATCCAGGTGGGTGCATCGACGAACTCGCCGTTCTCGTATTCTTCAGGGTACTCACCCAGGTACCATACGTTGCTATCGTTGTCCTGGGCATAGAAGGCGATCTCCTTCTCCACTACTTGATCATCGCGGTAATCCAGGATCCAAACCACGACCGTGGGAACACCTTCAATTTCCTTGGTCAGATCGGTGATGGTGAACTCAATGCGATGGGGGATCTCCTCACCCTCCTCGATGGTGAACCCCTCATAAACCCAATGCATGCCTGGCGCCAGGGGTAACCATGGGTTGTCGATGTTGGTTGGGTCCTCGAAATTCGCCGGGTCGAAATCCTCGAATACTTTCTCAGGGGCTACGCTTACCTGGGGGGTTTCTTCAGATGACTCTTCAATGGAGGTGTATTCTACCGGCTGTGTTTGAGCGTACACTTCTTTGCTGGTCTTGTAGGCTCGCTGCTCTAATTCCAGCGCACGTGGACGGACCGCGGCCAGTTCTTCTGGGCTTAACTGGACGACCTCGACCAATTCCAGCGTCTCTCTGGTTGCATCCGCTCCCCTCCACCCGACGCGTACATTACCTACCCCTGGGGCGTAGTCCTTTACCTGGAAAGCGTCTATCTCCATTTTGCTGAACTCGGCGACCACTAGAACATCCTCATAACAGCCCAGGGGGATACACGTCTCCTGACCTATCTGGTCTACCTGTCCTCGATCCGTAAAATTAACCGCCGGCCCCCACCCCTGGGAGTAGCTGGGAATTCCTAGCTGAGGCTCTGCTTTCATCATAATCCCTGCCCTCGCACCTTTGAGGCCGTGAATCCAGGCGGGGGTCTCGATGAGCTTACCCAGCTCGTATACTTCTGGATACTCACCCATGCGCCAGACGTTGCCGTCATTGTCCTGGGCAAAGAAGGCCAGCTCAGTCTCCACCAGGTAGCCAGCGCTGAAGTCCTGGTCCCAAACGACGACCGTGGCTATACCCCCGATCACCTTGGTCAGGTCGGTGACGGTGGTAATCACGCGATGGGGAATGCGTTCGCCGCCTTCTTCGGTGATTCCCTCGTAGGTATATTGCATTCCCGGTTTTCGAGGAAGCCATGGGTTATCGATATTGGTCGGATCATCGAAATTGGCGGGGTCGAGGTCTTCGAGCTGTCTCTCAAAGTCGATAGTCGGCACCGGAGTAGGCTCAGAGGTGGATGTCGGGGTGGGTGGAGGCGCCATGGTCGGTGCCGCAGTGGGGGCTGCCGGGGTGGCCGCGCTACTGCATGCCGAAGCCAAAACCATTAAAAGCAACATTGCTACTGCATAGACAGGGTGAAGACGTCGCATTTTAATTTCCTTCCTTGTTTGTAAAGGTTGTGTAGTTACAACGCGGCTTTGCTGCTTATAACCACACATAAACCCCTTATGAGACGATTTGGTTAGTTAATTTGAGCGACTTGAGCCCTTGGTTTCCCAAAACGCAAGTACAAAGTAGGTACCACCAGCAGGTTAAGCAAGGTCGAGGTCACCAAGCCTCCCAGGATGACGATAGCCATGGGGTATTCAATCTCCTGACCGGGGATATTGCCGGTGATCACCAAGGGTACCAGGGCCAGTCCGGTGGTCAGCGCAGTCATCATAATCGGCGCGATCCTTTCGCGCGCCCCGCGCTTTACCAACTCTTCACCGAAGGTCTCGCCTTCTTGTTCCTCCAGGTGCTGGAAGTGGCTGATCATCATGATCCCGTTGCGGGTGGCAATCCCTAGGATGGTCAGCAGTCCGACCAGCGAACCAAGTGAGAGCACGCCGTTTGCTAAAAAGGCGGCCAGCAGACCGCCTACCAGCGCCCAGGGTAAGGTGAAGAAGGTAAGCGTCGCCAGACGCCAGTTTTCAAAGGAAGTGACCAGGAGGAAGTAGATCGCGATCACCGCCACGGTCCCAGCGAGAAGTAAATTTCGCTGGGCAGCTTGTCGCTCGGCGTATTCGCCGATCATCTCGGCGTGGTACTCCAGGGGGAAATTGACGGTCGCCAGGGCTGAATCGACGTCCTTCACAACCGAGCCGAGATCGCGCCCACGAACGTTGGCAGAAACGTCGATCTTACGGGACTGACCTTCACGCTCGATGACGTTCGGAACCGGCGCGATGCGGATGTCAGCTACATCTGCCAGGCGCACTTGACTGCCGTAGGGTGTGTCGATCAGCAGCTCCTGGATATCGGTCAGGCTGTTGCGCGTCTCGGGGGTGCTCCACACGTTCACATCGTAGGTCTTGCCATTGACGAAAATGTCACCTACTTCTTCGCCTTGTACCAGGAAGGCGGCTGCCCGGCGGATATCACCCGGTTTCAGCCTATACCGTTGGGCCGCCTCCAGATCCACTTCGACTTCAATCTGGGGCGTATCCATGTGCAGCTCCTTTTTCAAATCTACGATTCCATCGGTCCCCTCTAGGGAGGCCCGCACCTCGTCAGCCTTATCGCGCAGCACCTGCAGGTCGGGACCGTAGATGCGGATGACGACGGTATCGCTAGACCCTGTCAGCACCTCCCGGATCCTCTCTTTCAGATAGGTCTGCACATCGCGAATCAACCCGGGGTATCCGTCCACCGTCTCTTGAATCTTGGCCAGGGTCTGATCGTAGTCGACCGAAGGATCCACGCTGATCCAGTTCTCGGTAAAATAGATGCCGTAGGGCTCATCCGCCATCAGGGCCTGTCCGATATGGGATCCGCAGTTGCGCACACCCTCTATAGTCAGCAGCTCGCGACAAGCCTGAGCGGTTATCCGCCACATTTCCGGGTGGGAGGTGCCGGGTTTAGTGATCCAGTGCATCAGGAAATCCCGTTCCTTGAACGATGGCAGCAGCTCCTGGCCCAGGAAAGGCCAAACCAACGCTCCTGCCAGCACGATGGAACTGACCGTACCATACGCCAGGCGAGGGGTACGCAGTATGCGCCCCAGAATCCGGTCGTAGATGCGGTGCATCCAGGGGATGATGGGGGACTGGTGGTGCTCGATGGACGCATTGGAAAGGAGGATCAGAACCATGGCTGGCGTGACCGTCAGAGCGACCAGCGGGGAGACCAGACCCGCCACCACATAGGCGGTGGCCAGCGGTTGGAAAAACGCACCCGATAAGCCTTCCAAGAAGAAGACCGGCAGCAGCGCTGAGATTTCAATCAGTGAGGCGTAGACGATAGCCCCGCGTACTTCAAGCGAGGCTTCCAGGATGATGCTTGCGGTGGATTGGGTGCTCCCCTCTTTGCGAAGCCGGCGCAGACGCCGCACGATATTTTCTACGTCAACGATGGCGTCGTCTACTACCGCACCGATGGCGATCGCCAGCCCTGCCAGGGTCATCACGTTGATGGTCACCCCACGCAGGTTGAGCACCAGCAGGGCAACCATCAGCGACACCGGGATAATCGTAGCGCTGATTAATGCGACCCGCCACTCGTAAAGGAAGAAGAGCAGCACGATCACCACCAGAATGCCGCCGATTAGCAGTGACTCGGTGAGATTGTCAATTGACAGTTCGATGAAGGTCGCTGGACGAAATATGGTGGTATCGATGTCGATGTCCTTAAGGCCGGGTTTCATCTCCTCGAAAGCAGCTTCCACTCCCCGGGTCACGTCCAAGGTGTTGGCCCATGGAAGCTTCTCGACGATCATCATCAGACCAGGACCTTCGTTAATCACTGCGTCCCCGAAGAGCGGTAAGGTACCCCAAACCACATCGCCCACATCATTTAGGAGAAGCGGGGTGCCATCCGGTTTCTTTCGATCATATATGGGCACTTCGCCGAGCTTTTCCGGCGTGATGACCGGCAGGACGGAGCGAATGCCGAAGCGCTGATCGGGGGTATCGATGAATCCTCCGGTGCCGATAAAAGATCCTTCTGAGTACATTAGCAGGCTGACGTCCAGGGCGTCTGAGGTTACCTCCATGACCTGGTTGAGCGAAACGCCGTAGGCGCGCAGTTTTTTTAAATCGACCAGTACCTGGGGCATCTTAATTCGCTCGCCCCAGATGGGCGCGTTAGCCACTCCGGGTACATCCAACAAACGGGCGCGTATCTTCCAATAGGCGATCATGGACAGGTCCATCAAATCAATCTTATCTGAGGAGATACCGATTTTCATGGCCCGGCTGGTGGACGACAGGGGTTGGATCATCACCGGTGGCGCCGCCCAGGTGGGCAGGGTGGGATAGACCGCCGCAATACGCTCTGCAACCAGCTGCCTTGCAAAGATGAGATCCGTCTCAGGTTTGAAGATGAGGACGATATCCGAAAGGTCGGAAACTGACCTGGAACGCATCACGTCCAGCCCAGGGATCCCGTTGAGGGCATTCTCCAACGGAACGGTGACCAGTTCTTCCACGTCGGCTGCGGAAAGCCCCAGGGATATGGTCTGTACCTCCACCTTGGGCGGCGCAAATTCGGGAAAAACGTCCACCGATGAGTTCCTCAACCGGGCGATGCCGAAGACCATTATCGCCACGGCGGCAAAAACTACCAGGTATCGATATTGCAGGCTGGTTTTAACTATCCATCGCATTTTGATCTCCTCCAGGAGCAGCAGTCAGGTCTCTCATACAATCGCGCCTTTTGCGATTCCCGGCCGATCCGGTCAAATCGTTATTTTGAAACCCCGGTTTCAGCACCGAACAATTCTTGTCCTCCCACCGTAACGACCTCCGCGCCCACGGGCGGACCCTTTGTCAGAACCACCATTTCGTCTGTGATGTAGTCGACGATGACGCTGTACCGGATGAATGCCAGGGCATTGGGTTCTTTTGTGTACACCCAGGTACCTCCATTAACATCATAGATCAGCGCAGCGTAGGGGATAACCTTTCGCAGCTCCCCACTCTCAGACAGAGAAACCGCTACGAATACCTTTTCCCCCGACAGTAGGCCAGTTTTGGGGCTGTCTACCAGGTAATATAGCGCGGTACCTTCGCGGTCATCTTCACCCAAGATATCATCCAGCTCAGCGAAAATGCCATCCTCCTCATCGTCTGAGTCCTCCTCATCGTCGATGACTAAAGGAAGAACCCAGGCCGGTTGGTCGCGAGCCACCATCTTCATATCTCTTTCATTGAGGGGCACGCGTATCCACACCTGGTTGGGATTGGGGACCATCTCTCCCCTCTGGGTAACCACCTCACCTACAATGGTCTCCCTCCTCACCATCGTCTCCTCACGAACTGTGACTGTCTGGAGTCCAAGCCTTTCGGCTGCCTTTTCGGTCAATACCACCCGCTTGAGGTCTGACCCCGGGATTTCCTTAACGCTAGAGGATGGTTCTGAAGACGTTGGAGTAGAATTCTTTTTACAGGCTGAAAGAAGGAGAATGGTAAGGATGACCAGTGCGATAACCATCCATCGATTATTGCGTTCCATGGAGCTTCCTCCTAGATGTCTTGATGCTGGGTACATATCGAAAAAGCGGGAGGTGTGATGGTCGTATGTACAGGATTTGCCAACGCATACGACCATCCTTATAAATTTTGGTATAGGGTCTAGGCGAATCTCGATACATAGCTTGCACTCAGTCGGATGATGAACTGAAGTCTGGTTGAGGGCTTGGTAACGTGCTAAATAGCTCAGCTTCTACGCTAGCTCCAAGGCACAGGTACAAGGGGGGAACCACAAACAGGTTTATCAGCGTCGATGTGACCAGCCCTCCCAGGATGACGATGGCTGTTGGGCGCACCATCTCCAGGCCGGGGATACCGCCGGAGAGCACAAAGGGCAGCAAAGCCAGGCCGGTGATGAGCGTAGTCATCATAATTGGTGCGACCCGCTGGCGTGACCCGTTAAGGACCAACTCTGGCCCAAAGCGCTCACCTTCCCCTCGTTCAAGATGCTGGTATTGATTGATCGTCATGACGCTGTTGCGTACAGCAATTCCCAGGATGGCGAGAAATCCAAAGAGGGAACTCTGCGGGATGAGGCTGCCACCCAAGAGTGCCGCCAATAGGCTGCCTGCCAGTGCCCCGGGCACGGTCAGGAAAATCACGGCTGCCAGACGCCAGCTCCGGAAGGAGGCCTGCAGGAGCAAGAAAATCCCGAACGCAGCCATAATGCCAGAGACAAGCAGGCGCTGCTGAGTGGCCTGTTGGGCGGCGTAGTCTTCCAGCACCACGGCATGGTACTCCAGGGGGAATGCAAAATTCTGAATAGCCGCTTTAACCTCACCTATCACCGCGCGGCTATCCCGCCCTTGAACATTAAAGACCACGTCTCTATAGGGCGAGATGGCTTCACGCTTAATGACGGTTGGAGAGGACACTACGCGTACATCCGCTACCTCCCCCAAACGCACGTGACCGCCACCGGGGGTGTCAATCAGCAGCTGGTGAATATCGTCGATACTGTCGCGTGTTTCGGGCGTGCTCCATACCACCACGTCGAACACCTTCTGTTCCTCGAAAAGGCTGCCGACCTGAATGCCTGATAGCAAGGTGGCGGCTGCCCGGCGGACATCTCCGGGCTTTACGCCAAAGCGTTGGGCAGAATCAAGATTGACCTCGATCTCTACCGTAGGTTCTTCTTTGGTGAATACCACACGTGGATCGATGACGCCGCCGATCCCCACCAAAACCTGCTGCAGCTTCTCGGCTTGCTCGCCCAGGACCTGGTGGTCCTCACCAAAAACGCGCAAGGTGAGGGTTCCATTGCTGCTGATCTGGGTCTGACCGACCACCTGCTGCAGATAGGTTTGCACCTGGCGATCCAACCCGCTGTATCCTTCTAAAGTTGACTCAATGGCGGTTACAGTGGCGTCATGGTCAACCTGCGGATCCAGGCTTACCCACACCTCAGCGTAATTAATGCCGACCACTTTATCCCCGAACACGGCCCTCCCCACGTGGGCGCCAACATTGCTGACGCCAGGAACGGCCCGCAGCTCCTTGCTGGCCTGGGTCAGGATGCGGTTCATTGCCGGAAGGGATGTTCCCGGCGCGGCCTCCAATTGGATTGTCAGGTAAGGCTCTTTGAATGATGGAAGCAGCTGGTTTTGCCTGATGAATGGTAGCCCGACGATGCCAGCCAGGATGAGGAGCACGACCACTGCGTAGGCCAACCTCGGATTACGTAGGGTACCCGCAAGAACCGGCCCACAACCTCGTTTCAGCCAACCTACCAGCGGGGATTCATGGGTTTCGAGAAGCGGCTCGGACAGGAGGATCAGGCTGAGGGCGGGTGTGACGATCAACGCCACGGCCATGGCAGCCAGCACTGCCAACCCATAGGAGACCACCAAAGGTTGGAACAACGCACTTGATAGACCTTCCATGAAGAAGACCGGGAGCACTGCCAGTAGCGTGACCAGGGTGGCAAAGAAGACGGCGCCGCGCGTTTCAGCGGAAGCCTCCAGGATCACGTTGGCAGTCGATTTGGGATCATCTTCTACCTGATTTTGGTGAAGATGCTGCATAATGCGATCGACGTCAATGATGGCGTCATCGATGATGATACCCAGGGCGATTATCAAACCTGCTAGAACCATTGCATTTAGGGTCGCTCCTCGCAGGTATAGCACGACCAGCGCAGCGACCAGAGATAAAGAGATCGCCACTAGGCTGATCAACGCGGACCGCCATCCATAAAAAAAGAAGCCCAGGACCAACACGACCAGCAGCGCAGCGATGACCAGTGTCCGGGCGAGATTAGCCATGGCCATCTCGATAAAGCTAGCCGGCCGGAAGAGGGTGGCATCGAAATCGATGCTGGCAAAACCAGGCCGCAGTGCATCCAGCGCATCTTCAATCCCGCGAGTTACCTCTAAGGTGTTTATTCCGGGTAGTTTTTCGATGACGAGCAACAGGTTAGGATTGTCGTTAACCAGCGCGTCCCCGATCAGTGGCTGATGATCTTCTACCACGTTGGCCACGTCACGCAGCTGCAGCGCTGTACCCTTTACGGGAACCTGGGCCAGGTCCTCCGGTGATTTGATCGGCAAGACATGCCAGATCCCGAGCCTTTGATTGGGGGTATCGATGAAACCTCCGGTGCCGGGTGTGGAGGCCTCTAGGTAGGTCAAGGATGACACCCAGAGCGCATTCCCGGTGGTATCGACCACTTGCCGGAGGGTTACCCCCATATCTTGCAGGTGTTCTGGATCGACCTGTACCTGCAGTTGCCGGTCTCGATTGCCCCAGATGGCTACATGGGCTACGCCGGGCACGCCCATCAAGCGCGGCCCGATGGTCCACCGGGCGAGCACCGACATCTGGATCAAGGACAGCTGTTTCGAGGAAAGCCCGACGATCATAAACCGGCTGGCGGATGACAGGGGCTGGATCATGGTCGGTGGTTTTGACACGTGCGGCAAACCAACTGCGGACTGTGCGATGCGCTCTGCCACCATCTGGCGTGCACGGTAAAGATCGGTCCCGGGCTCGAAATAGACCACCACCGACGACAACCCGGGGACAGATTCGGAGCGGATGACGTCGAGCCAGGCCACTCCGGCGAGCAGGTCCTGCTCCATCGGAACGGTGATCATCTGTTCCACTTCCTCCGCGGAAAGCCCTAGAGCCTCGGTTTGGATCTCGACATACGGCGGTGAAAACTCGGGCAAGACATCTACCGGCATGTCCCGCATTTGTACAATACCAACTACCATCACCACCACTGCAAGAATGATCACCAGGAAGCGAAACTGCAAACTCCAGCTAACAATTCCACGTATCATTGCTGAAACCCTCCCTTCGCGGTTACTATCCTGCTATGAAAAGGATAATTCGACCACTCTGGTTCACAAAACCTCATTGCCAGAGGGCAGACGAGAAAGAAATATTTAATGTTAAAAATCCTACACGGAAAGCTTGATTAATGGATAAGGAGAACGGAGCGGTGATCCCTACCGCTGAATAATCCCAAAAAGTAAATTCGACCAAGATATTGACCCAAAGCTGCATGATTGTCCCCTGGAATGGCTTTCAACTATTCCAAAGGGTTGGAGGATGATATCGGATTTACCTTAAAAACCTAGTTTTGTGCGATTAGCTGGCTGGTCCCTCCAAAGGATAAAGGTGGTGTTCAGCATCGAAGCTGTTTATGGGGGATATCGTAAACGAGGAGATTCTATTTACGAACCTCATAGATTGGGAGGCATGGAACAACTTTATCCATTTGCTTGACCCCCCACAAAAGGGACAAGGATCTATTTGTTAAATTAAGTATATATTAACTTTTCATTAAACACAACGGAGAATTTCAAAAATTGTTACACTAATTTTTTTCCGAAGGTCACGGTCTACCCGATAAGTTTTACCATATTTATCTTTTTTTGTAAATAGTTGGCCAATCTCAAGAGCTGAGACAAGATGAGAGGCTTCCTTTTGGTGTATACTCATCCCGAGAGCCTGGTATGGGCGGTTTTTTTGGAGAGAAGCATGAAAACCGATCAGAAAGAGCAGGTTTATGACTTTGTGGTGATTGGCTCTGGTTTTGGCGGGAGCATTTCTGCCATGCGCCTGACACAGAAGGGCTATGGCGTTTTAGTAATGGAACGCGGCAAACGCTTTAGGAATGAAGACTACCCAAAGACCAACTGGAATATCTTCAGGTACTTATGGGCACCCGCGATACGCTGCTTTGGCATCCAGGAGATGACCCTGCTCAATGGAGTACTGGCACTGACCGGAAGTGGCGTTGGAGGGGGCAGCTTGGTGTATGCGGGCGTATTGATGGAACCGGATGATGTACTCTTTCAAGCGCCAGCCTGGAAACATCTGGCCGATTGGAAGAACGTGTTGAGGCCGCATTACGAGACTGCCAAGCGGATGCTGGGTGTAACTCGGAATCCGCGATCCTGGCCAGCGGATGAGATCTTGCGAGGGATCTCATCCGAGTTGGGTATGGGAGAAACCTTCCAACCCACCTCGGTATCGATCTTCTTCGGTGATCAGGGAAAAGAAGGGGAGCCAGTGCCTGACCCTTATTTTGATGGCGAGGGACCTATGCGCAAAAGTTGCACCCATTGTGGGGAATGCATGATCGGGTGCCGCCACGACGCCAAGAACAGCTTGGATAAGAACTATTTATATTTGGCTGAAAAATGGGGCGCAGAAATCTGGCCAGAGGTGGAAGTCCGCGACATTCGTCCACAGGGGGAGGACCAAGTGGAGGGAGGGCGTTATGAAGTAGTTTATCGCAGCTCAACTGCCTGGTTCCACCGGCCCGAGCGGGTTGTGCGGGCCCGCAATATAGTGGTTTCGGCAGGCATGCTGGGTACCCACCGGTTGCTCTTCCGTTGCCGGGACCAGACCGGATCATTGCCGAAACTTTCCGACAAGCTGGGAGACATGGTTCGCACAAATAACGAGGGGTTTGTCGGTTCGACCACACGCCAGAGGAATATGGATTATTCTAAGGGGATCGCCATCACCTCGATCTTCAAAGCCGATGAGGTGACTTCGATCGAATCGGTGCGATACCCGGATGGCTCATCCTTCATACGGCTACTGGCAGCGCCTTTGAT
>DAOUET010000045.1:0-2419 GCA_034430155.1 Anaerolineales bacterium
GTCAATCCGCTCTTGGGGCTGGGTCCGGCCAACTACCACTGGTACACCTCCCTTTTCCCCATCTTGGGCTATTACGTGCCCTTCAATTCCCACAATAACTACGTCGACATCGTGGCTCAAACCGGCTTGCTCGGCCTGGCCTGTTTCCTGTGGTTGGTCTGGGAAGTTGGCCGGCTTGGTTGGCGACTTCGTACGATCGTGCCGGAAGGATTTGCCAGGGCGTATGTTTATGGCTGCCTGGGCGGCCTGGCCGGCACCCTGGCGGCCGGCATGTTGGGGGATTGGGTGCTGCCTTTCGTGTATAACATCGGGTTGTGGGGGATGAGAGCCAGCGTGTTGGGATGGCTGTTCCTGGGAGGATTGATAGCGATGGAACAAATATCTTATCGGAATATCGCTATTCCTATCGGAATGACTAAAACCCTGTTGCATGAATAATGATTTAGGACCAGATAGAATAAACCTTTTGGGTAAAAAGATCGCTCCTTTTTTCGCCCGAGTCTTTATTAATAATCGTCATCTGGCTGAGATAATCCGGTATTTGGAAGCATACCTGGCATTCGTCCAGGGGAAGGGTTCGGGTGCAGGTTGGGATCTGCAAGGAGAGGTGAGCGTAGCGCTCTCGTATATTCGTCGGCCGGATGCTGTTATTTTTGATGTTGGTGCTAACCGGGGATTATGGTCTGCACTCCTCTTGGAGGCACTTGGCGCTCAGCAATGCTCTATCTTCCAAATTGAACCGTTGAACTATTGCCAGGTGATTTTGAGTTCGCAAAATCTTCCCCGCACGACGCTAATTAGGGCGGCAGTTGGTGAAACCCCCGGGTTTGCTACCTTATATAGTCCTGATGCCTGGTCGCCTGTGGCATCACTCCATCCACGGAGGGAAAGTTATCTTCAGGGGTATAAATTTTCCGAGGAGAAAGTCCGGGTCACCACAATTGATGAGATCATTGACCAATATAAACTTGATATGGTTGATTTCATGAAATTAGATATCGAAGGACATGAGCTGGCAGCTCTCCATGGAGCCCAAGAATCGCTTAAATACAGGCGGATTAAAGCGCTTACCTTCGAATTCGGTTCAGGAAATATTAATTCACGCACTTATTTCCGTGATTTCTGGGATATGTTGCATCCCTACGGATTTGAAATCAAAAGGATTTGCCCCGGTAACTTATTGATTCCGGTTGAAAGATATTACGAAGACCTGGAATACTTTAGAGGTGCAACCAATTATCTTGCCACGATTGTTTAACTGAGGAATTCCAATAACGATCATTTGTATCATGGAAAGATATTAGTGAAAGTCTTATGTTTAACTGATTTCCCGGTGAAACCCGGGGATCGCTGGCTCTGGAACGAACTACCCCAGGCGGATGACCAGGTGGATTTCCTCTGGGTCAAGGGCGTGATCGATCGATTTCCCAAGTGGGGCAAGCTGCTCACCTATTACCCTACTTATTTTTGGCTGGGAATCAAGGCCATTGCACAAACCTCCCGTAGAGATTATGACCTGGTAGTTGCCTGGGAAGGCAAGAACGGTTTTCCCCTGGCGCTCTATCGCAGTTTTTTAAGGATTTACAAGCCCAAAATGGTCATCCTGGCTTATAACCAGCGAGGGATTATTTCCCATTTTCCTGTGTTAACCCGCTTCGCGCTTAAGTCCGTCGATCGCTTGGTGGTTCTCTCAGAGTGGGATGCTAACTATCTGAACTCGGTGCTGGGTATTCCCAGTGAAAAAATCAGTTTCATCTTGCATGGCTGGTATGATGTTGGAAAAGGTCAGATGGATGGACATCCACCTGGTGAAGATTTTATTTTTGCTTGTGGTCGTTCCTACCGGGATTATGCCACCTTTGCGAAAGCGGTTGCCGGCTTGCCATGCAAAGTCGTGATCAATGCTCGCAAGTTCAATATCGATGGCATCCAATTTTCCCCCAACGTGGTGGTCAATGATTTACTGCCCAGAGCTCAATTTCACAAATTATTGGCTCAATCCCGTTTCGTGGTTGTGCCTCTCTTGGACATACCCCATTCAGCGGGGGATAGTGTTATTCTGCAATCTATGGCCATGGGCAAAGCGGTGGTTGCTTCACGAACACCCAGTCCGAGCACATACATCCAAGAAGGCGAAACCGGGTTGCTGACTCCACCCGGTGATGCTACCAGGCTTCGAGAAGCCATCAGCTATCTCTGGGACCATCCTGAGGAGGCTGACCGCATGGGGCGCAACGCCCGTAATCTTTACGAAGAGCGGCACACCTTTGCCGCCTTTGCCCAAAGAGTTCATGCTGTGCTTACCGAGGTCTGTTTCGCAGCGAATTAATCCTTGGATGATCGCCCGCCTGTATTTGATTTTTCATAGTCGAGACCCTCATCAGCCAACCCCTGACTCGTTTTTACCCAATCCTAAGAC
>DAOUET010000046.1:0-3314 GCA_034430155.1 Anaerolineales bacterium
CCAGGCAAGATTATCAAACCGCCCAAGCTGATCTGGAAACTTTTATCCAAAACAATCGAATTTCTATCTTACAGAAACAGCTCGATGAAGCCGAAACTTTACTCTCAAGTTTGACTGAAGAACGCTCCTGGAAGATCTCTTATTACACAAATCGGAAACAATCAATGGAAAACCTGGTCGTTCAGGCAGAGGCATTGAAGAAGCAAATTCAGGAGGGGATCAAATCAAACTCGGGTGGATTGGGTGACGCCTTGGCGGTCCTGAGGGTCCGAGCCACCGCTTTAGGTATCTCGGATGTAAATATCCAATCTCCTGGCGATGCAAGCCAGACGTCTGGCGGGAACCAATCTTTGACGCTAAACCTGCAGGTAAATGACGTGAACACACTGCTCGATGATTCTGGCAACTACGCCCTAGACCTGGATACGGTCATCCAATTGGCCAAAGAAGAACAGGCCAAAGCCCAAGATTCATTGGATGAGTTGACCCAACAGATCCTGCAAGAAAGTCCCGACCCGGCGATCCAATCCTCCGCTGCAGAGCTTCAAAACATTGCCACAGAGCTGGAGAATCAAAATGCGCGCCAAAAGGAGCTAACCAGCCAGCGTGACCTGGCCTGGCAAGCTTATCAAGCCATGGCTCAGAAAGTCACCGAAATTAAGAATACAGCGCAAACCGACAACCAAATCGCCCTGGCTAGCCAAGCAATAACGCCCCAGAAACCCACGTCGAGCAGCAGGATGCGCAACACCATGGCTGCTGGAGCAATTGGGCTGATACTCGGCTGCCTGTTTTTCTTGGGCTGGCAATGGTGGCGGTCAGCGAATTTTTCTACGATGACAGATGATCCGAATCCAACTCCAGGATCCAGGGAATAGCGACTAACCTGAAAGAGAATTAATTATTCAGAGAGTGGCATAAAGATAAAGTCCTCTTGTAAAATTCCCCTACGGTTCCAGGGTATAAATCAAAGCTGCTGGTTGTAAAGGAAGGTTCCTTCTCCAAGCAGCTTTTTTTAATTTAACTAATATAGATCGCTATGGATAAGCCTTTTCAAAGATATTCTCGAAGTAAGCGTGCTCGCCGGGGATGTCGTAAACGGCGTAATGCTTTCCCTTCTATTTGCCGGATACGTTCGCGCGTCAATCCAAATTTCCGCCCGACCTCTTCAAGTGTATAAGGATGATTGCCATCAAGTCCGAAACGCAAACGCAGAATTCTCGCCTCCCTTGGAGAAAGGGTGGCAAGGACTTCTTCGATTCGTTCTTTCAACATAGCTGCATACACCAATTGGCCTGGTGAGGGAGAGGCTTTATCCTCAACGTACATGCCAAAGTCAGCCTCCTCATCGTCTCCCACCGGACTATCCAAAGATATCGGTGACCAAGATACTTTTTGCATCCATTCAAGTTTACCTTTGTCAAGACTCATCTCACCGGCTAATTCCTCTAATGTGGGTGGTCGCCCCAGCCCTTGTTCCATTTCAAGTGACGTGCGACGCATCTGACGGATTCGATCCACCATGTGAACCGGGACACGAATGGTACGACCTTGATCGGCAATTGCCCTTGTGATGGTTTGGCGGATCCACCAAGTGGCGTATGTTGAGAAGCGAAAACCACGACGGTATTCGAACTTTTCAACAGCCTTCATTAGCCCTAAATTACCCTCTTGGATCAGATCTAAAAATGGCACTCCCCGCCCAACATACTTTTTTGCGATGCTGACCACCAACCTGGTATTGGCTTTGATGAGATGCTCGCGTGCCAAAATACCATCTTTTAACACCGCCTCTAGTTCCCGGCGTCGTTTCAACATACCTCGACCTTTGAGTTGGGAGAGTTCTTTCCCCACCTGGCGAGCGTTTTCAATGCGTTTAGCCAACGATACCTCGTCCTCAAGTGTCAGCAGCGGTACGCGTGACATTTCCTTCAAATAAAGACCAACAGTATCATCGATGGCGATATATTCCAAACTTATCCCTGGGGATATCACCAGGGATTGGGGATTTAATTCATCATCGAGCTGATCTTGCTGCTCTTCCTCGTCGATCAAAATCTCTATCCCCCGGCAGCGAAGAGCAAGCATGATTTTATCTAATTTCTCGCCTTTGTCCAATGATATGGATTCTCTAAGATCCTCACTGGTGAGATATCCTTGTACTTCAGCTATTTTTATTAAACTATTGAAGACCTCTCTCTTTCGGTTGGTCGGCTGTATTAGTTCCATGGACGCTTCTCCTCGGTATCAGCAATGACAGTCAAGGTTGAAGTCTATTAGGGACGATAATTGACCTACTTGAGCAAGTTCTTCAGGATAGATAAACGAGGATCAATAACTTCATCATTATGATTGTGTGGAAATTCGTTGAGGTTTTCACCGCAAACAGCGCAAAGCCCTTTGCAATCTGGAGTGCACAAGGGGTTAATCGGGATCTCCAGCAGCATATATTCACGCACCAACGGAGCTAGGTCGATGTAACCATCCTCGGGTAGAATCAACCCTGATTCGCTTACGGTACGGGAGGTAAAAGCGAACAGTTCAGCAAAATCGATCTTCAAAGGTTGCTGAAGCTCCTTTAAGCAGCGAACACACTCTGTTTGCACCAGCGCTTGCATCTTAAATTGTAAATATAATCCCTGCGGAGTTCGCGTAACGCGGGCTGTACCAGACAGCCCACTCAAATCTAAGTCTGGATGTAGGTGTAATGAAGGAAAATCAAAAAGAAACTCCCGGCTGGAACCTACCGGTAAACCGACGATAAACCCGATGTTTAGCCGGAGAGCGTGACGAGAATCGTCCACGGTTGCACACAATTAGCAAAATTAATTTAGAAAACTTGCGCAATTATAACATAATTAGAAATCATAATCAACCAAATCAGTTCGATTGTTAGCGCAAAGTAGCACCTTGTTTTTGCGCAAATACAGGTGCTTTTAACTTGATAACGCAAACAGGAACCAGTTTAACTCGGAAAATGTCTCTCCATTAGCCGGTTGAAGCCAAGATCCGGTATCATCGGAGAAATTGCTTTAGACTTATTCTTCCAAGGAGTATTCCGATGACCATTGAAATTGGCTTTACCGAAGAACTGACCAATTCACAATATGCGCCGCTTGCGGCGCTGTGTGCCCATTACCAGTGGAATCATATGCTCGAACCTCTGGCAGGAGTGGGAATTCCGATGCGGGAGCGAGATTTCGACACAGCGGACAAGCTGATTCAGATCCTCCTGAGCATTTTATCGGGCTGTATGACCCTTTCCGAAGTCAACAGCAGGCTGAAACCAGAATTGAGACTGGCCAGCGTGTGGG
>DAOUET010000047.1:0-17939 GCA_034430155.1 Anaerolineales bacterium
ACATACGAGTCATGTTTGGATAAACCGTATTGCCATTCCAGTTATATCTCATTAGTCCTATGAGAAACCAGGTTTCTTCAATCGAAAGACCTAATACATGCTGGTAATCTAAAAGTACTGATGGCACAGAAAAGTATCCACCACCTTCCCCCTCAGTTAGGATAACTTCCGTAGCGAAAGGTCCGCCAAATCTTCTTATTATGTTTTCGGATACCGCTAATTTCATTGAAAGTTGCTCCATCGTGTACTTTCGCTCAGCACCAAAGAAGCTCTGCTACTCATCTGATTCGAACATACTGTAGTCTCCTTTTTCCATTATCAGAATCAATGGGTCTAATTTCTAAAGACAATCATATAAAATAACTATCGAATTAGGATATGATATGTTAGGCTTAGAAATCACAGCCTATCAATAACTACCTAGTCTATTTCAACAGTTGTTAAACCTTGGCATGCTGAATTCTCTATAACTCTATTAATTGTTAATTTGATATTGAAGTAAATTTCTCCTGGGATGGTCCTCTTTATTTTATTCACTTACGATTATGGAATCGTGTACCAAGCGATCAAATATCAAATTCGTTATCCAATGGATCCATTAGTTAAACTATCACGAATGAATCTATCCAGATCTTCTGGACGAACTCTTACTGAGCGACCAAGTCTGAGGGAAGGAATCACTCCGCGCCGCAATAAGTTGTATGCAGCAGAATTGGAGATATTAAGGATCTCTGCAACCTGATTGCCCTTCAACAGTTTCTCAGTCATATCAATTCTCCTCGAAGTAATTGAAACTATTGAAAGGACAAATAATCGTGCATCATAATTGTTCAAAACCTGACCAAAGGAGAACAGCTATGAGCACGATCCCCACAAGTGTAACTGAAAAACAGTTCAATGAACATATTCGACCTCATCTTACGACAGCAAAACGTGGTTATGAAAGTAAGATTCCACTATACAAGGTGTTCAACTATATCCTCTATCGGCTCCATACGGGATGCCAATGGCATCGGATATCGATTGACCCTGATGCAGATGATCTCAGAAAAAAAGAAATCAGTTATCATGCCGTTTACTACCATTTTCGCAAGTGGAGCCGAGACGGTAGCCTGGAAAAAGTATGGCAAGGCAGCATTATGAGGATTGAAACGGACTTGAATTTATCTGAACTGAACCTGGATGGTAGTCATGCGATTGCCAAGAAAGGCGGCGAATCCGTCGCTTATCAAGGGCGAAAGAAAGCCAAGACCACCAACATCCTGCCGATCACGGATGGTGAAGGTTTCATCATCGCATCTACAGGTTTGCTTGCTGGCAACCACAATGATGCATACAACTTGAAACCTCACTTACAGGCAGCCTTCAAATCCATGAAAAGGTTGGGCCTTGATATTGGTGGTGCTTTCTTCAATGCAGATAAGGCTTTTGACACCAAGGCGGCTCGTAAAACCTGCTTCAATCATGGTTTGATCCCCAACATGGATGTCAACCAGCGTAATCGCAAAGTAACAAAACGAGGTCGCAAACGCTTGTTTGACCAGGAGGTTTACAAACACCGATTTACCAGCGAACGCTCCTTTGCCTGGATTGATAAATTCAGAGCTCTGTTATTAAGGTTCGATCGTAAAGATGTTTACTTTTTTGGCGCTCACTGTATTGCTTTTGCGATGATTAACTTGCGCCATGTTTTTTATCATTAGTTTCATTTAGTTCAAAGACAAAAACGCATTGAGGGAACCACTAAATCATTAGAGAAGGAGCGTGGGAAATTGATTGCCGGCTTCCAACAATCCACCTTATCCAATGAGCAAATACAAACCATCACGGAATTTGCGGAGATGGTATCGGTGGGATTGGAAGAGGCTGAAAAAGATTTTGCGACCCGCAGGAAAATTATTGAGGCGTTGGATCTTACCCTGACTCTGACGGTTGAGGCCGAGCAGAAGGCAGTTTATCTTCATTGGATTCCTGGTACTCAGCGGTTACCTTATCCTCCCACTCAAGCTCCTCTGTTAGCTTCTGAGAATACCACTTCTCGTGGTGTGCCTTGGCATACCAGGCAGAGACCTTGCCGGAGAACATGGAAAAGAAGGCTTCTTTTTCTTCCGGAAAGACTGCCCCCATATATACGTGAACGATCAAACCGGCGACGATTGCGCCAACCGAGAGCCAATGAAGCGGCTGAGCCCACTGCTTGAGTACTGGTGGAAAGATTTCTTTAAAAGTCATCACGATACCGCTCGACATGATGCCTATCGTTCCCAGTATGACCACGTACATATACAACTTCTGACCGGCATTATAAGCATCTTGAGAAGGCAGATCCTTGTCTTGCATAAAACCCAACATCTGGACTGGTTTAACTTTAAGCCATTCGATGTCATCTTTATCTAGCAACAGCCGATGTGCGGCGAACGGAACGAAATATTTCCGAAAACCAAGCAGGATATTGAACACCAATACGAACGTCCAAATCAAACCCAAGGTGTAATGGAAACGGATGAGATTCGCGGTTCCACCGAAGATGTTGCGGAACAGATCCTGCCACCAAATCGGGGTCAGCCCTAATCTGGGAGAGGAAATGATGGCAAGACCGGTTGGTAAAAGTAAGAGCCACATTCCCACGTTAAACCAGTGGGTCAGGATATTTGCCAGATTGTGCTTTTTGTACATTTTCTGGCGTAAGCGTTTACGCTCTTCGAGAGAAATATTCCCATGCGGACTCATTCTTCGAACTCCTTCTCGCCTTCTACCAGCTGTTTAGTAAAATATGTCGCCTGTACCAGGAAAGAAGCGCCAATTCCGGTTAAAATGGCTGGCACCAGAACCTTCTTCCAGCCATCTTCAGCCAGGTTATATCTTGGGTCACGCGGTAGAACGCTGCTTTCCAATACGATATTCTGCAAACCCGTAGCATTGAGGTAATAGATGTTCGGATCAGTGTCGTGTTGGCCGGTTTCATAATCTAATCGATTTACCATACTGGCGTTTTTCAGGGCGATTGAGACTTCTGAATTGGGATCGTTAAGATCTCCGAACATGCGGGCACCACCTACGCAGGTCGCCACACAGGCTGGTTGCTGACCGACTTCCACACGTTGGACACAGCCGGTGCACTTATCCACAACTCCTCGGGTTTCATCTAGGTAACGGGCTTCGTAAGGACAGGCATCAACACAAAAACCACAACCGATACAGGCGTCCTGATCGACCAACACCAATCCGTTTTCAGGATCTTTGTAAGTCGCCCCGCTTACACATACGTCCACGCAAGGTGGATTTTCGCAGTGCATGCAGTTATAAGGTACGAACATGTGTTGTAGGTTTGGGAACTCACCTTTCACACCCAAGTCATGAACCCAGATGCGGGTGTGGTTCATGGGAACGTCGTTCTCCACGCTGCAAGCGACCAGACAAGCGCGGCAATCAATACAGCGGGATACGTCGATGACAAATCCATATCGTTTTTTAATTGCCATATAAAATCCTCATCAGGCCGCTTTTTCAATCGTTACGAAAGTCTGGCTCAATGCCTGGCCTCCACTGATTGGATCTGTGTAGGTGACGTGCAGGTCTGAATCACTGGCGCCAACCCCATATGCGATGCGCAACCCTTTGGAGAGGTGACCAAATCCTGGAGTCATATAAACACAATCGGGTCGAATCGCTTCTGTGACCAGGGCAGGCAATACCACCTGTCCTATCGGGCTGCTGATCTTCACTAGGTCATTGGTGTGGATGCCGTGGATTTGGGCTACAGAGGGGTGCATCCAGATTCGGGGATCATCCTGGTATTTATGCAGGAGCTTGTTATTCTGGGTGCCGAACTGGGTGTGCTGCGCGACCTTGCCGGTTAGTAAATAATACTCATTGGGTTTCGGGTAAGGAGGTTCCTCCCAGGTTGGCCAGGCTGGAAAACCGGCTTTTTCGAGTGTTTCGGAATAGACTTCGATCTTACCGCTGGGTGTATTAAAGGTGATTTCGTTCTTGGTTTGCTCCTGCTGGATGGGCTCAAGGTATCCTTTGACACTAAGCTCCTCAAGGGGTTTTCCAATGGGAGCAAGTTGCTGTTGCAAGTAATCCTCTTCATCGGTATATTGGAAGAAATCGCCTAAGCCCAGGCGTTCGCCTAATTGCTTGTAGATCCATAAAGCGGAACGCGTATCTCCAAGGGGTTCGATAACAGGCTGGCGGATAAATACCTTACCGCTTACGGCCATCAAGGGATCGTAACGCTCCAGATAGGATGATTCTGGTAGAACAACGTCGGCAAACCAAGTTGTATCATTCATGATGATGTCTACGTCGACGATAAAGTCAAGCTTGCCCATAGCCTTCAATGTCCGTTTGCGATCGGGCAGTGAAAGCACCGGATTCTGGCGTGAAATGAACCATCCATGAGCCTGATAGGGCTGACCGTTCAGAATGGCATCTCGCAGCTCCTGGAAAACGCCCAGTTTGAGTGGAACCAGGGGATATTTCCAGGGTACACCATCCAAGCGAAGCGCTGATATGCGTGGGTAGGGTGGTTGGGGTGGTTTTCCGAAAGTAACCCCGCTTGCTTCCGGGCTTTCAGCTACCAAACAACCGCCGGAGGTCAAGACATTTCCGCTCAAGGCATTCAGGGTGGCGATGGCGCGCTCGGTTTGGAAGGAATTGACAAAGTTGGAGGTACGCCAGCCAGGATGGGCCATGGCGTTCTTACCGGCAGCAGCATATTCTCGAGCTATACGCCGGATAGTATCAGCGGGCACAGCGGTTTTGCTTTCCGCCCATTCCGGAGTATAACTACTCATGGCGGTTGGGATCTCTTCACAACCGATCACGTACTGTTTAACGAATTCGCAATCTGCCAGCTCTTCTGTCACGATCACGTTGATCATCGCCAGGAGAAAAGCGGAGTCAGTGCCAGGGCGGATCGGGATCCATTCCGAAGCTTTGGAGGCCGTCTTAGTATAACGGGGATCTAAATAAACCAGCTTAGCCCCACGCGAAACCGCCTGGACTAATTCCGAAGTCTCGGAAGTGGAGATTGCTTCTACTAAATTTCGGCCGGTTAAAAGGATGAACTCCACATTATCATAGTTCCGGGCAGGCTCTTCAACCCCATAAGTTAGTGAAAAAGCTGTAACCATGGCATTGAAACACAAACTGCGTTGAGTGCCATAATTCGGCGATCCGAAACCGTTAAGGAGATTCTCGAATTGTACCTGAGAGAGGTTGTGGGTTGAAGAGAACACCATGGCCTCCGGACCATATTGTCCCTTAATTTTGAGCATGTTCTCAGCCACGATGTCCAGCGCTTCGTCCCAGGAGGCTTTGCGGAATTTACCTTCACCGCGCTTGCCTACCCTCACCAGGGGAGAAAGCAGCCGGTCGGGGTCATAGGTATTCATCATTCCAGCTTGCCCGCGGGCGCAGAGCTTTCCTTTAGAGTGAGGATGTTCGGGGTTACCCTCCAGCTTGACCACCCGGCCTTGCTCGACCTTACTGAGGATACCACAGCGCCACACACACATTTCACATATGGTGGGGATGTAACCATCGCCGTTGGCGTCCAGGCTGCCGTTCTGACGGGCAGCTTTGGCAACTAGAGGTGGTACAAACTGCCCGAGGGCTAAGGCTCCCAGGGAGGCGCTACCTATTTTAAGAAATTCTCGTCGAGTTACGACATTATCTTGCATAAATACCTCTATCTAAAGGTGTGCCTGGGGATATCTGCGGGCATGTCCCGGTGATCTTTTAGCAAACATCAACCTGAGAAAATCGTACACTAGTCTTCAATCTTCTTCTTCCGGTATAAGCCACTGCGGTCGATAAGGTAGAACAGAAAAACGCTCATCATGGCAAAGAGCAGGACTACCAGATATGGATTCAGGTTCCACAAATCCGGCAACACCACGCTCCCATAATCAGCCAGCGCTGATATCTTGGGAAAGACTTGTTGGTATGTCAAACCATATATCACTGCACCAGTGAGAAACCCGAGAAGACCAGGGATCAGGTAATCGAGCTTTCCTTCACCGCCACCGGCGGCGCAGGTACCCGGTCAGTAACCGGTTAGAGCCATGCCAACGCCAAAGATCAGTCCTCCGATCAGATTACCGGCAATGTATGTGGCAGGCACATTTGGAAAGGTGATCACCCCCAGACCACGCAGAGCGTACAACCCGATCATGGAGACAACCAGAGCAGTCATCATGAATTTGAGAACAGCTAAATCAGTAAGACGGAAGACGTTGACGATCTTGTTATACTTCGTCAAGCCGGCTTTGTTGAGCGACAGTCCGAAGAAAACGCCTAAGAAGAGGGCGATGATGTAATTCGTCATGGATTAATACCTCCTACCGTATGTAATTAAGG
This sequence comes from Anaerolineales bacterium, assembly GCA_034430155.1. GTDB lineage: Bacteria > Chloroflexota > Anaerolineae > Anaerolineales > UBA4823 > DAOUET01. Next base: position 6,367 of record DAOUET010000047.1, read on the forward strand.
CGGTAGCGATTCCCGAAACAAACATCCCAGCGATGAAGATGAAGGCAGCCGGCGCCAACAACATTCCACCGGATATGGCCAACCCGCTGGTACAGCCGCCTGCGATCCCGGCACCATATTCAAGAATTATGGCGCCTACAAAGGCAATCATGGCGCGTTTCCAAATCTGGGGGCCAAAAACACGCTTCCACTGGAGGTCGTCGTTCCAACGAAGTTTAAAGGTCCCGCTGGACCAGGCTCCCAGCATACCGCCGAAAAAGACGCCTATCAGCAGCACTACGCCCCAGGTGATGCCGGGGGGCATAACGAAGTTGAAATACAGGGTATTGAAGATTTTCGGAGCGATAGCCTTGCCGATCAATCCAGCCAGGTTTTCAAATGCTCCTGAGGCGCCCAATAAATTATCGCTTAAGGCTACTGCCAGCACGCCTATCACGCCTAGCAATATTCCAGCGATATAGGGCGACCACTCTTCTTTGCGGATTTGGGTGATCAACCATTTCATAGGTCATTCTCCTGTAATAAAAGTTGTATCTTTCGAGAGATTGGGCTGTTTGAGAACCAGTATTGACCTGCAACCAGGATTCACTCGCTTGATTAATCGCCCGAGAGCGCCAACAATAAGGCTTTCGATTCCCGGTCAAGCGTACGAACTCGCTGAACCAGCTCTGGATCCAACCGGGATAGGCTATGCAATAATTCGGAGGCTTCTTCCGGGTTATCCAAGAGTCGCCTTAAGGCATGTAATCCGAGAGGGTTTAGTTGGGCGATTTTGGGTAGCAAGACAGTGACTTCTGCGGTATAACCTTCGATTTCAAGAGCGACAGGTGCATCAGTTTTGGTAGCTCCTGCTGGTTCTCCATCAGGAAGTTTTGCCATGCGCAATCGACGCTCGTTCCAGAAGACGTACCCGCCTCCGCCAACGCCAAGCATAACGATCAAGGCGATGACGATTAAATTTCCCCAATTGACCGATCGTCGTCCCAATACAGTTTCCGAGTAAAGCTGGTTGTAATCGACCAGGTCAGGTGAGGTTACCACTATTTCAGAATCACCGGGATCTTGGGGTGCGGATGAACTTCCACCGGAGGTATCCGCGCTGCTACCAGATGCAGGCGGGGAGGATGAAGGCGGATTGGGAGCATCGCCCCCGCCGCCGGTGTCTACCTCGACACCTAGGGCTGTGGCGTACACCTGGGCACGATCCATCAGATCGTTGGGATGGCAGCTGGCGCAACCTGCTTGAACATCTGATAAAGGCGGCACCATGCCAGTATGGGCGGTATCCTTATCCATGCTTTGGTTATTTCCAGCGTGGCAGATATAACAAAAATCACCAAAAGCGTGGGATTCATGCCAACCAGTTCCATCATTGTTTACCGGATCCTGGCCTTGTACCTCATGGCAGTTCTTGCAAGAGGAAGCCTGAGAGCCGCATTGGGCGCTGGCATCTCCAGCCGGCCAAAAGGCTAATAGCCCGCCCACCAGGAGCGCGCCCAGCGTTATGATGATGATCAAATGAGCCTTATGAAAATGCATTTACTCCTCCATGGAGTGTTTTCTCGATCAATAAGATCTGCCGGGATTAATGAAAACAGCCGGTTACCGCGCTGCCTACGAGCCTGCGTTTTCTTCCATCAGGCTTGCCCGGTAAGCGATGCGATCACGTAAAACCGATCGTAATAGATCCAGCGCTTCAATAAGACGGTAATCGGTGAGGGTGTACTCCATACTGGCGCCCTGACGAATTGCATGTACCAGGCCGCGGTCGCGTAAAATCTTGAGATGGCGGGAGGCAGCCGGTTGACTGATGCCGACCTCTTTGGCGATCTCGCTGACGTTATGCGGTGTCTCTGCCAGGGCGTAAAGGAGCAAGATACGCCGGGGGTCAGCCAGGGCGGAACAGATATCGGCATGAAGTTGGGTAACTTCCTGGGGTAAGCTGCTATGGTCCATCATTGCATCCTCACATGTATACGTATAACTGTATACTTCAATTTGTGATATATTTAACTACCGATCTTTCAAGAAGATAGTGATACCTGTCATATCTTTTTGTGATGACTGTCACAAGTAATTGGGAGACGGACAAATACGTGGGATAACCGGGAGGTAAATAGTGGAAATATTGGATCAGAAAGCTCCTTCTGTGAATGTAAGTCAAAGGTTACGGAATTTACGTAAGGAGCGCAATCTGTCAGTACCCTCTACAAACTGGTTGAAGCGCTGAACTTACCGATTAAAGCCTTGTTTAGTGATGAGACGCCAAGTGACAATATCGTTTTTCGGAAAGCCCTTCAACGCTCTCATGTACCATTTCCTTCAGGAGTGTGGGAGGGCTTAGGGGGCGAATCGTTTATCGGCGAGGTAGAGTCTTTTATGCTGAGGCTGGAAAGCGGTGCAAATTCTGGGCCTCAGAAGATGGTCCACAACGGGCATGAATTTGTGATGTGTTTAGGGGGAGAATTAGAATACGATGTTGAAGACCGCGTATATTTATTAGAACCGGGCGATAGTCCTTTATTTGCTGCCCGGATGCAGCACCAATGGCTTAATCCAGGAAACTCAATGACTAACGCGATTTTTGTACTATCTGGTTTCGAAGAATATGAACGACCAGATGAATTTCACATCCTTAAGAAGAAATAGAGGTGGTGAATGCAAATACCACCTCAGGGTTCCTTACCAGCTAATACCAATAATATGGTATTAGCTTTTTTGCTTATGGATTATAAGGGTTGAATTGGCATTAGATACTTCCGGTCGGATTTCCTAGACCAGCGATTCGGGCAGCTGTTTTTACTGGACATCTCGAGAAGTGCTGGTATAACTCTTTAGTCTCAACAGGTGTCGTTCTAGTAATCCGACGCAACCAAATTCACTGATGATACGTTCGAAAATTCGCCAACCTGCGCGTTGGTAGTAATGGTATTCATCCCGATCTACGATGACAATTCGCCATTCTAACGGGTCCAGATGTTAGGACATCTTATTGGCTACCATTTTGCCGACAGTGACAGAACCGAGTATTAGAAGAGTTTTCATTGCAAAATTACAATGGTGAGAAAAAAGACCAGTCATTAATGACCGGTCTTTATTACTCCAGTACAAATTAACCAACGCCAGCTAATTGCCTGTACTTAGATGAGGTGACTCATGAGCGTAGAGCGGAAGATATCGGGCGCCCAGGGTGAATCCCAGTAATCCATAAGCCAGGATACCTAGGGCTACCGTGATTTCAATAAGGGTGGGGGAATAAGAGGCTGCCACCACGTTCCCTAAAATCCCGGGAGACCAGTTAGGAGGAGCGACTAGTCCAGAGAGGGTCACGTTCCAGCGGTTGACAACAACCCCCAGTACAATCAGGCCGAGACCAGCCACCAAGGCTCGATCGCTGCGTCTGAATGGTTGGTAGAGAAGTACCACGGCAGGGATAATCCCACCCATGATAATTTCGATCCACCAGAAAGTTGTGGTATACGGCGTGGTCGCCTGCAAAATCTCTAACGCACTGGCTGTTCCAGGTGCATGGCTGTAGTAAGAAGTCGCAGCCCAGTCCCATAACTTAATGTAAATATAAGCCAACAGGATATAACCCACCAAGCGGGCTACTTCACGCTTGGTACTTTCGGGGATTAGGGGGCGCTGGCGTAATTTCGAAGTGAGGATCGTCGCTAATAATGTCAGAGACATCCCACCAGCAACTGCTGAGATAATAAACATAACTGGTAGGGAGGGCTTGAACCAGATAGCCCTACCGCTTAGAACACCGTAGGTAGCGCCCAGAGAGGATTGGTGTAACAGTGATAGAGCCATACCCAACAACGCTAAAACAGGGGTAAGCCGGTGAATCCGGTGACCGAAATTTCTCAGCCATGGCCATCGGTCGAAAAAGCGACTTTCAAATAGCAATGGCAGCACCTCCATTACCAATACAGAGGAATAAAGGATCACGCACCAGGTGATTTCCCACAAAACCGAGTGCACGTTCCAGAAAACCAGCGGGTGCCAAAAACGGTCTGGGCGACCGATATCCATGGCGAGAGCCAGCATGGCTGAGGTGTATCCCAAAAAGCCAATAAAAACGGCTGCTCGCGCAAGCGGTTCCAATCGTTTTACCCTGAAGAGGTATACCGCTGCAGAGAAAGTAAAAGCACCAGCTCCCAAGGCGATTGAGGATAGATCCTGAGTGATCCATAATCCCCATGGTACTCGGTCGCTCAGATTGGTTACCTGTAAACCCTTGATTAGGACTTGGGCCATAGCGTAAAACCCAACCAGCAAGAACCCAACCAGGATTGCCAGCCAGATGGATAAGGGACGATTGGTGGAGGAGCGGGTTTTGGTCGAAGCTATTGTCGCCATTATACGTTCTCCTTTTCAGGTCGAACGTAATGCACCTTTGGTTCTGTACCCCAATCTTCACGCAGCCTGAAGGTAGGATGCTCCTGCATATATTTGGAGACCGGGCTGTTTTGATCATGTATATCCCCAAAGACTCGGGCATTGACTGGACAAATTTCGACACAAGCGGGTGAAACACCTCGGTTCACTCCCGGGGTAAGACCGAGCTCGATGGCTCGATCGATGCGTTGAACGCAAAAAGTGCATTTCTCGACAACACCACGTGGACGTAAATCTACTTCCGATTCGCCCCATTTCGGTACGAAACGATTCTCACTTTCGGGCATTTTCCAATTAAAACGGCGAACATCGTAAGGACAGGCCACCTCACAATAGCGACAGCCGATACAGCGTTTATAGTCCATAGCAACGATACCATCTGGTCTCACCCAGGTAGCACCGACCGGGCAAACCCGCACGCAAGGGGCATCCTGGCAATGCTGGCACGGGCGATTCATGAAAAAATCCGTTCCATTTTCAGTTTGCTCAGGAAAAACGATGTTCCAGCGCATATCGTCGTTGGCTACATTATTGACTGCCTGGCAGGCGCGCACACAATAGTAGCAGCCGATGCATTTGGATAAATCGATGACCATATGCCATTCGTGTTCGGTGGAGCCTTGATGGGGATGGGTTTGTGCGCCAATTCCCTGGATAGCTTCGGCTGAGAGAGGTCCCTTGGTGACTACTTGGGTCACAACTGCCGCACCGGCAGTAGCCCCTGCAATCTTCAATACATCTCGACGGCCGAGTATGGTAGTTTTATTTTTTCCCTTTTTAGAAAATTTCTTATCCGCCATCTAGGTTCTCCTCGTCAGCCTCTTGCTCGTCCTCATCGTCTTCGCTTTCTTCCTTCTGATTCGACGATCCACGGACATTGTGAGCCACGAACCAGGCAGTGCTACCACCTAGCACCAATCCCACAACACCCCCTTGAAATAGGGTGGTGATACGATTACTGGTCAGGGCTGTCTCTAGGGCTTGGATACGTTGCTCTGAAGTGAGATCGGTTTCGTTGGCCTGGAAATCCACTCCGATTAATTCGTCAGTTTGCCCAGTGTCGGATTCCGCTACATTATTTAGAGTGGCCGATTTAGCACCATTTTCAAAACCTGGCAAATGGAAGCCTGCGTGCAGCGAATCGGTGTGGCAAGCGACACAAGTGGCGGGTGTGATCGTAAAAGTATGTCCGGTCGGAACAATACCATCTTCTGGAATCGGATCGGGTGGGATCACCAAGGCATGGCAATCCACACAACCGATATCTTTTTGAACATGAAGGTCTTCCAAATAGTCCTCCATGTCTTCTTTATGGCAGTTAATACACAGGTTGTCGGGGTCATCGAATAAGCGGTTCTGACTGTGAGGATCATGGCAATCCATACATCCCACGTTTGCAGAGGCATGCCTGGTCAAGCGCCATTCTTGTAAGGTGGTGGTATGGCAGGTGCCACAATAATCTGTATCAGCACGAATGGGCACGACCTCCGGTGGATGTCCTGCCTTTACTTCACCATGGCAGGCCTCACAGGATACGCCTCCCACTGTAAAGGTGTTCAAGGTTGCCTGGTAGTTAGTGGTGTGGCAGACCAGGCAGGTGCCTGGGTTTCCCATACCTTCCCAACGCTGCTGAAAAACGGTGTCGTCGAAGGCGTTAGCATGTGGGCTGTGAGACCAAGAATCAGTGATATCCAGGTGACATTCCTTACAGGTCTCATCTCCCACGGGGTCTTCCGGTTGGACTCCTTGACTGACTGGGGCGGCCGATACGAATCCAACCGTCAGTACCATTGAGATTATCCCTACTAATAACCCAGCTGCTAGAGAGAAATAAACCGATTTATTGTGAGCCATTTGTTTCATGATTCGCCTCGCTTCAGGGGATAACTACTTTTCTTTGATCTACGAGATTTAAAATTGCATTCTCCTTGTTATGCACAAAATTCCAGAAGGCTTCCTGAGCAGACGTCGGCGAGCGATGGGTATTGCGTCCGATGTATACATCATGGAAGATGGCTAAGCCCTTCACCTGGATGGGTTTAACGCCTGCTGGGACCAGTCTATTTACCACCACTTTTGAGACAAAGCCAGCGCCAAGTCCTTCCTGAACGGAAAGGGCAATGGCTTCCGGACTTCCCAGTGTCATTAAACTTTTGAGCTGGTATATTGAAATCCCGAGTCTTGAAAGGGCTCGCAGGGTGGCAATATGAGCTTCGGAATCTTCCTCAGGCAGGATAAATTCCGTGTCATAGAGATCTTCAGGATTAATCTCGTGGCATTCTGCCCAAGGATGGCCAAGAGGCGCGATCAGCAAAATTTCGTCGACGGCGAATTTACGAAATTCAACATCCTTACATTGTTCAGGAAAGCTGGTCATCGCTAGGTGGACTTTACCGCTGCACAATAATTCCAAAGCATGGGGTGGTGAGGCTACATGACAAGTTGCCCTTACCTGGGGATAAATCTGATGGAACCTGGCCAGTAGTTGAGGTAGGATATATCGACCGATGGTGGTGCTACAACCCACGAATAAATGCCCAAATACATTGCCTTTGAGCGAGGCCATCGTTTCTTCGATGTGGGTGGAAAGATAGGTCAGCTCCCTGGCCAGTGGTAATAATGCCAGTCCTGCATCAGTCAGTTCCAAGGTGCGACCTGAACGAATGAACAGATCGAAACCGAAGTGCTGCTCCAATGCCTGAATGTGCTGACTTACGGATGGTTGTGTCATCTTGAGATGAGAAGCGGCTTGAGTGAAATTGAGTGTCTCAGCTGCTGTAACAAATACATTTAGTTGGTGGGCATTGAGCATGATAACTTTAGCCTATCTATACCTGTTGTGCATATTAGCACAAACTATAGACAGATACTAGTGACAATTATCACATAGTGATAGTAGAATATGATAAGAAACTGTTATTTTTGTCACTTGTTTCAATTCGATTTACTTATATAATCCAATATAAGGGAAATCGTGACAAATGTAACAATTTGTGAGAGGAATGCATCGATGCATGGATTCAAGTACCTTGCGTTGCTGGTCTTGATTATTTTCCTGATAAGCGCTTGCACACCGCAAGCGAAACCGGCTGAGGTCGCGGTGGAAACAGAACCAGGGTCTGCCGTCTCAACGGTTGTAGAGCTCCCGTCATCCGGAAGTAGCACATCAGAACCAACCCCCACATTTACACCAACAGATGAATGCTTGAATTGCCATTCGGATAAACAACGATTGCTCGATTCAGCCATACCAGAAGAGGAACAACCGGCCTCACTGCCAGGTTTGGATTGGGCTGGTAAGCTTCCCGTCTTAGAACCATGGGAAAAAGTGTGGGTAGATGCTAAGAACTTTACCCCTACAGTGCACGGAAAATTTCCATGCACCAGCTGCCATGGAGGTGTCCAGTCGAGCGATAAGGATAGCGCCCATACGGGTCTTAACCCGAATCCAAGCCAGGGACCTGAAGTCGTTTGTGGAGAATGTCACCCTGATGTCGCTCAAGTATTTAAAAACAGTCTGCACGCGACTGTGAGAGGGTTTTTGACGGTCATCGACCAACGCAGTATGCCAAGTTCTCATGAAGGAATAGGGGATATGATCGAGGCCAGCTGTGTCAGCTGCCATAACACTTGTGGTGACTGCCACGTGAGCCAACCGAGAAGCGTAGGTGGCGGTTTGTATGCAGCTCACCTTTTTCAAAGGACACCACCCATGGAGCGTAGCTGCAATGCTTGCCATGGAAGCCAGGTCGGTAATGAGTTCTTGGGGTATAACGACGGCTTGCCGGCAGATGTCCATTACCTCAAGGGGGGTATGGAATGCACCAATTGCCACATGAGCAATGAGCTTCATGGCGACCCAGCGGATTGTAGGGTTTGCCATCCTGGATCTGAATCAGAGAGTTTACCGTTACCTGATCATCGCTATGCCGGTATCCAGGCACCGCGCTGCGAATCTTGCCATACAGCTGTTTCAGCTGGACAGGATGGGGTGATCATGCACCAGATGCACGGAGCTGACCTGGCCTGCCAGGTATGCCACTCAATCGCATATACAAATTGTGATGGTTGCCATGTGGGGGTAGACCGGACGACGGGAATTGCAACCCATGAATTAGATGCTAGCTACAACAAGTTCCTGATCGGGGTAAACCCAATCCAAAGCTACGAGCGCCCTTACCGGTTTGTTCCGGTGAGGCATGTGCCGGTTTCTCCAAATAGTTTCAATTATTACGGGCAAAATCTCTTACCTAACTTTAGTAAAGTGGAGACCTGGAAATATACCACGCCACATAACATTCAACGCAATACACCTCAAACGGAATCCTGTAACGCCTGTCATGGTAACAATGATTTATTCCTGACTGCTGACAAGGTAGCTCCGCAGGAATTGGATGCGAATCAGAGTGTGATAATAGAAACCATACCCCCACCAATTACTTCCGCGGAGCAGCTACCTTAAATCCGTTGCACGATTATCTGTTCAGATCAAAGTGAATATCCAAAGGGCTTTCCTTGAATGGGAAGGCCTTTTGTTTGTTTCCTAGAAGTGATTATTAAGTTATTAGCTTTAGTAGTTAACGTGAGTACGGGATAAGGGACTTCAACTGAGATAAACTTGGTTTTACCATAAATCAAGCGCATCACCAGGAGAAGTCCCAATGGATAGTCTACTCGAATTGTTTGTACATGTGGATGATTTCTGCCAAGTTTTCCTGCCCAAACTGGAACAACATTTGCTCACCAGTGGGGCAATTAAGCGCCGCCGAACGAGATCCTTATCTCTCAGTGAAGTAATGACCATCTTGATTCACTTCCATCAATCGCATTATCGCAACTTCAAGGCCTACTACTGTAAGCACGTGCTGCTGCATTTACACAGCGAGTTTCCCAACTTGGTGAGTTACACTCGCTTTGTGGATTTCATCCCGTCAGCCTTGATCCCATTGTGTGCCTACTTCCAACAAACCTGCCTGGGCGACTGCACCGGTGTTTCTTTCATCGACTCAACCTCTTTAGATGTTTGCCTCAATCAGCGAATTACCTCTCACAAGGTCTTTGCGGGGCTAGCTGCTCGGGGGAAAACGTCTACTGGTTGGTTTTTCGGCTTCAAATTACACTTGGTCATCAATGATCGCGGTGAGTTGCTTAATGTGCTGCTGACGCCTGGTAACGTGGATGATCGCAAGCCCGTTCCAAAACTGGTTCGAAAGTTGTTTGGAAAGGTGTTTGGCGACAAAGGTTACATTTCCCAAACGCTTTATGAACTGCTGCGTCAAACCTTTGGTATCCAATTCATCACCAAACTTAGATCGAATGCCAAGAACCGTTTGCCTATGCCCTTCATGGATCGTATTTTGCTGAGAAAGCGGGCTATCGTTGAAAGTGTGATTGATCAGCTCAAGAACATTTCACAGATCGAGCATTCACGTCATCGCAGCGTTACTGGTTTTCTCGTCAATCTCCTCTGTGGGCTGATTGCATATACACGTCAGCCTAAAAAACCATCTTTAGGTCGAGAGACGCTGGCTCGCCTGCCCGCCTAACCCGAACTCACGTTATTTACTATCGCATTGAAGCACATTTGCTCTAATTGCCTTGCACTACGAGCCCAATCGTAATGTTTTTCTACAAAGCTCCGCCCCTCCGTAGCAAGACGAACCCGTTCGCTCTCATCATTCAACAATGTAATTACGCTTTCCGCGAACTCATTTTTGCTATCTGCAATGTACAGCGGTGGGGCTCCGCCATCCTCACTACGTACTCCGGCTGCTACAATGGAGGTAGTAACCACAGGGACTTCCATAGCCAGCGCTTCCTGAATTTTATTCTGCATACCAGAGGCGAATCGCACGGGCGCTACAAAGACCATAGCGCGTTCCAGGTAGTCTCTCATATCATCCACAAAACCAGTGACCCTCACTTCTGGATTCCCGTTCACGCGGGCGAGTAGTGCGGCTGATGGATCTCGCCCAACAATATAAACTTCTAAATTGGATATCGACTCTCTCAGGTGGGGTAGGATTTCGTCGATCAGGTAAATAGCTGCATCCTCGTTCGGCTTGTAGCTCATTACCCCCGAAAAGATCAGGGAGTTCGGTTGGGGATTATTCGACCTGCGAGTCCAATAACTTAAGTCCATGCCATTTGGAATTATTACTGATTTGTCATTTGACCCAAGCACTGCTTCTCGGTCACGGCTGGTAATGAAAGCGATATGTGGCGTTTTCTGCAACATCTTTTGTTCTACTTGCTTGATTTGCCTATATCGTAGTCTCAATAAGGGACGCTCCACATTCTTAGCATGTCTTATTTTCAACTGCACTCTCATCGAGGTAGCATCACAGAAATCGATTACGATGGGCAACTCGTTCCAATCTTCTATTACCGGAAAAACACTTTTTCCATGAAAAATTATTAAATCATATACTTCATTTTTCACCAGTTCACGAAAGACTTTTTTCATATCCTTAACACTAGTGTAATGCTTCCACAATTGTTTCAGCTTTCTGCTGTTCAAAATAGATGATGGCTTTGGATTAAAATTCATTTTGTTCGAGTCTATTATGGTATCAAATGTAAAAATCCGCTCCACATAAGAAGCCATTTCTTGCATAGCTTCCGGGTGTATCTCAGATGTTTCCAGGGTGAGTAAAGTGATCTTATGAGTTTTAGAGAGTTCGCGGATGAAATGGTAGTGTCTGTCCGAGCCACGCACTTTGGGGTGTTGGAATGAGGGGATAATATATAAAATTCGCATAGGTGCCTTGGGTATGATTATGGGTATTAGTTTGGATAACCTTTTGTGTTCTGGAGGAGGGCTATCTCTATATAGCATTCAGTGCCGAGGTGTATACCGCGCTTGTTATGAACCATGCCCTCGAGTGGCTCAACTACAAAATTACATCCCAGATTGATTCCATAGCCAGAGTTTATAAATTGATTACCGCTGATCTCAACATACCGTAATAGAAATCGATGGGCGCCAACAATACCACTATCAGGGTTATGATGATCAAATCAATAATTCCAACCAGCCATACATTCGCTCCGGCGGTCAAGCCAATCGCAATAGCCATAAACAAGAAGGTCATATCCTTGGTGTCTTTCACCACGGTGCGGAAGCGGATCACAGAGAGCGACCCGACCAAGCCCAAAGACAGAGCTAC
>DAOUET010000048.1:0-88143 GCA_034430155.1 Anaerolineales bacterium
CCCATGTCTTTGCGAGGGCGATGTTCTTTCGCCCGAAGCAATCTGGAGAAAACAAGCAGATTGCTTCTGTCGCTCCGCTCCATCGCAATGACAGCTGGGTGGGAGGATTGCACCCTCGCCGCTGTGCGGCTCATCGCAATGACAGCGGTATCAGGAAAGACGAGCGCCTTTCGCGGTGGTTTTACTCCTAAGAAACTGTCACTGCGAGAATGTCAGCGCAGCTGACGAGCGAAGCAGTCCCCTGACCAGGGACCAGATTGCTTCAGCCGGCAAAACTTGTCCTGAACGGAGTGAAGGAAGCGCTGGCTTCGCAATGACAGCTTAATTTAAGGGTTTTCTGATTTTGCCCGAACTGTTGTCTCAACTTGAGAACCAACGGGATTTACCAGGTTGGAGGAATTGAGAGTGAGCGAAGTCCATTCGATCCTCCCCGGAAGGATCCTGACCCTCCTGCTGTTAACCAGGGGCCAGCTCATTAATGGATCGAATTAGGATAAGGATGGCGGGCTGGGAGCACACGAATCAGAGCAGTTCTTTTTTTAGGACAGCTGCCAGGCAGGCCGGGAATGGCCATAGACCTGATACCCCCAACCATCACGGGCAGCTGTTTAGGCCGGCAGCCGGCTGGAATCGCCAGCCAGGGAGGGGGCCTGAGCGGGCTTGTATCCTTCCAAAACCTGGCGGTAGAGGTCTAGGATCCGCCCTGCAATCAGGTTCCAGCTGTAATTCCGGGCAAATTCAGCAGCCTGCCTACCCATACGGGCGTGCAGCTGCGGATCGTAGATCAGCGCCATCAAACGTTCGGCCAGTGCCTGCGGATCTTCTACAGGCACGGTATAACCGGTCTTGCCATCCTGTACCAGAAAAGCCAATCCGCCCACTTGAGAAGCCACTACCGGGGTGCCACAAGCCATGGCTTCCAGGGCGACCATCCCGAACGATTCGTAATGGGACGGCATCACAACCGCCTCGGCAGCAGAATAGTAATACTGCAAGGTATCCTGGCTGCGCTTTCCCAAAAAGGTCACAAAATCCCCCAGGTCGAACTTTTCGCGCAGTTCTTGCAGGCGAGCCATCTCGACATTGAGGTGTTCCTGGCTGGCATCTGCCTCTCCACCGATGATAGCCAGGCAGACGGGGTGCTCATCGAACCCATCCCGTTGGCGAATCCGGTAGAGGGCTTCGAGCAGGGTATCAATCCCCTTGAGCGGTTCAATCCGTCCGACATACAGCAACATGCGATCACAAGGGGGGATGCCGATGAACTCCTTGGCTTCATCGGGAGGGATTGGATAAAAGTGGCTTAAATCGACCCCCGGCGGGATGACGGTGATCCGCTTGGTGTCGACTTTATAGAGCCATTGTAACTGGGCCAGCTCGGCCTGAGTGGCAGCCACAATTCGATCAGCAAACTGCAACACCTGCCTTTCACCATCCAGACGGTAATCCCCTTCTATCTCATCATCAGTGCGAGCGACCCGCTGTTTCATCATTCCAAGCGTGTGAAACATGTGCACCACCGGGAGATCCCATTTCATTTTTAAATCTCGGGCGGCGATGCCGGACATCCAATAGTGACTGTGAACCAGGTCATAATGAAGATCCTTGCTCCTAGAAAACGCCAGAATGCCATTTGCAAATTCGGGGATATAAGAGGCCAGTTCTTCTTTGGGCAGGGGTGTTTCCGGTCCGGCCGGTATGTGCACGACCCGATTGCCGTACCCTAAATCGTGCAAAACATGGGGCACATGCTCATCCTGGGAGCGGGTGTAAACATCTACCTGGATGCCCATAGGCCCAAGATGGCGGGTGAGATCTCGTACATAAACATTCATCCCCCCGGTATCCTTTCCACCCAATGTCGCCAAAGGGCAGGTATGGTAAGACAACATCGCAACCCGCAATACGCACCTCTTATGATGAATTCCGGTCGCCCGGATATTTGTGGCTCTCTGGAATTTGCCGTGATGGGGTAGAGATGTGGGGGTGTTGGGCGGGCTGCGCCCGCCCAACACCCTCAGATCTAACCTTTACCACGGGGATTCCCAAAGATCCACATTTGCTCGTCTTGGAATGGCCTAACTGGTATAATCCCAATGAAGAATCTCGGGGTTTGGGCTAGTGAAGGATTTATGCGGGACTTGGGAAGACCAAAACCAGCCCCTTCAATAAAACCTTTATAGCGTAACCCCTAACGCTTTTATAGGCCACCGTAGCTCAGCCGGCAGAGCAACCGCTTCGTAAGCGGTGGGTCAAGGGTTCGATTCCCTTCGGTGGCTCCTGTGTTCGGACTTCCGGGGCCAAGCGCATCAGCGAGTAGAAAGCTTAGGACTTACGCAGTTGGTGGGAGGATGGGGGTGTTTGGGCGGGCGTTGCCCGCCCAAACACCCCCGATTTCCCCTGAACTGCGTAACTACTAAATCTAATAATCGTCAGACACCAGGCCTTCGGAAGTTTGCTTACTCCTATGCTTCCAGTATAATTCCTTTATGCTAAAACGGACAACCCCTCTGGTGATAGCTATCGCAGGCGGTACCGGCTCCGGGAAAACCACGGTAGCCAATGCTATCCTGAGGCGGGTTGGAGCCGACCATATTGCCTATCTGCCCCACGACGCCTATTATAAAGACCTGAAAGACCTGCCACCCGCTCAACGCCAGCAGCTCAACTTTGACCATCCCAACTCACTGGAAACCGGAATACTCGTCCAGCACCTCAAAGACCTTAGCAAGCTGCAGCCCATCCAATTGCCGGTATATGATTTTAAAACCCACTCGCGCACTACCCGCACAACTCCCATCCAGCCTCAACCTGTGATCATCGTGGAAGGCATTTTAATCCTGGCAATCGCGGATCTGCGCCAGCTATTTGACGTCAAGATCTACGTAGACACCGACCCTGACATTCGGTTTATTCGCAGGCTCCAACGAGACATCCGCGAACGAGGCCGGACGACCGAGTCCGTCATCCGCCAGTACCTGACCACCGTTCGGCCAATGCATTTGGAATTTGTCGAGCCATCCAAACGGTATGCAGACGTAATCATCCCTGAAGGCGGTTTCAACACCGTCGCGCTCGACATGGTCGTGGCGCGGATTGAAAGCCTGCTGCTTTAAGGTTGAGAAGCGGCTTGAAATCTTCCCGGAAAACTTTACCCATATAACTGATAGGAGACATTGATGCACCCTGATCGTAAACAGTGGTCACACCCACCAAAAATCGTTATCGACCCAGAAGTAAAGTACTCCGCCCTTATCCACACCGGAAAAGGGGACATCAGCATTAACCTATTTGCGGATAAAGCCCCGAGGATAGTCAATAACTTCGTATTTCTGGCCCGCCAGGGGTTCTACGACGGCACCATCTTTCACCGGGTGATCTCCGATTTCATGGCTCAAGGAGGCGACCCTACTGGAACGGGGAGCGGGGGGCCTGGCTATACCTTTCAAGATGAATTTCACCCCGATTTACGGCATGACAGAGCCGGCATCGTTTCAATGGCTAACGCCGGAGCTAATACCAACGGTTCCCAATTTTTCATAACGCACCTTCCCACCCCCTGGTTAGATAACAAGCACGCGGTCTTCGGAGAGGTTATGGAGGGGTTGGATGTGCTCTTGTCAATTCCGGCGCGTGACCCCCGGCAGGCAGAGTCACCAGCTATACAGATTAACTCAATAACCATTCTGGAGGATGAAAGCTGACCTTAGCAAGGTATCAGAAGGATATGATGTCAAAAACTAGATCCCTTCCTGATCACGATTTCTCGCCCCCAACCCAGATGAAACCCAAGCGCCGCTTGACTTTGATCCGAGTGTTAACCCTACTCGCTGTGATTATACTAAGCGGGTACATATATAGCATCCGTGATCATGCCTCTCAATTAGCCGCGTACGGGTATCCTGGGATATTCTTGCTCTCATTCTTAGCATATGCCACCGTCCTGCTGCCCGCCCCAGGAGTTGCAGTCGTTTTTGCAATGGGGGCTGTCTTTCATCCGGTGGGTGTGGCGCTGGCTGCCGGAGCTGGGGCGGCCTTGGGCGAACTCACCGGTTATATGGCGGGGTTCGGCGGCCAGGAAGTGGTGGAGCGAGTCGAAATGTATGAGCGGTTCAGCCGGTGGATGAAAAGAAACGGTCCTTTGACCGTACTTTTCTTATCGGCAATACCAAACCCCTTTTTTGATCTGGCCGGCCTAGCGGCGGGTGCCCTGAAGATGAAAATTCTTCGTTTTTTATTATGGTGCTGGATCGGCGAGACCATAAAAATGCTGGTATTTTCATATGCGGGCGCCACCTCCCTTAATTGGTTGAATTGAATTTTCGGAAGTAAGCCTGTAATGAGGCTCGGCTTAAATCGAATCACATACCACTTTAAAGATTTATCACAAGGAGAACGCCATGTCTTACACTACCAAGATAGATGCATATATCGATGACCATATTGATGAAAGTATCTCCGAGTTATCACGACTATGCGCACAACCCAGCGTGGCGGCCCAGAACTGGGGATTGAGTGAGTGTGCCGACTTAGTCGCAGAGATGCTCAAATCGCGCGGATTTGCCGTTCAAGTGATGCCTACCGGTGGAGCACCGATAGTTTTTGGGCAGCTACCAGGACGCAGCCAGAGGACTCTTCTTTTCTATAACCATTATGACGTGCAACCGCCTGAACCCCTCGATCTTTGGGAAAGCCCACCATTCGAGCCAACCATGAGAGACGGAAAACTTTATGCGCGGGGTGTCAGCGACGACAAGGGACACGTTACCAGCCGGCTTTTTGCTATTGACGCCTGGCTAGAGACCGCTGGGCAGCTGCCATGCAATGTGAAGTTTATCATCGAGGGCGAAGAGGAAGTTAGCAGCGTGCATCTACATGGCTTTGTGGAGGAAAATCAAAAACTCTTAAATGCAGATGCCTGCATCTGGGAATTCGGCGGCGTCGACCATCGTGAGGTTCCTATGCAATATTTGGGAATGCGCGGTATCTGCTACGTGGAGCTGTCAATCACGACCGCAGACATCGACGCACACTCCGGATTGGGAGGTTCGATTTTCCCAAACGCTGCCTGGCGACTTGTATGGGCTTTGAACAGCCTCAAAGGTCCAGATGAACGCATCCTCATCCCCGGGCATTACGATGCCGTTGTGCCCCCCAGTGAACGAGACCGCCAGTTAATGGCAGCGCTTCCAGAAGTTGCAGAGGAATATAAAACCCGCTATGGGATAGAAAACTTCCTGAAAGGACTGACAGGCGGCTTAGCGCTACGGCTGGCGGAGGTCTTCGAACCAACCTGTACGATTTGCGGTTTAACTTCAGGGTACCAGGGTCCTGGCTCCAAGACTGTCTTGCCGGCGCTGGCTTCTGCAAAAGTTGATTTCCGCCTGGTACCCAACCAGACACCCGACCAAGTGATCATTGGCTTACGCAACCACCTGGATGCACAAGGTTTCGCTGATATTGAGATCACCTATCTGGGTGGCGAAGCTCCCGCCCGAACAGACCCGGACGACCCGTTCGTCGACCTGGTAAACAAATCTGCCGAGCCGGTTTACGGACAGCCGATGCAGATTGTGCCGATGGTCGGTGGTTCAGGACCAAACTATCCATTTCTTCATTACCTTAACCTGCCAATCGCCACTGCCGGGGTTGGATATCCCGGCTCCCAGGCGCACGCGCCCAACGAAAACATGCGGGTCGATCTCTATGTCAAAGGAGCCAAACATATCGCCCGTATCCTGGAGGCATTCAGCCAGAGTTGATTGATCAGAGACTTCGAATTTGAGTATTGCCATGCATGAACGCCAATACCCGATAAGTTAAGGGCTACGCATGTCTTTCTCCATCCGCCGCGACCTGGGACTGCAGCTGCTGGCTCTCTATCTGCTCTTCGTAGGCCCGGTCGTGGTCGCCTCTCTAGGTTTCGATCAGATTGCCAGCCAGCGCCTCGAAAGGGACGCCAAAGCCAGCGACCTGGCCTTGGCACGCGCAATTGCCCAGGAGACAGATCTCTCAATGGCCCATGCCTTGCAATCTGTCGAGCAGCTGGCCACCTACCCGGCAGTTATCAAGGCTGAACCAGATGGGATGGCGCCGCTTTTTGAAACTTTAATGAGCGCACGGCCGGATGTCAACCTGGTGTATCGATTGGATGCAGACGGGAAAATGATCTTCCACGTTCCCATCGGACCCGGTTCGACTGTAGGTATCGATTTCTCATTCCGCGACTATTACCAGAAAGCATTGACTACCCGCTCTCCGCTGGTATCTTTCGGACGCATCTCTCCAACCACCGGTCAACCGGTAGCCACGGCGGTCATGCCTCTCTGGGACCAAGCAGATAATTTCCTGGGATTGGTCGCCACCAATATCAAGTTGGAAACCCTCAGCGATGCACTGACAAATATCGCCTCAGGGTACAGCCCGGACGAGCACTTTGAAGTCATCATCATCGATTCAGCTGGTCATGTCATCGCCCGCCCCAATCCCGACCCCACCACATTATTGATCGACTTCAACATACCTCGTCCCGAAATCACCAAAGCAGTGCTGGTGGGGGTATCGGGCAATTCGATTGCCCAAGATGAAAACGGGTCAGAAATACTGTACAGCTATGTACCGGTATCAAGCGCCGGATGGGGAGTAATCGTCAGCCGACCAACCGCAGTCGCCTTCGCCACGCTGAGGGCCTTCCACCGGGGCGTATTGCTGATCATAGGGGTCTTCTTGAGCATCGGCCTTTTCTTCTGGTTAGCTCTTTCCCGGCAAGTAATCCGTCCCTTGGAACGCCTGGCTGCCTTCAGCCAGACCATTGGATTGGAACAAGACTTCAATCCCGAACGACGCGATGCCCTACTGAACATGTCTGAACGCCCCGACCAGATGGGCCACCTCATCCGCAGCCTGACGAGAATGGGGGGTGCAATTCAGGCTCGCTTGGATGAACTCTCCACGCTTTTAGGAACAAGCGCTGCAGTTGTTTCGAGTTTGGACCTTCAAACTGTCCTGGAAAGCATCCTCGAACAGGTTGAACACCTTTTAGGGGTCGACAAATGCGCAATCGTAGCTCTGGACGAGCAAAAGGGAATTTTCCGGGCGCAAGCCAGCCGCGGGCTTTCCAAGCGTTATACCGAACAGATTTATATCGACCCGGACGAACCCCAATCGGTGACCATGCGCGCCATCCGCAGTGGTCAACCGATTCAAATAAGCGATACGGAAACCGACCCGACCTTCATGGCGTTACGGCCTCGCAGCCGGGCAGAAGGCTATCGCTCAATTCTGGCTGTACCACTCAGCGCCCAGCACGGCCCTGCATCTGCTTTATTGGTATATCGCCCCGAACCTCACGTTTTTACCAAACGTGAAATAAATCTGGTGACAACTTTCGCCAACCACGCTGCCATGGCGATAGAAAATGCGATCTTATTCACACGCAGTGATACCCGCCTGCAAGAACAATCGCACAGGTTGGAGGCATTAATCCAGTCGATGCAAGACGGTTTGATCTTGGAAAACCTTGAAGGGCGGGTACTCTACGCCAATCGCCGCATAAGTGAACTAACCCAATTGCCACCAGAAGAAATAAGCGGCGCCGATGTTGAGAATATCATAGAACAGCTATTAGCCCGGCCATCTGAGAGAAATCCAGACGATATTGAAAACATCCGGCTAGCTATCTCAGCAGCACTAAACGGCGGTGACCAACGTAGAGTTGAATTCACGATAAATGATTCCCACCATAACCTCTACCTGCGCTTACAGGCCTTTGATGTGACCGACTCTCAGGGGATGCTGATAGGGCGCGGCCAGATCCTAAGAGACATAACGATCAGTCGTGAAGTGGATCGCATGAAATCAAGTCTGATCTCAACGGTTTCACACGAGTTGCGGACACCCTTGGCTGCCATAAAGGGATATACCACCACCTTACTGGCAGAAGATGTCCAATGGGATCCCAAGGCACAGCATGAATTTCTGAAAATCATCTCATCGGAGACTGACCGCTTGAGTGACTTGGTTAATGACCTGCTAGATATGTCCCGGATTGAGGCGGGTAACCTGATAGTGTCCCGAGAGGCCTGCGACATAGAAGAAATCATCAGCAGGGCGGCCCAACGCGCCTATCCCTCTCCCGGGGAACGATTGGAAGTATATTTACCCCCAGATTTACCAATCCTGTTCGCCGATCCGCAACGAATTGAGGTGGTTTTACGCAATCTGATTGAAAACGCGGCGAAGTACGCTGGAGATGATTCCCCTATTCGCGTAAGCGGCAGGCAGCATGGAAATGACTTCATCCTGCGAGTCGAGGACCAGGGTCCAGGCATTCCAATGGATGATAGTGACCGCATCTTCGAGAGCTTCTACCGGGTCGAGAATGGATTGGTTCGGGAGGCTCCTGGAGCGGGTATCGGTTTAGCCATCTGCCAGGGCTTCGTGCGGGCCCATGGTGGAGAGATCTGGTTAGAACCACGCTCAAAAGGAACCTGTGTGGCTTTTTCATTACCTCTAACCGACGCATCCGGGCAACCAAGGATCTCTCAATCCGGCGATGGGACCTACCAGCGACTAGAATCCGATCACCAGGCACATCAATCAGCCAATAACTTAACTAATTAAAGCACATGTCCAGCGCTACTGTACTTGTAGTCGACGATGAACCCGCTCTGCGTGAATTTGTGCGGCGCAACCTGGAAATACGGGGTTTCAACGTGCTAACCGCTGCCAATGGGCTGGAAGCATTGGCCATCTTCAATACCCAAACCATCAGTCTGGTGATCTTAGACTTGATGATGCCCCGTATGGATGGGTTGGAAACCGTCCGGCGGATCCGGCAAAGCTCAATCGTACCCATTATCGTGCTATCCGCCTTAGGGGAGGAATCTGATAAAATCCAGGCTCTCAACCTCGGGGTAGATGACTATTTGACGAAACCCTTTGGGGTAGGAGAGCTGCTGGCGCGCGTACAAGCGGTGTTAAGACGCGCCCATTGGATCGAGCAACCCACTCGCCAGGGACGCCTGGTGCGCGGCGAAATTGTGGTAGACCTGGAACGTCATCAAGTAAACGTACGTGGAGAATTGATTGAACTTACCCCAACTGAGTTCAATCTGCTCGTGTACCTGATCGAGAACACTGGCAAAGTGTTACCTCACCATACTATTTTGAGAAATGTGTGGGGACCGGAATATGGCCGTGAAGCCGAGTACTTGCGGGTTTACATTGGGCGCCTGCGCCAAAAAATCGAGCAAGACCCCAGCGAGCCAAAATACATTTTCACCGAGCGAGGCGTGGGTTATTTTTTTGAAACGCCTTGATACTCTGGTAGGCATGGAGGCGTAGCAAACAAACCTTAATATCCAAATGTAAAGCCCTTTCCAAATTAAATCTCGGGGAGATTTCTGGGGAAAGGGCTGTTCTCGTTTTTATAAGATATTTACAAAGTTTCTCCCCCTTTTTAGCAATTTTTTGTACTGGTTGGCTAAAATTTATCATGAGAGCTAGGCCATTCGTCTGGTCTTGCAGTTTTCTTATCCAATCTTAATAAGGAGAAAAGGAGAAACGCAAATGAAACAATTCAGACTTCTTATCATAGCAGTTCTACTTATCGCCAGCCTGGTACTGGGCAGCTGTGCCCAACAGCCAGCTGCTACTCAAGCTCCTGAGCAACCAGCAGCCACCGGAGCACCCCAGTCTGAAGAGCCCATGACCACAAATGAGGTCACCCTCACCATTGGCTTCTCATCCTCAAATACCGGCTCAATGGAGGTGTCATCGAAGCGCCAGGTGAACGGTTTGACTCTTTGGATGGACCAGGTCAATGGAGCCGGAGGTGTCCCATTAAGCGATGGGACGGCTGTCAAATTTGCTGCTGTGACCTACGACGATGAATCCAATAAGGAGCGCGTCCAGGAACTCTACACCCGTCTGATCACCGAAGACAATGCCGATTTCATGATCAGTCCCTATTCCTCAGGTTTAACTGCAGCCGCATCTGTGATCGCTGAGCAGTACGGCAAGGTCATGATCACCGCCGGGGCGGCGGAGGATGATGCTTATAAAACCGGTAACACCAGCCTGTTCCAACTGTACACACCCGGTAGCCTGTACCTGATCAGCACCGTGGATATGCTTAAGCAGTTGGACCCCCAAGCCAAGGTCGCGGTTGTGAACGAAAATGATAAATTCTCTACCAGTGTGATGGGTGGCTTAAAACCATACCTGTCATCGGAAGGTTTCGAGATCGTGCTGGAAGAAGGGTACGCTTCCGACACAACCGATTTCGGGCCGATAATCAATAAAATAGAAGCATCGGGCGCAACGGTCTTGCTGGGTGGCGGTCACTATCCTGACGGCAGCACCTTCGCTCGGCAACTTTATGAGCGTCAGGTCGGCTTAAAGTTCATCTCGTTGCTGGTAGCCCCGGCTGACTCGAAATTCCCCGAATTGGGCGACGCGGCGCTGGGCGTGGCCACCTCCAGCCAATGGGAACTCAAGGCCACACACACTGAGCAGGAAGCTAGCGGCCTCGGCATCGAATGGTTCGGTCCCAGCGGGGATGATTTTGCAGCCGCCTACGAGGCCGCCTATGGTGATAGCCCCACTTACCATGTTGCCGGTGGATATGCAGCCGGTCTGGTACTACAAAAGGCGATCATAGATGCCGACTCAGTGGATCCCGAAAAGGTGAAAGCAGCCCTGAACGCCATGAACATCTTCACTTTCTACGGGGGTATCCAGTTCGATACCACCCCTGAATCGCACGGCCTGCAGATCAGTCACAAAATGGTCGTGGCCCAGTGGCAGAAGAACGCGGCTGGCGAATTTGTACGCGAGGTGATCTGGCCATCCGACGTCGCCACTGCAAACCCACTCTACCCAATTCAAACCCCGTAACCAATCAACCTCAGAATGTATCCCCTCGGAAGCGTTTACCCAAGGGGATACATTCGATCTTCGATTCTGGGAATTGCATATGCAACAAATCAACCTACTCCTAGCCTCGCTTCCAGACGGTATCCTTCTGGGATTTGTGTATGGACTGGCGGCTATGGGATTGACTCTCATCTGGGGTGTGATGAACGTCATCAATCTGTCACACGGCCCCATTATCGCGCTGGGGATGTTTGGAACGTACTTCCTGTTCATCAGAGCGGGCATCAACCCCTATCTTGGCCTGTTCCTGATCGCAGCACTCGGCTTATTGTTGGGCATACTGATCTATGTCGTAGCTGTACATCGCGTGATCAACGCCCCGCACTTGTCATCATTGTTGGCAACCTTCTCTGTCAATATGATCATCATTGGTCTTGGAACTGCCATTTTGACCACCTCGCCATACAACGTAGATTTCTCGCTAGGGAGTCTCAAAATTGGATCAACGACTTTATTGGGCACGCGTCTGGTGGCAGCGCTGGTAGCGATACTCTACTCAGCTGCACTATACCTTTTCCTGTACAGGACCCGCCCGGGAAAATACATCCGCGCGGTTGCAAATAATCGTGCCGCCGCGGAATTGATGGGGATCCCTTCTTCACGTATTCTAGCCCTCAGCTTCGGCCTCGGTACGATGCTGGCCGCCGTTTCCGGCGCGCTGATTGCCACGTTTTTCCCTTTCAACATCCTATCTGGCGGGAGCTATGAACTGAAAAGTTTCGTCATCAGCGTTCTGGGCGGATTGGGAAATCCAATTGGCGCGCTGTTCGGCGGGTTGATTCTAGGTACCCTGGAGGGGATAATCCCAGCCTTCCTCGAGACAACCTGGGTGCCAGTAATCGAATTTGCCCTGTTCGTGTTGATCCTTCTGATACGCCCTAGTGGGTTGTTTGGAGCAGAGGAATGAGCACGCCAGGAAATGAAACCACAGCTGTGTCAACCCAGCCAGCCCGCAGGAGATCATTGGGAGCTTGGCGCAACCCTGGTATCTGGTTAACACTTGTTACCGTCTTGCTTGTCAGCGCCTGGCCTGTTCTCACCCAAAAAGCTTCTACACGTGAGGTCATCTTCACCATGTTGCTGTCGGTCGTATTGGCCTCCAGCTTGAATATTATCTTGGGATACACCGGCTACGTTAGTTTTGGTCACGTAGTTTTTTTCGGAATAGGCGGCTATCTGGGTCTTTATTTAATGAGCACTTTCGGGAGCTCTCTCTGGATCGCCATCATTGCAGGTGGGATTGCGGCCGGATTGCTGGCATTTTTATTGGGAAAGGCGATCCTGAGGCTGAGGGGGGCTTACTTCGCGCTCGCAACGATCGGCGTAAACGAAGCCATGCGAGCCTTTATCAATAATTTCAAACCCTTCGGTGGGCCGATTGGGTTATCCTTGAACTTTCAAGTTTATCAAGACTACGGGGGGGCAGCGAAGGCGCTTTGGCTGTCTTATTATCTGCTCGTCAGCATAACTGTGGGAAGTATATTGCTCAGTTACTTAGTCAAGTCGAGCAAATTTGGTCTAGGCTTAGTAGCAATAAGAGAGGACGAGGATGCTGCTGAGGTTATGGGGGTTATTACGCCGAATGCAAAAACCTGGGCTTATGTACTCTCCGCCATCCTGCCAGGCATGGTTGGCGTGCTGTTCTTTTTCAAGAACGGCAATATCGAACCCACCGATGCTTTCCGCTTGCATTTTTCGATCGAACTGCTGGTGATGGTGATGTTGGGGGGTTTCGGTACGGTGCTCGGCCCTATAATCGGAGCGGCAGGCTACCAGCGTCTGCGCGGCTTTTTACTCACCAGTCAACTATTTAAAGACATCCAGCTCTCGGTCGCGGGCGTACTCCTTCTAGTGATCATCTTATTCATCCCCGCAGGTGCAGTAGGTTGGCTACGCCACCGTTTCCCGGCGTTACGGAGGGTATTGCCATGATCTTGCAGGTGGAAGGCATATCAAAACGTTTCGGTGGCTTGCAAGCGCTTTCCAGCGTAACTTTCGACCTGCCCGAAGGACAGATCTTGGGGTTGATCGGTCCAAACGGAGCTGGTAAAACCACCCTATTTAACGTAATAAACGGGATCTACCCTCCGGATGGAGGGCGGGTGATATTCCGGGAGAAGGATGTAACTAAATTTAAACCGTATCACATGGCCCGTTTAGGATTAGCCCGCACTCACCAAATTGTGCGTCCGCTAAATGAACTCAGTGTTCGTGAAAACGTGATGGTTGGGTCTTGTTTCGGGCGAGAAAGCCATGGACTTGGAGCTGCAACCAGGATCGCGGATGAAGTGCTTAAATTTGTGGGTCTAGACATCCGGGCGGACCAACTGGCAAACAGCCTCAATGTCGCTCAAAAGAAGCGCTTGGAAATGGCGCGGGCGTTAGCCTCCAGACCCTACCTGTTACTTTTAGACGAGGTGCTCGCCGGTCTTAACCCGTCTGAGATCACCGCCATATTAGAGACAATTCGAGCAATCCGAGACCAAGGCATCACAATCATCATGATTGAGCATGTGATGCACGCCATTATGAATATTTCTGAACGCATCATTGTGCTGGATTACGGGGAACAAATCGCGGAAGGAACCCCAGACCAAATTGCCAATAACCAGAAAGTTATCGAGGCCTATCTAGGAGACCCGAAATTGGCTGAACGTCTTATGGAGCAAAACAATGGCGATACTCGAGATTCGTGATCTAACTTCTGGCTATGGCGAAGTGCAGATCCTCTGGGGAGCAAACCTTGCCTCACGGGAAGGAAAATTAACCTCTCTAGTGGGAACTAATGGGGCTGGAAAAACTACCATGTTACGGACCATCATGGGTCTCACACGTCCCTGGAGTGGCTCGGTTTGGTTTGAGGGTCAGGATGTAAGCAATCTACCCGCATATACAAAAGCAGAAATGGGATTGGTGCTGGTTCCTGAAGGACGGCAATTATTCACAGATATGAGCGTGGTGGAAAACCTCGAAATGGGTGCCTCACCCCAGCGAGCCCGCTCCCACTTCAAGCGCAACCTCGACCAGGTTTACAATATGCTCCCCCGGCTAAAAGAGCGCCAAAATCAGAAGTCAGGTACGCTCAGCGGTGGAGAGCAGCAAATGCTGGCGGTGGCGCGCGGCATCATGGCTGAACCGAAAGTACTGATGATAGATGAACTTTCCTTAGGCCTGGCTCCAGTTCTGGTATTGCAGCTCTTCGAAACCCTCAACCAACTGAGATCATTAGGGATCACCATACTACTGGTAGAGCAGAATGTGCAGATGGCCTTAGCGGTGAGCGATTATGGCTATGTTCTCTCCCAAGGCAAAATTGAGCTAGAAGGGCCAAGCCGGGAGCTGGCAAAAAACGAGCACGTAAGAGCTGCATATTTGGGAATGTGACCCGGCGTCTGAATCCAGGTCTCATACCCTCATCGGAATAATTCCACTATTTGAGCCCCAGAGAAAACGATATTCTGAAAAAAGCTCTCATCCCAGTCGAAGCATAGGGACCTCCAAAAGTGTCTATCAAAATTGATACTTGAACCCTCAAATGAAATTGTAGTAAAGAACCCATTCCCTTCAGGAGGATGTTATGTTTGTTGGCGAACGCATGTCACGTCCGGTCATTGCAGTCCCTCCAGATACACCCATTATCGACGTACTCAATTTAATGAGGCGTGAACGCATCCGGCGCACACCCGTGGTCAAAGAGGGTAAGATGATCGGCATCATTTCTGATAAAGATCTGCTGAACGCTTCTCCATCCCAGGCCACCTCGTTGAGCATATGGGAGATGAATTATTTACTGAGCAAGATTAAGGTGAAGGACATAATGACCAAAGAGGTTCTGACTGTCCAGGAAGACACACCCATCGAAGAAGCCGCCCGCATCATGGCAGACAATAAGATTGGAGGCCTACCGGTGATGCGTGACGGGCATGTAGTTGGGATCATCACGGAAACAGATCTGTTTAAAATATTTTTAGAGTTGATGGGGGCACGTGAATTGGGCGTTCGGGTAACTGTACTCGTGCCTGATAAACCCGGGCAATTAGCCAATTTGACTCAAGTTATCGCCACCCTGGGTGGAAATATCATTGCATTTGGCCAGTTCACGGGTGAAGATCCATCTAACCGGCTGGTGACATTCAAAGTTGCCGGATTGGATGAAGCTAAGGTAGAAAAAGAAATCGGACCCATCGTTGAAAAGCTCATCGACGTGCGGTCCTGCTGATACTATCAGGCTGACAACGGCTAGGTGCGAAATGGAAAAGGCCAGCCGTTTCGCACCATTTTATTTTTGGATATTTAAGAGTTCTTGACCGCGGGCATGAACTTGAGCCCAAGCAGCTTCCACTTCGTCGACTTCTTTGCGAGTTTCGGGTAATTCGCCATAGCGAACGCGCAAGTAAGCCTGTGTGATGGTTCGCAAATCACTTTCAAATCCCGGAAACAAGTCCATCAAAGTTGGCAAGAATTCCAAAGGCGTCAGTGCAGCTGGTCGCGATTTTCCCAGATCACCACACAGTTCCATAAGTTGAACGTAAATACGACGAATCCGGGCGGCGGCCAGTAAACGCTGACTATGCTTAATGCGCAGCAGTCCAGCCAAATCCTCACCCAATTTGCTCAACTGCTTGCGAACAGCTGCGCGCATCAAACGCCAGATCTCGCCGCCGCTCACCAAAGATTGACGGTCATCCACTCGTTTGCCCTGGGTCCGCATGAACCATAAAGACAGGGTTGCCATAACAATCAGAGCGACAGCGATGGTTATGCTCCAAAAGAGGATTGGTTTCAAGTTTGGCAACCACGCAAGATGTCCTCCGAATTCTAAGGCCTTTGAACCCAGAAACGTTCGTAACCCATCAAGGGTATTCATCAACTGAACGATTGATGCCGGAACCCCAGGAGCTTTCTGGATGAGGGTAATGAGCAGGTAAAGCAGCGGGCTTATCAGCAGGATAATGGCGATTGCCAGCACTCGAAAGATCAATTCCCCTACCAACACAAGGAAATCAAGTTGCCCGCTTGAAACCCTTGCAACCAAAGCAGCCAACCCAACTACGCCAAAAGCCGTTGACAACATTCCAAGAAACCACCGGCGATCGAATGGGCTTCTTCCACCTCCCCGCAAAAATCCCAACACAGAAATGCGAGCAGCGACCATGGCGATTAACGCTGCAAAGAAAAATATGTAAATAAAAGCCCCGGGAGTCTCCCCAGTGACGATCGTATTTAAGAACATATATCCCAGGAACATGAAAATCCCGAATTGAAAATTACGAATGATTGCCAGCGGCCCAATCAAGGCCTGCGCCAATGAAATCCCCCGCCAGCAGGCAAAAAGAGTGACCAAGCCCACCAAGAACTCATCGGGAATCAAGCTGCTTAAATCACTAAAAGCTCGGATTGGTCGACTCACCAACTCAGATAATGAAATCGCTTGATTTGTGTAGAGTAACGCTTTCAATCCAAAAAAAACGCAAATTAACAGCATAACTGCCAAAATCCAGCGGCGTAGATCTAGCCGGAGGTGTAAGTAATTCATAAACCTTACAACCAGGTGCACAGAAAGAATAATGCTGCCAAATACCAAGAAAACCCAACCAGAGCGAGCCGCATAAGTGGCGGGAGTCAACGAACGGTACCAGGGCACCAACCAACAAAGCTCCATTACCATTAGAGAGAATAAAGCCAGTTCTCTCCAGGGACGCCAATCAGGTCGTCTCATGCCGGTCAAACCTATTCGGCTCAAAGGGAATCCTCCAGAAAAATCCTCTTCATCTTTCATATCAATTCTAAAAGGAACTCAGTGTGGAACGCCCGACTGGAAGACCGCTTTTTTTCCTTTCAGCGCTCTTTTGCTGGTTACCCCACTCGCCCTGACCCGCAACCAGGCATGCTCTACCTGGTCGATATCAAGTTCTTTATCGGATAACTCGCCATAACGACAACCCTGGTAAGCCTCCGTTATGGTGCGCAGATCAACTCCCAATCCGGGGTATAAATGTTCCAGAATAGGAAGGAACTCTAAGGGCGTCTGCGATGGCGGGCGAGAACAGCCCAATTCCTCACTTACTCGCAACAATTGAGTATAAATCCTCCTGATACGGGCTTCGACGAATAACCTTTCACCCCGTTTTAGACGATTTGAGACCTTACCGCTGATCTTTCGGGCTTCTCCCAAGAAAGCTTCTCGCAACAAATTTCCTATATTCCCCAGCCCACCCAAGGATAGTAAATCTTCTTCCGTCTCATCGCTCCATTCTCTCATAAGCGCCAGCGACCTTCGTAATAGGGACAAAAAGAGAATGACAGCCAACACAACTAAACCCCACTTGAGGACAAACTCAAAGGCTGGAACCAGGTCAAGCGGGTTTTTCTCGATCACGGATATGAGCGGGCCTTGGGTAGTTTCAGAAGGTTCAACCAGCGGAGTTGGCATCACCAGTGGGGGTGGGAGGGTGGGAGCTGCCAGAATCAAAGCTCCCAACAGTTTGGAGAGGAGAGAAGCCAGAAGAATGAAGGGGCTTAATACTACCAACCCCAAGTAAAAAATGGCATCATACAACCAGCCAGCCAGAAGATTAATTTGATTTGTCAGTAGAGCTGCTACTCCGCTGGCGATGCCCAAGGTCAACAAAGTTGCAGCCACCACCCCACCCAGCCAGCGCCGGTCGAAGGGACTACGTTTACCTCCTTTCAAGACCGCGATAACGGCAACCCGCCCAGCAGATAAGGCCAACAAACCGGCGAATAAGAACAAGAGGTAGAGCCATGTCAATGGCATTTCTTGGGCTAAGCGTGTATAAAAGACACCATAAATCAATAACGAGAGAATACCGATACGAAACTCTCGCAAAACCAAATAAGGACCGATTTGAACGCGAGAGATGGTTACGCCTCGCCACCATAGGACCATTACGACCAGGCCAATCAAGAATTCCATTGGAATAACGGTGATGACTTCCCCCCAACCCTGAATGGCGCTTTTATTGATGGCCTGACCAATCCCAACCAGGGATTGGGGGGTCTTCAAGAGCTGCAAGCCAGACCAGTAACTCCCCAGAATTAGAACTATCCCCAGGAATAATTGAAGGTTTCTTTTTAAACGCAGCGATTGGGTTACTCGCCCAAATAAATAAGCCACCAACAGCATGCCTGCAAGCGTGGCAAAAACCCGGGAAAGGGG
Source organism: Anaerolineales bacterium (assembly GCA_034430155.1). Lineage (GTDB taxonomy): Bacteria > Chloroflexota > Anaerolineae > Anaerolineales > UBA4823 > DAOUET01. The sequence continues at coordinate 18,119 of DAOUET010000048.1, forward strand.
CACAGCCAAAGTGTCACGTGTAAAAGTATGATACCAAGAAGTCATCCAGGTAAGATTCATCAAGATCACGCCGAAGGCAGCCAATTCTCGCCAAAGATTTAATTTACGGGCCATTGCTATCTTCCTTGAAAGGGGCGTGCAAGATGTGAATGCCCTGTATGTCTCTTGGAGGTTGTCCGGCAAAAGATAACAGCGTGAGATGGCGTCCGTGATGTTTCAGAAGAACGAGCGCTTCATCCAGCTCCGGAGTAGTGACACCGGTAACAATTACCAGAGTGGCACCGTAAGGGAGGCGTGGGACTTCTTTGATCAGGAATCTTTCGAAAGGTGCCGTTACTACCGGCGTAACACCTGCCAGTGCTTCGAGTAGTTTCGAGAGCTGTTTGGGCGAACGTCCGGGAGGAATGCGGAAAGGTTGGTCCGCATGTGCCAGGCAACCATTTGAAATTAACCCCACGCGGTAACCATCATGGAAGCCCTTATGCACCAAAGTAGCGGCAACTTTCACCAGGTATTCCAAAAGTTGTGGATTGGTCCCTTCCCAGTGCCGCGAAAAAGTCGAAACGTTCAAACAAACAATCAACACATTGGCGGATGTCGGTCGGTACACTTTTACCTGCATCTCACCAGTGTGGGCCGTGGCCGGCCAGTGTACACGGCGAAAGCTGTCTTCGGGATGGTAGTCACGCACACCGATGGGTTGGTTGGGGTCTTCGTACAACCGGCGGCGCGAACGACGATCACCGAAAGGGTCTTCGGCCGGTAGATTCAGATCAGCGAACGATACAAGGCTGGGGAACACCGTAAAATATTCAACGAGACCTGCTTCTTTGGTGTGTTCATACAAGCCAAAGAAATCGCCTGATTCCAAACGAGCTGGTCCCACGGGATAAATCCCCCGCCGCCGGAAAAGCAATGTGTAGGTACGCCGGGCACGCTCATACCAACGTAGACTGAAAACGTTGGTCAATAGCCCTTCGGTGGGAATGTGGGTGGGTGCCAATACCTGCTCATCCTGCGGCCCGATGGCTTTTGGCCAAGGATCCTGCACCCGCAACCAGGAAATCGGCAGTATTTTACGATTTTCAACCTCCAACCCTAACTCGACTTCTTCACCAGGAAAGGACCGTCGGTAATGTGGCTTCCTTCGATAGGTTACCCCATCTAAAGAATGCCGCTGCCACCATGATGCCAGACCTAACACGACCATCAACATACTGGTAAATGCGGTGAGAACCGGTAAACGAAACAAGATCCCGAAACCGATCAAGATTATTAATATGGGAAACCAATAGCGAGGTGACACCTTAACCTTCCACCGGTACTGGAACAGCATCGACAATATCTTCGACCAGTTCTTGGGGCAAACGACCTCGCAGTTGAGCCTGAGGTGAGATCATCAAGCGGTGAGTGAGAACGTGAGGCGCCATGAATTTGACATCATCAGGGAGGACAAACTCCCTATCCTGGATAGCTGCCCAGGCTTGAGAGGTCCAATAGAGCGCTAAAGTAGCTCGAGGGCTAGCCCCTAATTCGATTTCCGGGTGAGTGCGGGTGGCGCGTGCCACCCGCACGATATAATCGCGCACCGAATCTTCCACACGTATTTGCTTACGTTCTTCCTGAAGCTGCATGATCTCATCAGGCGTGATAACTGCCCCTAAAGTATCCAGAGGATCTTGGGTACGGAATCGCTCCAGGATGGCGTTCTCGCCGGCTTGGGAGGGATAACCCAGAGCGACCCGCAGCATGAAGCGGTCGATTTGTGCTTCTGGTAGAGGGAAGGTACCTTCCAATTCTACCGGGTTTTGAGTAGCCAAAACCAGAAAGGGTCTGGGTAAAGCACGGGTAACACCATCGATGGTAATCTGCCGTTCCTGCATCGCTTCCAGCAAAGCGGATTGAGTGCGAGGGGTTGCCCGATTGATTTCGTCCGCCAGCACAACCTGGCTCATAATTGGTCCAGCACGAAATTCAAAGACTTGTTCTTTCTGGTTGAACCAGTTAAGACCGGTGACATCCGAAGGTAATAGATCCGGGGTAAATTGTATACGCCGGAAGGTACAACCCAAAGATGTAGCCAGGGAGCGCGCCAGGGTGGTTTTCCCGATCCCAGGTACATCTTCCAGCAACAGGTGGCCCTCGCAAAGCACAGCGGCCAGGGTCAAATTGATCATTTCATCATCACCTATGATGACTTTTTGGATATTATCCCGAATACGACTAGCAGCCTCACTGATCATGGAATCCTCGCTCATTAATTAATCTTGTAACATAAGTTTACCAAACCAATCGTCCTTTTACTCAGGTTTATTTCTCTCGTTCTGCTACTAGATTTACCACATAAATTGAAGTTGGGTTCAGCCAGATATAATCCAGATGGAGGCAAGAACCCTTCAAATGCTGAATGGTATAATGTCGCCATGCCGACATTCGTCGCCCTGGATATTGAAACCACCGGCCTCGATCCTCAAAGAGATGCCATCCTGGAGATCGGGGCAGTGCGTTTTAACGGACGACGTGTCGAACATGAATGGTCTAACCTGCTCAATCCGGGCCGACCAGTCCCCCCCTTCATCACCCAGCTGACCGGTATTACCAATGACATGGTTGCCCAGGCGCCGCCAATACAGGCAGTGATTGCAGATTTGGTTGATTTTGTAGGAAATGCACCTATTCTAGGACACAACATCTCTTTCGACCTATCATTCCTCCGTCGTTATGGGGTCCTGGAACTCAACGAAGTTATCGACACTTACGAGATGGCCTCGGTCTTGTTGCCTGGTGCAGGGAGATACAATCTGGGTGCCTTGGCGCAATTTCTGGCCGTGCCTCTGCCCGCAACCCATCGAGCATTGGATGACGCCTTGGCAACCCACGGTTTATATCTACGCCTGCACGACCTGGCTCTTGATCTCCCCATCGAATTGTTGGCCGAAATCGTCCGCCTGGGTGAGAGCCTGGAATGGAATGGCCACAAAGGATTTTCCGAAGCCCTGCGGGCGCGCTCACGCGAGACCATAAAAGCCCGGCGAGTACCTCAGAGTTATCAAGGACCACTTTTCACCAACCCATCCAGAGGGGTACTTCCACCGTTACAAGCAAATGGTGAATTCCAGGCACTCGACGTTGATGAAGTAGCAGCAGTTTTGGAGCACGCCGGGGCGTTCTCACATCATTTCCCTCAATACGAATATCGCCCGCAACAGGTGGAGATGTTACGAGCTGTCACCGAAGCACTATCCAAGGGCAGGCATCTAATGGTAGAAGCCAGCACCGGCGTAGGTAAATCGATCGCATATGTGATCCCGGCAGCTTTATGGGCGATTCAGAACAACACCCGGGTAGTTATTTCAACCAACACCATCAATCTACAAGATCAGCTCATCAATAAAGATATCCCCGAAGTGCGCGCGGCGCTTGGGTTGGATCTCCGCGCCACGGTGCTTAAAGGCCGCTCGAACTACCTATGCCCTCGTCGCTTAGAGACTTTACGACGGCGTGGCCCCCAAACTGCAGAGGAGATGCGGGTACTGGGGAAGGTGATGGTCTGGCTGCTCAACTCGACCTCAGGCGACCGCACTGAAGTGAATCTGAATGGCCCGCTCGAGCGGGAGATATGGATGACCATCTCGGCTGAAGATGAAGGCTGCACAACCGAAACCTGCCTGCAACGCACAGGAGGAGCCTGCCCATTCTTCCAGGCTCGCCAGGCGGCCCTAAGCGCCCATCTGCTCATCGTTAACCATGCCTTGCTCTTGGCAGATGTCGCCACCGGCAACCGGGTACTGCCCGAATACGATTATCTCATCGTTGACGAAGCTCATCATTTGGAAGAGGCGACCACAAATGCGTTGAGCTTTCGGGTCTCACAATTCGATATCCAAGGTATATTGCGGGTTCTGGGCGGGCCCAAAGCGGGCGTGTTGGGGTGGAGCTTAGCAACCGTAGAAAACCTGCTCAGCCCATCAGATTTCGCTTCCTTCAACCAGCTAGTTCAACGTGCTACCGACTTATCTTTTCAGTTTGAAAACCAGGCCCGCCAATTCTTCATAACTGTAGATCACTTTCTTTTCGAACAGCGTGATGGAAAACCGGTTGGGCCTTACGCACATCAAGAACGCATTCTGCCGGCAACCCGCGCCCAACCGGCCTGGGGCGAGGTGGAGATAGCCTGGGATGAGGCGCAGCACACGCTCCAGGCGCTCCTTGAAATCCTTACCCAGCTGGCCCGCGCCTTAGCCGAACTGATCGAGGCGTTACCAGAAGAAGGTATGGATATCTACAGCCAATTCACGGATCTTTACCGCCGCATGTATGAGCTGCAAGACAATCTCAATAGCCTGGTTTTTGAATCCCAACCAGATCGCATCTATTGGGCTGAGGTACAACCCGATGGTCGCAGGTTGTCATTACACGCCGCGCCTCTTCATATAGGCCCTTTGATGGAGCGCTACCTATGGCATGAGAAAGCCAGTGTAATCCTGACTTCGGCCACATTGACGGCAGCGGGTGAATTTGACTACCTGCGGGGTCGATTATTCGCCGAGGATGCCTACGAGTTGGCTTTAGGCTCCCCCTTCGATTTTGAGAACGCCGCCTTACTCTACATCGCCAATGATATCCCTGAGCCAAACGACCGGCGTAGTTACCAGCGCGCCTTAGAACACGCTTTGATCCGATTGTGTCAGGCCACCGCGGGACGGACGCTAGTGTTGTTCACATCCTACACGCAACTCCGCCAAACCTCCCAGGCAATAGCCCCGCTGCTGGCAGAAAAAGATATCATGGTTTACGAACAGGGTGAAGGCGCTTCGCCTCATGCATTGTTGGAAAACTTTCGAACTACCGAGAGAGCAGTGCTGCTAGGCACACGCGCCTTTTGGGAAGGCGTCGATGTGCCCGGCGAAGCGCTATCCGTATTGGTAATCGTCAAGCTGCCTTTTGATGTGCCTTCCGATCCCATCGTTGCATCGCGGGCGGAAACCTTCGAGGACCCCTTCAGCCAATACACCCTTCCAGAGGCGATCCTGCGATTCAGGCAGGGATTCGGCCGGCTGATTCGCACGCAATACGACCGGGGAGTGGTTGCAGTTCTCGACCGGCGCTTGTTGACAAAACGGTATGGGAGAGCTTTTACAGAATCGCTACCTCCGTGTAGCCTGCGGGTTGGTCCATTGGCCAATTTACCTCAAACAGCAGCCCAATGGCTGAACTTATGATAGCTGTGTTCAGGTTGAGGGCTGACTCACCACATCTTTCTTGCCGATCAGAGCCGTGATCCCGAACTGAAGACAGGACCTCAACTTAATCTCCTGTCGCGTAACGGATCTGGATATTTCCGATGGCCTGGCTGGCTTCCAGATCGATCCGGGAAGCTGATGTGGCGTAGGCTGGGGAGGAGTAGAAGTCCCCTTCTTTAATAAAATCTTGGGGGACATTGATGTTCGCCAAGCCGGTATCCGCTTTGACCCTAAGAGCGGTGCCTGGCGGAACGATAACTTCGATCTGGCCGATGGCGCTATCGATCTTGCCCTGGAATCGCCCACCTTTCGGTAAGGTAAGGGTGGTTTTCCCAACACCCATATCCACCTGCAAAGCGCTAAGGTCCAAGGTGGTCAGATCAAGATCGATATTACCCGCCCCCATGGTTACCTTCAAATCAATGGGGATAGCTGCTGATAAGCCTAACTTCCAACCCCACTCACCAGCGGTCCCAAAAGGGTAACCAACAAATGAAGTCCCCGTTCTACGCAGCGTGTAGGTGCCCGTATTTCCAGTCACGGAATACGACTGACTCACCTGCCCTGCATTGCCAAGCCTTATATTCCCGCTAACCAGAAGATCCGGTCCTGAAAGGGTATCGATCAAAATAGAACCGACTGCGGGCTCGATCACCACCTTTGCATGGCTGGCAGCCTGCAAAGGTTGGCTGATTTGCTCGCTGGACAATGCCTGACCTCGATCTACCGTTATACCGTACGCCAACAAGGCTCCTGCCAGGAGAGCCAAAACCACGACCAAACCTACTAAAGACCACCAAGGCGAGCGGCGATGACCAATGGCGATATCAAGGCCGATGGCAACCAGCAGAATTGGCCATAACCTAATAATCGCAATCCACACATCCAAAGCCAGGTACCCCAGGTTACTCAATAAGAAGACAAACCCCACCCCGATCAACAAAGCCGGTCCAACGATGCCCTCTCTCCGGAAAACGGCATCTAACCCCCAAACGACCAGCAATAGCGGCCAAAACCTGGCGACCAAATCCCAGATATTACCAGTCAACACTCCAAAATTGTTCAGCAAAAAAAGCAACCCAAGGGCAATCAATAACAGCGGGAAGAATAAACTTCCCCGGTATCTGGGCTTTCTTGCGTTCATAATCTTTCTCCTCTCAATTTTCGCTTCCTTTCAAGCCAATCTACCCACGATCAGTAGAAGCGGCTAAAGGATATCAAAATGCCCCTGCCACTTACCACTTACGCTAAAAGGACATAGCTTGTCACCGATGCAAAAGAAAGGTGCGGAAGATGAAATATAACCCGACAAGAATCAGGGCAACCGGCCAGATGTAATTAACCAACGATGTAAGCGCGGCCAGTAGTACCAAACCGATCAAGAACAATACCCCCGCCGGGATAAATGCCCAACGCATTTCTCCACGGGGGCCTGGCAATATCGCCACGAGCCCAAAGGTCAATCCCAGGCCCAGGAAGAAGATACCCCCTGTCTCAAAGCCCGCAAAGAATTGATCCAGGAAGGATACTACAGCCAGCGTAACCATCACTCCAGCCGGGATTATCGCCCACCAGTTCTCTCGATTTGTAGCATAGACTGCCAAGAAAGCCAGACCGATGCCACCCAATACGATCACACCGCTCCAGATGTCAGCTAAGCTCGGGAACAAAGTTTCCAAGAAGATTGTTACAGCCAGCACCAACAGGATGATCCCAGGGATCAAGGCCCACCAGTTTTGACGGTCAGCAAAGTAGACCGAGAGAAACCCAATTGCGCCGACGCCGAGCAATACTCCCCAGAAGACGTCGCCGATGGCAAGAACCCCCAGGTTTTGAAGTAAGAAGATGATTCCACCCACCATCAATAAAAACCCCCAAAGCGTGCGTGACCAGAGCCATTTCATTTTTCCACTCTCCTCAATTCAGAAAAACTTTCCTTATTAATCTACGGAAATCACATAAATAAGTCGCAACCGAATGCCAAATGGGCATGTCTCACAAAACTATTAGCGACTGTGACCTAATGCGGTCCTGATCAATTCCTGTTTTAAATCCCAGAGCTGCTTGGTAAGGGAGACATGATAGATATGCGGATTCATCAGACGCCTGACACCGGCATCCAGCCTCTCAACGTCAGATCTTCTGCGGGCGCGCATTTCTTCGATGGTGGGGAGATCATAAACCAACCGGCCCTCAGCCAACACTTCCACCAGCAAAGGTTCTATTTCAGTAGCCTCATCTTGGGATAAATATCTCATCTTAGTCGGCTCCGAAGGATGGTGCAAGATTATGACATCCATTTCATTGGGGTCCTCATCATCCAAACTCAGCAAATCTGCCGTGGCTTTACCTCTGCGATCGTAGATACGCCAGACGTGTTTATGGCCCGGGTTGGGAGTCTTGTCTGAGGATTCCGACACTTTTATAGCAGGCACCCATTGGCCTCCATCCTGCACAGCGACGAGCTTATAAACGCCCCCAAGGGCAGGCTCTCCCCAGGAAACGATCAAACGAGTGCCAACACCATATACCAGACGGTTAATGAGCTGATCGGGATCGACCTCATAACGCCGGGACTCTTGCTCTATTTGAGTCAGGATCTGCCATATAGTAAGCTCATCCAGGTTGTTGGATAGCACAATGGAAGCATCAGGGAAGCCAGCTTGGTCCAACATCTTAGCCGCCTGAATGCTGAGGTATGCCAAATCTCCTGAATCGAGCCGAATACCAACCGGATCATATCCCTTACGTCGCAGCTCTTCAAACACCTTGATGGCATTCGGCACGCCGCTCTTAAGGGTATCGATCGTGTCAACTAATAGCAGACAATTATCTGGATAAACATCTGCATAAGCACGAAAAGCATCTAACTCACTACCACCTAAAGCGATAAAGACCTGCACCATACTGTGGGCATGGGTGCCTTTGGGCGGATAGCCGAGAAAGTGGGAAACACCCACATTCGAGCTGTAATCTGCCCCGCCTATAAGGGCGGCGCGCGTGCCGGCATTGGCACCTTTATCCTGACCACGGCGCAGGCCAAATTCCAACAAGAGCTTCCCTCGGCCGCTGTCGTGAATGCGGGCTGCCTTTGTGGCAATCAGGGTTTGGTAATTCAAATGGTTAAGCAAAGACGTTTCCAGAATCTGTGCCATCGCCAAAGGTCCTTGTATCACAGTCAAAGGCTCATTGGGATGGACTACCCGGCCCTCAGGGATAGCACGCATGGTTATCCCCTGAAAATTGCCATTTGCCCTCAGCCAATCGAGAAAGTCATCCGAGAATACCTGCTTGCCGCTACGATCTTTCTGGCTCTTTAATGCCTCGATATCATCCTGACGGCATTGAGCGGATTGGAGCCATGCCAGCAGCCATTCCAGACCCGCATTGACACAATAGCCAGCTTTATGCAGCCCGTAATCAGGGTAATCACGGAAAAAATGATCAAACTGCACTGTTTTCTCGTGTAAACCCACCCGGAAATAGAGCTGCGCCATAGTGAGTTGATACTCATCGGTGAATAAAAAACCTTCGGTAATTTTCCAGTCACTCTTTTGCATAAATCCTTCTCATCAACAAATACAGAAGCGCTAGAGGCCCGAAGCAGTGGATATCAAAGCATCAAGGCCTGATCAGCGGATGTCGACTGAGCCGATCCCAGTTTCTACAAGCATTTCGATCTTATTGGATGCGGTATCATAATCCGCCGATCGATATTCGCCGCCGACACGAGGAAAGCGATTCTTATCAATGGTTGTCCCTGACAAGCCGCTCTTTACCCGAATATGAGCCGCCACGCCAGGGGGGATGCGGATCTTCAGAGCAGCCAAGCCCGATTCGATTTCAGCCCGGGTATGACCAGCTTTGGCAGGCACGGTCAGAGTAGTTGAGCTGGCGCCAGTTTGCAGTTTCAGATTGGTGACCTGCAACTCGGAGAGGTCTAAGCGCGTATCATTAGCCCCGACACTTATGTTAAGAGCGACTGGGATGTTGCGGTTCAACCCAACCGTCCAATCATATTGACCCGGGCTCCACGTCCAGGGAAAAACCATGAAATGATCCTTCGGACCACGCATATCAACTTCGAGGGTATCGCCATCATGTTTAGTTTTGAAATCTAACCCAGCGCCAAAAGTACCTTGCATTAAGGTGCCTGATCCAGCACCGGCAGCAAGCCTAAATCGTCCGGCCCCGTGTTTGAGGCGAATCTGAGCTCGTGAGGCGCCTTCCAAGGGTATCTCGACTTCTTCGCTAGCGACCGAGCGCCTTGTGAACAGGGTACCCCACAAGATCCACAAGCCAAGCAATATGATGATCGTCGGCCAGATCAAGTTCCAGATATTCACCCCCAAAGCGTTCAACAGACCGAGATTCTCCAGCAATAGAAAAACACCTACCAGCAACAGCACTGACCCCCAGAATAAGTCGCCTCTCCTCATTTTTCCTACTCCTCTTTTGTGATATCGATTTTGATTTCTTCTTCATGATAGGACTTACGCAGTTGGTGGGAGGATGGGGGTGTTTGGGCGGGCGTTGCCCGCCCAAACACCCCCGATTTTCCCCTGAACTGCGTAACTACTACATGATTTCAACTTTATCACGACAGATTATAACCTGTGACTGATCCATTTCTCAATTTCAACTCCCCATAAGATTAGCGTGCTGGCAAGCAGGGTAATCGCTAATTCCTTGAAAAACTTCTAGCGTATACTTCATATTCAGAGTATGCTTAAACGGTGCTCACCCTTTGGAAAATCCGGTAAAATATTCGACTATCATCAATCCCAGGGATTTACCTGCACCCCCACCGAATGACCATAGAATATTTAAAAATTATCATCGAACACAATGGCAAAGGTATCGAATTGGATAGCGAATGGGATACCGTAGTTGAAAAAAACCAAATTCGAAGTAATATTGAACAAGACAATATCCTAAAGAATAAGTCCAGACATGACCACATCACTTTTTAGATCTTACAACATCGAGCCCATGCTTCAACCGCTCAATGATTGAAAGGCTTAGTTTAACCGTGACGATCCCAAACCCGAATCTCGCTTTTTCAGCAGCACAAGACTTCCAACGCGCCCGGAGAAAAGCTGCATTGAAAGAAATCATGGCGCGCCTGACTGGAAAATCGATCGGTCTGCTTTCTTACGAGGATGTCCGCAAGAAACTCAGAGCTCATCCAAGTGGAACCAGAGTTCTACAAGACATTCCCTTGGATGCGATTGCCGGCAGTGTTGGCCGTTATAACGATTTCACCCGCGATTTCCTGCCATTGAAGGATATGAACCAGGATCGTTGGGTAAGGATAAAAAGCGCTATCAGCGATTTGAGAGGTGTTCCCCCGATTGAGGTCTATCAAATCGGCGAGGTATATTTCGTGATGGACGGCAATCATCGCGTTTCCGTGGCGCGACAGATGGGGGTGCCCCAAATTCAGGCATATGTGACCGAACTGAAAACCAGAGTGCCGCTCAGCCCAGAGGTTAAACCAGAAGAATTGATCATCAAAGCCAGGTATGCGGAATTTTTAGAGCACACTCGTTTAGATGAACTTCGTCCAGGGGCGGACCTGAGCGTCACTCTCCCTGGGAAGTACAGGGTGCTCGAAGAGCATATTCGAACTCATCGTTACTTCATGGGGAATGAACAGAAAAGAGAAATCCCTTATGAACAAGCCGTCAGCCACTGGTATGACAATGTGTATATGCCTGTAGTCGAGGTCATCAGGGAACGTGGGCTATTGAAGGATTTTCCAGAGCGGACAGAAACCGATTTATATTTGTGGATCATGGAACACCGCGCTGCTCTTGAAGAAGAAATCGGATGGGAAGTCAAAACCTCAATGGCAGCCAGTGATTTATTAGAACAATATGGTAGTAATCACGAGAATCTGGTCACCCGGTTGGGGGGAAAGATCCTGGAGGCGATCGTACCAGATGAGTTAGAACCCGGCCCTCCACCAGGCGAATGGCGCCGGATAAAACAAACCGAAGAAACTTCAATTGAAATCGATGGCCAATTATTCAAGGACCTGCTGGTGCCAGTCAGCGGGGAAAAGCACAGCTGGCGAGCTTTAGATCAGGCATTAATCATTGCCCAACGTGAAAAAGCCCGTCTCTTGGGATTGCACGTGGTAAGCTCTAAAGATGATCTGGACGCGACTTATTTGGAGGCCATCCAGGAGCAATTCGAACTGCGCTGCCAGCAAGCCGGTGTTCCCGGCAAGCTATCCGTTGCAGCCGGCGCTGTTTCAAACCAGATCTGCCAGCGATCAAGATTTTCTGACCTAATCGTGGTCAGTTTGGATTATCCACCAGCAGCTCAACCGCTTTCCAGGCTGAGTTCAGGCTTTGGAAGCATCATCCGGCGTTGCCCGCGACCAATTATGGCTGTTCCAGGAGAGCCCACTTCTCTCAACAGAGCATTGCTGGCATTCGACGGCAGCCCCAAGGCAGAAGAAGCCCTCTACCTGGCCACCTATCTGGCGGGAAAGTGGCGCATATCTTTGTCAGTGATAACCGTCTTGGATAACGGTAAAGTGACTCATAAGACCCTAAAGCGAGCTCAGAAATACATTGAAGCACACGGAGTGCCTGCGAAATACCTAAAAAGCAAAGGTATTGTGGCGGAAGAGATAATGAAAGCTGCAGAAGCCCAGCAGATTGACTTGCTTATCATGGGGGGTTATGGAGCGGCTCCGGTCATGGAAGTTGTGCTGGGTAGTTCCGTAGACCAGGTACTGCGAGAATCACGCCGGCCGATATTGATTTGTCGCTAACCCGATTTAAGAGATCTCCCTTTATTCCTTCTTTTTGCCCTTCTTTTTCAAGACTTCTACCGCCTTTTTCACCGGATCCGGTGAAAAATCCTGCTTAAAGTGCTCGGCAGCCTGCTCAATGGGCACCTGAGCTCCAAAGATTTCTCGCAGTTCCTCCAGGTGTTCAATAATCCATAGATACAGGTCGCTCTCCGTCCTACCTGGAAATTCCTCGATTATGTCTTGGTCCCGAATGAGCCTTACCAGAGGAGAGTAAACATGGTCATACCAAGATGTAACTGCCTCCTGGTAGGGGACTTCAGTCTGCCTTTGTTCACCCAAGTACCAGCGATGGACGCTGATGTGCTCAAGGAGACGTTGGTAGAAACCCGGCATGGTCAGCTCAACATGCGCTTCTGGGCGGAGATCAATAAGACCGGTGCGTTTAAGGAAGTCGGTTTTTTCCTGCTCGAGGATCAGATAATCAACCCAAACAGCACGTTTTAACAGGTTGATCAATTTAGCTACTGGCCATTCCGCAAAATCTTCGATGAAATTCTTGGCAGCGTCATTAAAAGTGAAGTCTTCTTTATAGGCCTCCCTTAGGTACCACAAGTATTCGATTATCCACAAATACAGGTCAGCGCAGGTTCTATTTGGAAATTGCTCAGGAAGACCTTGTTGCTTGATCTGTTGGACAACAGGTATATACACATTGTCGTACCACGAGGCAACCGCCTCTTCATATGGAACTTCAGCCCGGCGCTGTTCTCCAAGATACCAGCGGTGTACGTTGATGTGTTCAAGAAGCCTGTCATATTCACCTGGCAGGGTGAGCTCAATTTGTGCTGAAGGGCGGATTTTTGGCAGGTTTGTCATTTCGATGAAGATAGCGTATTCGCGCTTTAAATCGAGATCGCCGATTTGGGTATCAACCGTCAGCGGCACCAGAATATCGATTTCGGTTACATGGGCATCCACAAATTCTTGGCCGCGCTCACGCGCTACCGAAACACGGTGGTTACCGTCTTTAACAAAATAAACTTCCCCCATCTTATACAGCTCCACCGGCGGCAGAATAATATCCCGATGATGGGCTTTGTCGATGCTCACCCAGCGATCCTTGGTGTGTAGCTGGCGGGGAAGAAAAGCGCGGTCGAAATCGCGATAGCGCCCCAAGCTCCCAACAATCTGGTCAATTCGCACTTGCCTCAATCCGAGATCATGCTGCCCTCGCAAAGGCAATCGATCCCGTACCTCATTAAAAGGCAACAATTCATTGTTTTTACCCGTCATCCAGGCCACAACTGTGCGCCAAATCGCTTTAAAGATAGCGCGTTCATAGTCCTGATTTGCTAAATTATCATTTGTCATACCAATGTAATCCTAACCCTTCGATCCTGAAGAGGTTTTTTATTTTAAGATGAAATCCTTTTTCTTCCCTTTCCCTTCAATTGAACCGGTCTTGAAGAGCCATTCCTGCTCCGATCTTTTACCCCGATTTAACATACCAAGTGGCGCCCATTCGCCTGAGGAAGGAAAGACACTCGTTTCCGCATATCCATAGGAATTGATCACGGTCGTGGTTTGAAATCGTGTTTTGGTTTCAGTATCCGGTCTATACACGTGAATGTGACCGTGAAAGTGGTAGGAGGGTTTGAAGACCTTGAGCAACCATAAGAAGGCATCGATGCCCTGATGGGGCAAATCGGTTTTATCATGGATTCCTTTTGGGGGTGCATGGCTGATAAAAATGTCCAGGTAACGCCCATAGACCGCTCGATTAATCAGCAGTTGAGGCACCAGGGTCAGGACGTTGAGCCACATATCCGCTTGGGAATATTGAAACGGTCCTTGGCTATAACGCAAACTGCCCTCGACTCCTGCCAGCAGCAGTCCCCGGTGTGAGACCACCTTGCGGTGTAAATCAACAGCTCCTCTCGGGCTGGTGCGGGGACCAGTCACGGTATGCTCCACCACGCTGGCGTGATTTCCGCGCACAAAGTAGAGAGGGACATTAAGGGTACTGATAATATATTCAAGATAATAATAAGGCAAATCTCCACAGCCGATCACCAGATCAACATCGTTAAAGCGCGCATGAATCTGCGGGCTATAAATGAAATTTAGGAGGGTATCACTGAGCGATAGAACTTTAATGGACATAAGATATAACTTCGCAATCGTCGGTTAACACAGATAATACGGAACCAGCTTATACCCTCTTTGACTTTACCTGTCAACAACTACAGGGCCCACGACATGAGACCTGGTTACAATTAGATGGATTTGGGTGCATGGGTGTGTTCTTAGTTCCCGCTAGAACCTCCAGAGGTGACCTTGATCACAGGATTTCAAAAAGTCCAGATATCCCATATCTTCTCTCAAAAGGCCTTTTTGACAAGCCTAATTGGCTAAATTTTCACCGCAGACCGCTATTGATGCTGGTCAAGGTGGGGGCGCTACCTTGAAACAAGACATGATTTCGCCAGTTTCTTCACTTTCACGACTCGCTGTTGATAGAACCAAGCAACGCTATCTCAGGCAGCTACCAGGCAGAATCTATCATCCCCCAGGGTGTCACCTTCCCTTATCGCCGTACTTCTCCCTCAATTTCCATATGCAAACTTTCCTGCGGAGGCGAATCCCCGTAATCGGTCAAATCCTCAAGCGCCAATCTCAGGTGCAGCGGATGGTGACCGGGGAAGCGCTCGATATGAGCTGTAATCACCTCGTCGGCTAAAATGCCAAAGTTCTTTAGCAACTTGCGGATATCATTTCGAATGGTATCATCCATGATCGAATCCTCCGGACGAAATCAGATGGTTAAAAGATGATGAACTATTTTCAAGATCAAAAACTTATTGACAAAGATAGCTCTTTATTGCCCCTATTGGAAGATGTCGATTTTGAACCCATTTTTATTCTGGGAGATCATCGATCAGGGACAACTATATTGTATCAACTACTCACCTCTACCCAGTTCTTTAACTACACCAGTTTTTACAATATCACGAGATACGAGCAGATGCTCTATAATCGCGTCATTGGGGCGACCGAGGATGCTAAAGAAGAATTAGGACAATTGCTGATATCGTTAGGCGTGGAGGACCGTACTTTCGATAGGATAAAAGTCTATCCAGATCTTCCCGAAGAGTATGGATACATCCTGTGGCGGAACGCTCCATTCTGGTATCTTCCCCGCCTCAATAGAAGGAATTTGCCTAATCTTATCAACCTCAGCAAGAAAGTCCAGTTTACCCAGAGTCCAGCAAGACCCATGTTGCTTAAAGGTCCCTGGGATTTTCCTAACTTCAGGTTTGCCAAAGGCGCGATACCATCCGCTCGCTTTATTTTCATCCACCGGCAACCCCTGCGGGTCATTAATTCCAAACTCAAAGGCATGCGATCCGCCCTTGCCAAAAAGAACCCTTACACTGCGCTTCTGGCCCCCGGCTATGCGCGGCTATTTCGAAGACCTTTACAACTCTTTCTGGCCAGAATCTTGTTTTCCTCCCGTTTCGGTATCGGTCTACATTTGCTCACTCAACATAGCCTGCAGGCAATCAAATATTTCCTTGAGTACATCGGCTCTCTTTCCTATGAAGAACATATTTCCATAAGGTATGAAGATTTATGCCATGACCCGGAGATGACCATCAACAGGATACTTAAACACTTCGGATTACATGTAAAAAAGAATTTAGCTTACGACGCGTTGATCAGACCGCGCTCCCCCAACTTTTTGCCAGAAATTAAACAAAATTACAAACAGATACAAAAGCGGCTGGAACCCGTGCTCTCTCGTTACGGCTACAGCATGTAAGGTCGCCTTTACCCCAAGTTCCATAAGGATCAAGCCCAGTCGATAAAAGCTGCACCAATGGAGCAGCTTTTATTGCGGTATTGTTAAAAACCCCTAGAACAAATCCCTATGCTTCAGCCCATTGCCAACAGTGCAAGGACAGATGACGGTCATTAATCGCCAGGGCTGCGACATAACCCGGCTCAGGATCCAAATGGAATAAAGACCACTTCTTGGCTTCGGCCATATCTCCCTGGATCGCGAAAATTGCAGCCGGTTCTTGTTGGTTTAGGGTAACGTCAAATTGGTCCAGTGGGAGTGAAAGCCCCTGACCTCTCGCTTTGATAAAAGCCTCTTTGCGCGTCCAGCATGTAAAAAATGCACGTTCCCGCAGGCCATCTGGGACGGATTGCAGATCGGCGACTTCCCGTTTCGAAAAGAAACGCCTGGCGAGCTTTTCTCCTGCAACATTGGGACGGATCCTCTCCACATCTACTCCCACCAGGCGATCCCAGGTCACCGCGATTAAGCCCAATTCATGGGAATGAGATAAATTGAAAGTCAAAGCCTCTTGACCATAACCAGAGACCAGTTCAGGTTTCCCATAGGAATTGTATTTAAAACGCAACTGGGACGGTGCCACGCCCAAATAACGAGCGAGGATATCCCTGAGGCAACCACGAGCCGCGATATAGCGCCTGCGGCCCTTTTGGAATTTGAAATTATCCGACCGTTCTAATTCATCTTTGGATAAACTGCGACGCAATCTCTCAATGCTTAAAGATCCCATTCCCAAGGATATCCGCCAGAGATGGATTTCATCTTGTGCCAATTTTAGCCCTGTGGTGGGTGTTTTCCAATCAATCCCGGACGAGTCCATAATTCTATTACATAAATTTGTGGTTTAAATTCCCCTGTAAGCGAATCAACAGACCTCTTAATTGAATGAGGGAGTGAAAAATTCCGAGATCCCAACTAGCGTGTCCCCGCCACACAACATTTTCAGGTTCCCAGGGGGGTGCCAGCCAGGGTCAAGCAGCATACCATCGCTGGCGGTCTCCTGGCTAGCTATCACTACTTTCGCTCCCAGGGTAAGTGGAAGGTAGAGCTTAAGTCCGGTGATATCAAAGGAAAGGGTCGTAACTGTTACCAGTATATCATTACCATGCATCCCTGATTCTTCCTGCATGGCATGCAAAATGTTGACAACCGCTGGCCTGCACCCGGTTTTTGTACCACTTTCTATATTAGTCCAGCCCGCTGAAATTGGGAAGGTTGCGACACGGTCGCAGCGGGTACTTGTGGACGATAGCCCAGTGCGCTCTGCGGCTTGACGGTGTTGTACTGCTGCCTCCACCTCTCGATCATAACCTGCGCCTCCTTCAGCGAACAGAAGATCTCTATTGCCAACAACTCGTTTCGCATCAATCCATTTAATGACTCAATGTAACCATTCTCCCAGGGGCTGACCGGTTCGATGAAGAGTACCTTGACGTCCAATCTCTTCAACCAAGCTCGCACTCGTTTGGCGGTGAACTCCGAACCGTTGTCCGAACGTAGATGGGCGAGTACCCCCCGCGCACAGAACAGCTCAGTCAGCACTTCCAGTATATCCTGAGGTTTCAGGCTACGCACGACCCGCACGGCCAGACACTCACGAGTGTACTCGTCAATGACATACAGGATGCGAAATTTGGCGCCATTATCCGTGTGATCTTCCATGAAATCATAACTCCAGACATGCTTGGGAAATTCAGGTCTCAAACGCACGATTGAGTCGTCATTGAGCCATAATCGTCCAAGTTTGGGCTGCGTTGCAGGCATGCTGAGACGTAAATGGGATGTAAGCTGTTGGTTGGAATCCGATGCTCAACTCGTTAAGGTTACTGGCGCGCATAAAATATCCCGGATGTAACATGTAGCTTTAGGGAGCGAGGGGGGATCGCACAAATGATTTTCGACTACGGGGGGAGAAATCGCCGATATGCTACGCAGACATCCCGAAGTAATTGAGCAAGACTGAGTTGAGGTAAATTGACAAAAGTGGGGGAATCCCAATAATCCCGGCCGGTGAATATCCATCCCAGATCGTGAGGTTAATATGCCGATAAATCACGGTGATGCTTGATTCACCAAAAACGGTCTCACTTGACAACGCACTTTTACTGTGCTATTCTCACGCCCATCCCTGAATAGCCGGAACCGATGGTTATCTCAAAGTTTTTCCTTTTCCCATTCATACCTCCTAACAAACTTCTCTCCCATTAATGCTACAATCATTATCTATATTTTTGCACTAAATTTATCAGCCTCACCCTAAAAAATTATGAAGAATTCACATCCTTTCATTAAAGTAATCAGCCTATTCATATTTACCAGCCTGGCCTGCCAGTCGCTTACGGGCGTTCTTCAACCCACAGCCAGCCCCACCCTCACCCCCCCACCAACCTTTCCACCCACTTTCCAACCATCACCTACTACGATCCAACCGACCGAAGTTGGAGTAGATCCTAACGAACCGGTTTTCATAACCGGTGAAATACCCTACACCTCACCCTTCTTCCTCAATACCATCTCGGAACCCTTTGTATTGTTGGAGGACGAAGCAGGTTTCATCCAACGCAACCAGGAATTCGAGTTTCCACTAGAGGGGCAGGTAATCGGGGCAGTAGCTGTGCATGAAGATAAAACCCTAACCTACAGATTATCGCTTCCTGCCTTGCCCCAGGGAACCCAGGTGGACGTCGATAACAATGGTAATAAAGACACGGGGGTACAGGTTTTCGCGATTGCATATTGGTCAAACACCTGGGGAGGTCCATTCTTAGAACCCCGCGACGGTACCGGTTGGTCTACGGCGTACGTATCCACGATCACAGATCCGGACAGAGACAACGAAATAAGCGGGGGTATCTTGCTGGTTTGGGCGCCCGATGGTGAGCAAGGTTTCCCAACCGGTTTTGGCGATGACAAGAAATTATTCACTGCCGATGACCCGATAGCACCGATCCCTGCCGGGTACAACATCGTTGATCTTAATCAAGAACCATTCAAGATCACCAAGGAAGCCAAACCTGATATTATGCTAAATGAAGGTGAGGTCGCCGTCACCGACCTCTCCAAATTGAGCTATAAAGATGCTTTCGAAGCCCTTTTTAATAAAGCCTCCCAAGAATACCCCTTCACCAAGGAAAAGGGAATAAACTGGAAAGCCCTGCACGATGAATTCGCTCCTCGTATCGCCAGTGCACGAAATGCCGAAGACTTCTACCGGGCTATGCGTGATTTTACCTACGCCATTCCAGATGCGCATGTCGGCCTGTCATTCAACGCCGATGTCTTCTTTGAAGAAAGTGGGGGCAGTTTTGGGCTGGTATTGGCTGAATTGAGTGATGGCCGCGTTATCGTTACCAAGGTTATACCTGATACGCCAGCTTCACAAGAAGGGATCCAGACAGGAGCAGAAATCATCACCTGGGATGGATTGCCTGTGGGCGAGGCCATCAGCCAGGTCAATCCATATTTCGGTCCATTCTCTAGCGAGCAACAAAAACGCTTAGAGCAGGTTATCTTCCTCACCCGCCTCCCCCCTGATACTAAAATCCCGATTGAATATAAAAACCCAGGTGAACCCCAACCGAAAGAAGTTACTTTACAGGCTGCTGTCGAATATCCGTCACTCTTTGAAGCCTTGCCAGATTTTTCTATCGACCAACTCGCGCCGCCTGATGAGGGCAAGATTTTGGAAGATTCAGGGTTAGGGTATATTCGGATCACAACATTCTCTGAAGATTATAACCTAATGGCTCATCTGTGGGATCGCTTTATCGGGGAGTTGGTCGACAACCAGATCCCCGGCCTGATCATCGATTTGCGGGTGAACTCCGGAGGCAGCGGTGGGCTGGCTTTGGATTTTGCCGGTTATTTCTTCGACAATGAGATAACCGTCTCCCGAAGTGCATACTATAACGAAGTCACCGGTAAATTTGAATACACGGATTATCCCGCGCGGATTAAACCAGGTCCCAAACTGTACAAAGGGCCTATAGCAGTGTTGGTCAGCCCTTATTGCATAAGTGCATGCGAGGGTTTCGCTAACGCCATAACACAAGAGGGTCGATCCATGATAGTTGGCCATTACCCCACTGCTGGCGCTTATGGGGAGGTCGGGCGAGGCCAATATAAGCTACCGGGGGATTTATCCTTACAATTCCCGACCGGTCGTTCAGAAACGCCAGATGGAAAGCTCTTGATCGAGGGGAAGGGCGTGCCACTAGATATAACCGTCCCAGTGACAGAAGAAAGCGCCACAGGTAGGGTAGACACAGTCCTGCAAGCAGCCATCGAGGCCTTGGCTCAAAAGATTAAATAGCCCGAAAAGCCCGGCCGTATAACCTTCAGCAAAAAAACCGAAAAATTTTTAGAGAGTTTTGGGCACCTTACGGATTCCAGTCGATGTAAACGGGTGCCAATGTTATCGATATTTGTTGATCGGGGGATAAGGGTTCGCCTGCCATGTCAAAAACTGCATCAGGACGATCAGGCAGGCTGATCGAGTGCACCCTATCATCCAGTGCCCAAAGTAGCCAGGTCTGCACGCCGTCGTGGTTGAACGCATAGCCTTTTAAACTTGGGTATTCTGAGATCTCTCGCTCAAAGGCGGCACCATCCAAATGAGCTGCGCTGAATTGGAAAGCCTGGTAAGCGATATTGGGTTGATATTTTTTATTTACCAACCCAGACCCACGCCAACCTCGCAGGCTGTACCATATATTGGCACTTAACCCTTCTGCTAAGGCGGTCGCGTAGCTTTGAACGAGGTAAATGGCCTTGGTGTTGGTGAAATCCGCCTCGTTGCAGAATTGCTCACTTCCGGTTTTCCCACAAAGAAGCGCCACCTCCGTGTTCATCAGGTACTTCTCCTGATAGCCATAATCATCCAGAAGGTTATGGAGGTAGTTAATCTTGGCTACCACCACAGGCCCGCTAGTCTTCCAGCTAGCATCCCAATTTGTGTTGCCATAATGCCCGTATGTCTCGTAATAATAATCGTAAGCGTGAAAACTAACCCCATCGAAGTAATCTCCACCGTCATTCTTGAGGATGCCTTCCAGGAATTTGGACGATGTGCAATCACTAAAACTGCCAGATCCTGCCTGAGTTTCGGGCGGATTAAGGGGATCACAATTCAATAACAAACCACCGATCAACACCTGCGCAGCGGGATTGGACGTCTTAATCTGTGGATAGACCGATTTGAGCATCTCGGAATAATACTCTCCGCCATAATATGGATCAGCGGGTTCTCCCCAGCAACCAAATACCATATCTGGGGGTACCAAGGCCGGATCCACATCCGGTTCATTACCCAATTCCCAATAACCCACGTTATAGGGAGGGGGACTGTATCGGGTTACTGCTTCAGCCATGAAATTGGTAAAAGCGCTCAATTTTTCGGGTGTGATCGGACCACAATATGAACCAGACACCTTTTGAGCCCAAGTGGGTGTCCCACGGACAATGAGAATTACCCTCAGTCCCTGCTCTGAAGCGATCTTCAATTCGTCTTCCAGACTTGTTACCGCGCTCCAATCCCGGACCCCTTCCTGGCTTTCGACCTGGCTCCAAAGAAGCGCATTAATGCGTACCAATTGCGCTCCCGATTGAAATACCGGTTCGATATCATTGACATCGGCAATTTCGATACCAAAGGGCGAGAAAGGAAGCATTGGGGACGCAGGAGTATTGAGGGTTGCTGTGATCACAGGTTGTGAGGATGCAGGATTAGGAGTCAGCGTGATAGGGGATTGCGACGATGGGTTCTCACCAGACTCACTGGAGAGGGGTGATTGGTGCGTTCCCGAGCGGCAACCTTCCAAAACAAGCAATAGCAGCGCAAAGGCAAGTATAGATAGCCACCCTGACTTAGAAACAGATCGTTTACTCAATGGGTATTCCTTAGAGGAGATATTTTTCATCAATTCTCTATAGCGATTTTGACTCTCAAGAAGGGAGAACCTGAATCGGTTTTCCCGTAGAGCGTAAAAAAACCGATAGGGCACATCCCTTGCTGACAAGATTGCGCTTAACCTGAAATGACTTTATGTCAATAAATAGCTAAAAGGCTTACAACCGCATAAATATCAAGGGCCAGCCATAATACGCCATATACCGCGAATTGCATCCAAGCTGGTGATCGCAACCAGCCCGTTACCGTCTGTATAATTCCCAGCCATCCCAGATTCAGCAGCATCATGGTTGGGATGATAGATGGGAAAGCATATCTGGTACCCGGGATAAATATCCACCGAAAAAGGTAAACTGAACCACGTATCCAGGTGACACCCCATATCCCCAGCATCACAAACCCAAGAAATGCCAGAACATCCCATGGCAGGGTACCTCTTTTGCGCCAAAAAATCAGCAGCGCTCCAAGTACTCCCAAAAGGGTAACAGCTCCCACCACCCGGTAAGGTTTATGCCCTAAAAGGGGTACGTGACCCCAACCAAATTTTGCCCAAAACGTCCGCACCAAATTAAAGGCAGTTACCCGGTAATACCATCCCGCGGCCTTCAGGTCAACCAAGGAATAAAGGATATGCGAAAGCCTACCACTATCCGGGATAAATTTGGTCGCAAGATTATCCGCCCAAGGGCGCGCTCCTGGCCCTGGAGTTTCTGCAGAGCTATTACGCAATAAATTTAAGAAGCGCAGACCTCCCCAGACACCACTCTCCAGCGTGGCATCATCGTATTCAGGAGCTTCTTGAATCTGCAGCTCGCCCTCGGCTAAGACCAACCCGTCAAAATACAACCTGGTGCGAGTTTCAGCTTTCTTTGTCAGTGGAGCCAGGCTTACCCAGGCTCGATCCGTATAGATCGGTAACGTGGCGCGTACTGCGTAAAATGCGGGTTCAAGGCCAACCATCACACCGGAAGCCTCGGACCGGCTACCGGATGGATCAAATAGCTGGGGTGGGAGCACCTCCAGCGGTTGATCCGCCCACATCCAGGCCCCCAAGGTAACATTTTTGCCCGCCAACTTCCTGACCGTATCGGGGGGTATGATCTGACGAAGCTGGGTGGAAGCGGGAGAATCGCCAAGATTTATCTGTAATTCGAAAGCATGGTCACCAAACGGGGATTGGGAGTTTACCACTCTGGTAGAGGCATCTTGAAGGGTCGCCCGATACCATAAGGCAGCATCTCCCCAATCGAAGACAGCTGCCGAACCCAGGACCACACCGATTAATAATAATCCCCAGGCCAATTTGCGCCAGGCTCCATGGCGTAGTACAGAAAGGAGAAAAGCCACTCCGAATAGAGGGATCGCTAGATATACCGTGTTCTTCGTCCAATAAGTCAGTGCGGCTGTCGAGGCGGCCCAGATAAGGTTGACTAATGAGAATCTACTCCGGATAAGTCTGACACCCCCCCAAAGGAACAAGGAAAATACCGCTACAGCGCCGACATCGCTATTGACCGAGGTCATAAGGTCGGTGAAGCCAGGCAGCATAGCCATCGAGAACGGCACCAAAATTCTTAAGGGGTGACCGGCTGGCAGCAATTCTGCAGTTACACCCCAAGCGATAAAGATGGTGAACAAGAAGAGCAGCAGTGAAACCAGGCGGATGGCATAAAGTTGAGTGGTAACGTCTGAGAGAGCAAGGGTCCGCAGAGGAATTGAAGCGATCAAATGATATAGAGGCGGTTCGCCTAATTGCTGGTACTGTCCAATCCAGATGGGATTTTCAGGCGACGAATCGAGATTTGGACGGAAATCCAGGTCCTGAAAAAAACCATGCTGTAACATCGAAATGGCCACTTCACGGCGCATGGCTTGGTCATAATCACCTGGTTGAGGCCAGCCGGGGCGGTTCGCTAATAGCCAGATGTATTCAAAGTGATTGGGCTCATCGTAGTGCTGCCAGGGGGGTACCAAAAAAACATATAGGAGGCCATGAAAGAAGGCCAAAATCAGAACCCCCAATAAGGCCAGACGCTCTTTTTCTCGACCCATGGTCAGAGAGTGCAACCATCTGGAAAATCGCCTTGAGGAGGTGTATAAAGTCGTGAACGGAGGGTCTTGTTGAGGCTGCATTATGAGTTATTGTTATCGAAACAAAAGTGTATAGGACCTAAACAACTGAGGGCTTGTGCGGGCTTCTGGGTCGGCAAAGCATTTCCAAAACCCTATGAGACTCGCTCGGGTAACTCCTAATTCTATTCAATCGAAAAAGTCTTAGACAGCTATTATGGTGAATGGTACCCAATCAGCCGCCGGATCTTTTGCAAGCCTTGTGTGAGCAAAGTTTCTATCTCACCAGATGTAACCGCGTATTCATTTTCGGATCGTCCGATTGGGTCATCTATATCGTAATCCTTTCCAACCATCTCGCTCAGCAGGTATACACGCTTGGCAACTGCAGGGAACTCCAGAATCAACGTCTCTTTGTGCCCCTTACTCATGGTTAGAATCAAATCAAAGTCTGCCAACATATCTTCAGTTATTCGGCGAGAACGGTGATGGCTAATTTCCAATCCTCGTTGTTGCATAACAAGCTGAGCGTTCTCTGAGGCAGGCTGGCCATTATTCGCCCAGGTACCAGCTGATTCTATCCTCCATTTCTCTTTAGGAAAAGTCTCGCACACAATATTGCGGAAGAGGGCCTCCGCCATTGGCGAGCGACATATATTGGCAGTGCATACGAATAAAACTGAGGGCATCTAGAAAATCCTTGGGAGGTTAACTTGTCAATCTTTGCCGGATCACACGCATTGCGAAGACAGGAATACCGACGAGATAACGCCTCCATTTGCCAACAGGGTCCATGAATAAACGCCACAGCCATTCCAAGGACAACGCATTCATCCAGGATGGGACGCTTGGTTCAAGACCGGCGATATTATCAAATAAAGCTCCTACAGCCCAAAAGATCTTTGCGGGGATGTCATCCCGGTGAGTCGAGATCCATTGCTCCTGAAGTGGGCTTCCCATGCCGATGAAGATCACATCCGGTCTCTCCCGGTGGAGATCGCTCAAAGTTTGAGTCTCATCTTTTTCAACAAAAAATCCATCACAAACACCGACAATCTTCAAATCCGGCCATCTCTTCATAAGACGTGCGCGGGCTCGCCCCGCGATGCCCGGGGATCCAGCGATGATATAAAATCTCAGATCCTGCTTTACCGACAGATCACAAAAATCATAAATCCACTCGCGCCCAGTGATCTTCTCTAATTTGCAACCGTTCAGGAAGCGGCTGGCCCAAACACCACCGATACCATCCGAGTAGACCAGGTCAGCCTGGTTGAGCAAGGATTGGAAAGAGGCCTGCCTATAAGCTAAATTCAGACAATGGGCGTTTACGTAAGTAATGGTGCGCTTCTTATTACCCTGAACCCAGACCGTTATTGTCTGGAGAAGCTTCTCTTTACTCATACAGTTTACGTTTACGCCCAGGATATTTACGCAACCCGAATCCATAGCTTCTCTTCCAACCAGGCTTGCCAACATATTATTTCTCAGATACCTGTTCGGACGTGGGCAGTTCCGCTGACAATGGTTTCAGATCTTTCATACCACCTGAAGCTCCCGATAATGAGAAAAATAACAATCCAAGCAAGGTAGTAGGCAACATGACGATACCATGAAGCAGGATGCCATAACTAAACCCGGTCGTTTGTTCGATGCCAAAAATCCCCAAGGCTAACACACAAATGTATTCAAATACGCCAAACCGCCCCGGGACGGAGGGGATCGATATGCCCGCCTGAAGGGCGATCAAAATAAGGAGTGAGGCGGTCAGGGGAAGGCGAATCCCGAGGGCCATTAAAGTAAGGTGGTTGTTCAAAACCGCGGTCCCCCATATTAAAGCTGACCAGAGAGCAAGTTTAAGCAAATCTTGCCGGCTCTGCAATACATCTAAGCTTGCCAGTGCAGATAGAAATTTGTTGTTAGCGAAGGTCTTAATACGCTCTGGAAAATAAGCGATGATTGCTCCACCAATTCTGACAACCCAATCACGTTTAAAGGTGATGATAAAGGTGGCGATTGAGATCGCCAGGGCCAAACCAGCAAAGGTAAAGCCTGATTCGCTCACCCAGGCTGGTAGAGGGATCAAAAATAAAAGGAAAACGAACAGAAATGCATACGAAAGCATGTCGAGGATCTTTTCAATCAGGACTGTGCCTAGAATAAAGACACGTCCAGGGCCAAACCCACCGATGGTATAAGCCCGGCTAAGATCGCCGATCCTAGCAGGATAGATGGTATTCAACATTTGCCCTACCAAAAGTGCTGAAAAGGTTTTGGAAACTAGGATTTCCCTTCCACGCTTCCCCATTAGAACTTTCCACCGGATTGTCTTTCCTAAGGTGTTGATCCCCACGCTAAGTAACGCCAGCGCTACAAATTTGATGTCTGCCAGGGAAAGCACTTGCCATACCTCCTGGAGCGAAACATCCCGAAGGGCGAGGTACAGGGAAAGAAGGCTGATCAAGACTGCAATCCCACCCCGGAAATAGCTAGATGAAATTAGTCTCTTTACCACTGATTTCATCTTAAATCTCTTCAGGTAACGTATATGGTCCAAGCGGCCATGGTCAATCCCCACAAAGCCCAAACAATGGGGGCCGGGCGCACCATCCCCCAGGTAACCGCATCCGTCAATCCGTGTACCAGTAGGGCTATTTGGCTACCCAGGAAACCTGTTCCAACCCCCATGATCCATTTCTGATTTAGGGAGCGCCCCCTGTAGTAAATTTGCCAGGAGATCACTAGCACCAGGGCGGATATCGCCAGCCAGGACACCAATCCTGGAATGCCCATGTCAACCGCTACTTGTAGAAACAAATTATGAGCATGGGGTACACTGCCCGAAACAGTTAGAAAGAACGGGTAAAGGACACTTTCAATTTCCTTGTACAAACCCATGCCAATTCCAGTAAATGGAAAGTCTTGTATCATGTAGATTGCCCGGGACCATATTTCAGCGCGCCCCTGGATTCCACCGATTGCATCGTTGGCGGTGACAATTTGGAGAAGTTGCTGCGGCCCAATCATGACAATCGCCACGACGACCAATAGCAGTGCCAATGACAAAGCCAGCCATCCCTGCCGCCATCGCAATAAAGCGAGCAAGGCAAGTGCAGCAGCAAACCCCATCCAGGCGCCCCGGGATTTTGTAAGGATCAGAACGCCAGTCATCGCCAGGATTGCCATCACAAGTAAAAGACGATCAATCCGTCCCAACTCCTGCCAAGCAAATATGATTAACGCTAACACAATCGGCAAGATTATCACCAGGCTTCCAGCCATTACGTTGGGGTGAACGGTATCAGCGAGAAGCTGGGGTAAGCGTGAATATAAGGATTCAGGAACGAACGGCAGTTTGGCTTCAGATGGCCATTCGACACCGACCGCCGCGATGAGAACCAGACCCAATCCGGCGGCGGCTAGGCCGAGAATCATGAGATGAAACCTGGGTGAGGTTGTTACCCAGTTGATGATGGCATAATAAAGAGCTATGCCGGTAAGTAACCGGTAAACCTGGGGATAGGTTATATCTGGTAGGGAGGTAGCCCATAAAGTCACCAGAATCATCAATACAAGCAACCCGATAGCCCAATCAGCTGGAGTCCTCCGGCTTAACCGCCCATGCGCCACCCATCGTACCAACCAGAAAAACGCGGAAACGCCAACAGCTATGGGGAGTAAGCGGGTCATAACCAGGCTAGCACCAATTACAATGGCAACCAACCAGATTTCAACCGAGGTTAGAAACAAGGCATATTTCTTATACTGCAGCACCATTCAATTACCCAAATCAGAAAGATCACTTATTTCCAGTAAACAGATTCCCAAACACCCGAACCAAACATATGACCAGCACCAGCTAACAATGCTAATGTCAGCATGGCGTTGGTCACCGGAGGATCGTTACTATTTCCGAAGTATCATGAGCTGCCATACTGACCAGACTTTAGAAGCACACAGGCACATGGGGATATCCTAGCAACCAGAGGATATGTCCTCGACAAAGATTGTTAATCAGCTGACTTCCTGCGACACCTATCCCTTCGCGAGATACACTTATCTTAACGTAAATACCGATATGGCTGTCTCTTATCCTAAAGAACTGCTATGAATTCCTATTGCGCTCGATTTGCCCTGCTTGTAGCTCAATGGGTATATGTCGATCACTGAGCATTTTTATCAACACTTTAACGCGCTCGCTCCCCGGCAGACGATGGTCAAAAATAGCTTCATAACCAGCGAAGGGACCCTCGCTGATCCTCACGTGATCTCCACGCTTTAAACCGTCGAAAAGTTCTCCACCAGCTTCGGCGATCTGCTCTACGCGCTTGCGAATGGCATGGATTAAATTATCGGGAACAGGGGCGGGCTCACCATCGAAGTTTACTAAGCCAATGGCGTGTGGCATCCACTGGAATGTAGAGAGACCGGTTTCGTCCAGGTTCACTTGAACAAACATATAACCAGGAAAATATGGCTTTAATTTTTTCGAACGAGGGTTAACGGGTTGCACACGCAAACGCGGAAAAAACACCTCAAACCCCTGAGCGGAGGCTTGCCGCCAGAGCACCTCTTCTTTACGTGGCTTGCTTCGTAGCGCGTACCACTGGGTTGTCATTCATTCACTCCTTGAGAGTAGCGAGGATGCAAGAATTCGATATAAGGCAACCCCAGCGACATTCCCTTGTCGGGTAGAATTTACAAAAAATTCGCTTCGTGGGATTTTCCACCTCTCCGAAGAGAATTCGCTCGAGCAACTGGATAGCCATTGTAACACTTAATCCATTCACCTATGTTTCGGCAACACTTAAAATTTTACCCGGCTATAAAAGCGCTATAGCCCGATAATCAACGATCTCAGACAACTTTCGTACTGATCACCCTCATTAAAAGGTTCCTGAAAGCCCAGAAGGGAATTAGAAGAATCAAATGAATACAGGCGCTTATCCCAAATACAAGGGTTAGAGAATGTAATATTTGGTTTATAGTCGGAGCCAACCGTGAAATAAGCCAAGGACCAGCACCGGCCAATGAAGCCAGGCCAATAATAATTCCTGCCATGATAGCTATAGGTAACCAAGAACGCCGATCAGAAGCAGATGGAAGCATTGTGCTGCTCACAGCAAAAGTCAGGTAAAACCACAACCAAAAATCAGGCCGGTCTGGCAATTTCATGAGCATCTCCACCAGGGCAATCCAATCACTACGGGCAAAACCATCCCACAAAGTCATAAGCCCCAACGGAACCAAACTGGCGTATATTACGAAGCCGCTGCCCGTTAGAAGAGGAGCGCTTCCGATGATAGCATCGCGCAGCACGTCCACATTTGCTGTCTCAACGAAACCCAATCGTAAACGACCGTCTGGGAGAGCTTGGGGCAATAGGGAAAATTTACCAGTTTGGACCCCCAATAAACGCGCCGTAATGAAATGCCCAATTTCATGCAGCAGCACACCTGGCAAGAGCAATAATGAAAAAAGCGCCAGAGCAACGTCTACCCGGCGAGTGACCAACAAGAGTAATGCCTGAGTCTCAAAGTGCAGACGCCTCTGTAATAAGGTGAGCACCACCAATAGAATGATAAGCCATGCAAGAGCTATGAACCCATCCACGAAATCACTGACCAGCCAGGTACCCCTGAGCTGCAGCTTGAGCAATTTTAATGAACTCAGCGGCCTTCAAACTGGCGCCGCCCACCAAGGCACCATCAATATCAGATTGGAGGAAGAAATCAGCAGCATTCTCCGCCTTGACCGAGCCTCCATATAAAATCCTTACTGCCTCAGCCACCTCCTGCCCATATAATTCAGCTATTGACGAGCGGACGACCCCACCAATGACAGTATTTGCCCCCTGTGCTGTAGCAGCACGACCAGTCCCAATTGCCCAAATTGGCTCGTAAGCGATTACCAAGGTGCTGCCATCAGTAATATCTATCCTGGCAAGCCCTTCCTTGATCTGGCGGAGAATCACCTCCTCGGTAAGCCTCGCTTCATTCTCTTGTAACGTCTCACCCACACAGACGATAGGCACAATGCCATGGGAAAGCGCAGATTGCACTTTACGGTTGACCGTGGAATCCGTTTCACCAAAATAAGCGCGCCGTTCAGAATGCCCAATGATAACGTACTTACATAGCTCAGCCACCATCGATGGCGATACCTCGCCAGTAAAGGCGCCAGCAATCTCCCAATGCATATTCTGAGCGCCTAAGGCAATATCAGTTCCTGCCAAAAGGGCAGAAACCGCCAACAAGGTAGTGAAAGGAGGACAGAGCACCCGGTCTATGCCTGAGACAGCCTGCAAGCCAGGCACCATTTCAGAGACTAAGTGGCGAGCTTCTGCCACGGTTTTATGCATCTTCCAATTACCTGCCACGAATGGTTTACGCATTTTTTTACCTCAATGTTTGGATGTAAAATAACTTTGAGAAGAGGGTGCAATTATATTAAATTTTCGTTCTCAGGGAAATATGCGGGTTTTCGCATTAGCTATGAAAGGCGAAAACCCGCATTCCGATTCAATAAATTAGCCAGGTTGCATTACGACTTGTCTTGCAAGGCAGCAAGCCCAGGGAGTTCTCTGCCTTCCAGCATCTCCAAAGAGGCGCCCCCTCCAGTTGAGATATGGGTAATCTTGTCTGCCACACCCGCTTTTTGTACCGCTGCGACCGAATCGCCGCCACCAACAATCGATGTGGCTTTTGAGCTTGCAACCGCTTTCGCCAGGTTAAAAGTGCCTTCTGCAAAGCGAGGAAATTCGAATACACCCATGGGTCCATTCCAGACCACCGTGCCAGCATCGGCAATCACCTTACCGAACGATTTCACTGTCTCCGGCCCGATATCCAATATCCTCCAACCAACGGGGACGGGACCCATGGCCATCGTCTTTTTCTCAGCATCCTCTGCAAATTTGTCCGCGATGACCACATCCACAGGCAATCGGAGATGGTTGCCGCCCTCTTTGAGTAGTTCTCGAGCAGTCTCCAAGGCGTCATCCTCCACGAGGGAATCCCCTACCGGGTAGCCCTGAGCTTTGAAGAAGGTGTTTGCCATACCTCCACCGATGAGGACTTGATCGGCATTCTTCAGCAAATTCCGGATAACACCAATCTTGTCACTGACCTTGGCGCCTCCCAAGATGGCGACAAAGGGTCGTTCTGGGTCCGCAATAGCCTGACCCAGGTAGCGAATCTCCTTCTCCATCAAAAATCCTGCCACCGATGGCAGATAATGAGTCACACCTTCGGTTGAGGCGTGGGCGCGATGTGCCGAACCAAAGGCATCGTCGACAAACACCTGTGCCAGTGAAGCCATCTGTTTTGCAAGTTCAGGATCATTCTTAGTCTCTCCCTCGTGGAAACGGGTATTTTCCAGCACCAGGACCTGCCCCGGTTTGAGGGAGCTGGCAGATTTCTCTGCAACAGGACCGATACAATCCTCGGTAAAGGCAACTGGCTTCCCAAGCAGATCACTGAGGGGTTCAACAACCGGTCGAAGGGAAAATTCTGGCTTTGCTTGACCTTTTGGCCGTCCTAAATGGGAACAAAGGATCAAGCTGGCGCCCTGATCAAGCAGGTAATTAAGCGTTGGCAGGGCAGC
Organism: Anaerolineales bacterium; assembly: GCA_034430155.1. GTDB lineage: Bacteria > Chloroflexota > Anaerolineae > Anaerolineales > UBA4823 > DAOUET01. Next base: position 49,576 of record DAOUET010000048.1, read on the forward strand.
CCGGATGCGAGAATCATCAGTCACCTTGCCGTCCTTAACGGGCACGTTGAAGTCAACCCGCACTAACACGCGTTTGTCTTTTACATCAATATCTTTAACCGTCTTCTTGTTAAACATACAGCCCTCCAGACCAAACATTGCCTAGGGTAAGGTGGAAGTACCGACTTCCCTTGTTTACCCTAACCTCAGAGTGATTTGGCCATCTTTGCAGCGAGGTCGGCTGTGCGGACTGAATAACCCCATTCGTTGTCATACCAGGCTACAACTTTAACCATGGTGCTATCCATTACCATATTAGATAAGGCATCGATTATTGAGGATCGCGGGTCCCCTTTATAATCCATGGAAACCAAAGGCTCTTCAGAGTAGCCCAAAATCCCCTTCATGGGTCCTTCAGCCGCAGCCTTGAATGCCGCGTTCAGGCCCTCCAAGCTGGTCGATTTCTCCACTTCGACCACAAAATCAACAATCGACACGGTCGGAGTGGGTACGCGCAGGGCGAAGCCGTCAAATTTACCCTTAAGATCAGGGATCACCAGGGCCAACGCCTTGGCCGCCCCGGTGGTGGTTGGGATAATATTCAAGCCAGCAGCCCGCGCTCGACGCAGGTCTTTATGAGCCAAATCCAGAATGCGCTGGTCATTGGTGTAGGAATGGATGGTTGTCATCAAACCGCGGATAATCCGGAAATTATCATGAACCACCTTGGCAGCCGGTGCCAGGCAGTTGGTGGTGCAAGAGGCATTAGAGACGACATGATGCTTGGCCGGATCGTACTGCTCATCATTGACACCGAGCACAACCGTAAGATCCTCATTTTTTGCGGGCGATGAAATAATAACTTTCTTAGCACCACCCTGCTCAATATGGACGTTCGCGCCGGGTTTTCCCTTGGAGGGATCTCCCTTGGCATCCCTGAAGACACCCGTCGATTCGATCACGATCGTGACTCCCAGATCCTTCCAGGGCAATTTGCCAGGATCTTTTTCAGCGAACACCTTAATGCGCTTACCATCTACCAGCAGGTCACCATTCTGAACTTCTACCGTACCCGGATAGATGCCATAATTTGAATCGTACTTGAATAAATGGGCGTTGGTCTCAGCATCAAACAGATCGTTTACTGCGACCACCACAAGCTGATCGCTGTGAAAATCATTCACCGCTTTCAAGACCTGTCTTCCTATGCGGCCAAAACCATTGATGCCTATTTTTGTCATTGTCATCCTCCAATCTTGAGTTTTTTCGTATTTAGTTTAATATCGGCAGCTGCCGAATGATTTGCGAGAATACGCTATTCGCCCACTAAAGCATTTATTCTATCAAAGGACCAGTCCTCTCATGCAGTAAATCGATCAAGGCCTTGGCAAGTTTTGCAGAATCATGGCGCCAGGGACTGGCATGATCCACCAGATCAGCCCGATAGACTGCATAATCTGCATCCAAATCAGTTTCGGTCGATACCCATTGGATCCCCTCTGGCAAATCGTCATAGATCTCGCGATTGGCGACCACCAGATCGAAAAGACCGCTACCAGCATGGTCTTCGATAGCCCGAATGTGATCCCCACATGTGTACCCATCCGTCTCCCCCGGCTGTGCTGCCACATTACATACGTAAACCTTAAAAGCGCGGCTTGAGCGAATCGCGGCGCAGATATCGGGTACAAGCAAGTTGGTTAAAATGCTGGTATACAGGCTTCCGGGACCGATCACGAGCATGTCTGCCGCCAGAATAGCTTGAATGGCCTGTGGAAAGGCTTGTGGGGAATTGGGCTCCAGCCAAACACGGCGCACTTTACCGTTGCTCTTGGGGATCCGGCTTTCTCCTTCCACCCGCACTTCATTCAGGCGATAAGGCAACATTACATCGGCGACCAGACGGACATCGTGTAAAGTGGCGGGCAGCACACGCCCACTCACCGACAGCACCCGCCCAGATTCAGCAATGGCTTCTTCGAAACTGCCGGTAATTTCTGCCAGCGCGGTGATAAATAAATTGCCAAAAGAATGGCCATCCAGCCCGATCGTTCCATTTGGAAAGCGGTACTGAAAAAGCTGCGCCAACATGGCCTCATCATTGGAAAGCGCGGCCAGACAATTGCGAATATCGCCGGGTGGCAGAATGCCTATCGAACGTCGCAGACGCCCTGATGAGCCACCATCATCTGCCACCGTGACAATAGCCGTGATATTGTTACTATATTCCTTCAAACCGCGCAGCAATGTTGATAGGCCGTGACCCCCACCAATCGCCACAATTCGAGGGCCGCGCTCTTTACGGCGGTGCACCGCCAAGGCATCTACCACGTGACGCCCAGTAGGTAAGAACGGCGCCATCAAAGCACGATTCAAACCCCAAATGCCCCCTAAAATCAAAACTACCCCAATACCACCAAAAATCAGAACACGCACCATACGTGGCAAGAATCGCAGGGAGGCAGCTGAGACCAGCGGTAGCCACCAAGTTTCCGGGGCGGTGCGATAAAAATCTAATAATAAAAGTGCCAGTCCTACCCCAGTTAAAGTTATTCCAAACAGAAGTGCTCCCAGCCAGCGTTTCACCCCCAATCCTGGAATCAACCACCGGGAACTATGCGCAATACTTTCCTTTAATCGTTGGATCTTGGAGCTGGATACATTCTTCTCCATACATGGTGATCATAGCAGCCTTTTGGAGAGTCGTCAACGGTTACACGCTGACAGCTGATTTTTGGGGAAAGGATTATCGTAAGGCTGCGTGCGATACTGGCTATGACCATAAAGATAAGAAGAGGTGCGGAAGTCTGCTATATGCATGGGGGCTAAACAAAGCAACACACCAAATCTCTTTGTGGCGAACCAGTGCGAAACCCGAACTCCTGTTAATTATGCTATACTTCAATTTATGAGCGCCTTTATAGCTGTCGACATAGGTGGAACGCACATGCGCGCCGCCAGCTACCCAAAAGTTGGGCGCGATCCAATTAAAATTAAGCGGATTTCAACCAGGGCTCCCAACGCAACCCCCCTGGAGCAGTTAATTTCGCTGATAAACTCCATCTGGCCAAACGATCAAGAAGTCTCTGCGATTGGCGTAGCCGCCCCCGGACCCATCAATCCTTTTGAGGGGATCATATACACCGCGCCGAATATACCGGGTTGGCAAGACATGCGCCTGGTGAAAGAACTGGAGCGCGAATTCAAAGTACCGGTGTTCTTGGGAAACGACGCAAACCTGGCCGCAATGGGGGAATGGTGTTTTGGTGCGGGCCAGGGTCACCACCACCTTATCTATATGACAATCAGCACCGGAATTGGCACTGGCATCATCGTCAATGACAAGATGCTGTTGGGTTCACGCGGCCTGGCAGCAGAGCTTGGTCACGTAACCGTGATGTCTGGTGGACCGGTCTGCGGTTGTGGAAAGACCGGTCACCTGGAAGCGGTTGCCTCCGGAACGGCTATCGCTCGTTGGACAAAAGAACAGCTGCAGCAAGGTGTTCCATCAAAGATATTATCTGAGGATGACCTCACTACCGAAAAAATCGCCGAGGCCGCAAGAAAGGGAGATGACCTGGCAATCTCTGCCTTCAATCGCGCCGGTCAGTTTATTGGCCAGGCTGTAGCAGACTTTCTGCATATTTTCAACCCTTCTATCGTAATAATAGGAGGTGGCGTATCGAGCAGCGACGATTTAATCATGGACCCGATTAGAGCCACTTTAATTGAAAGAGTGATCTCTTCACATTACCTTGAAAACCTGACAGTGACTATCGCAGATCTGGGAGATGAAGTTGGACTGCTGGGAGCGCTAGTTCTAGCCCGTCAGAGTTGTCAACAAAAACCAGACGCATCCCAGCCTGCTCCTGTAGAATACGCCCTCTGATAAGGCCTATTGATTACATGCGACTACCCGAGTCTGATTTATGCCGCAATTGAATAAACGCTGGAAGACTGCCCCGCGCTTACCCCCTGAAGTTGACAACTTATTACACGGTTACCCCCCGATCTTGCGACAAATCCTTTTCAATCGGGGCTACCCTACTCCGGAAGCAGCAAGTCAATTTCTGGAAGCCAAACAACCACCGGGTACTAACCCCTACAATATGTTGGGCATGTCTGAAGCTGTTGAGCGCCTGGAAAGAGCTATATTACACGGCGAAAAAGTAATTATTTACGGGGATTATGATGTCGATGGCGTCACTGCCACGGCTCTATTGGTAGAAGCCCTTAAATTACTGGGAGCTCGGGTGGAAGGTTATATCCCTAATCGTTTCGATGAAGGCTATGGATTAAACATCGAAGCCCTCGAAAAACTCAAAGAAGAGGGGACCGACCTGATCGTCACAGTTGATTGCGGTTCCCGCTCGCTAGATGAGGCCGACCATGCTCGCCTAATTGGCCTTGACTTGATTATCAGCGATCACCATCATCCAGGAAAGGAATTGCCAACCGCCAGAGCAATAATCAACCCTCACCAACCCGGTGATGAGTACCCTGAGAAAGAGTTGGCGGGGGTGGGTCTAGCCTACAAACTTACCAGCGCCTTGATCGACCATCTCTACGCCCAAGGAAATACCAGGGCGAACACCCTGAGCACTGAGCCCTTCTTAGACCTGGTCGCATTGGGAACGGTAGCTGATTTAGCCCCGTTGATCGGGGAAAACCGCGCTCTTGTGCGCACTGGCATCAAAATTCTTCAAGAAACTCGCCGCCAGGGTATCCGCTCCCTGATCAGAGTCGCCGGACTACAGGAGAAGCAAATCAAAGCTTCGCACATCGGTTTTGTCTTGGGACCACGCCTGAACGCGGCAGGACGTCTGGATACAGCCTTAGACGCTTTAGCTCTAGTCACAACCACAGACTTAGCTGAAGCCGGTTTATTGGCACAACGATTGGAAGGACAAAACCGCGAACGCCAGCAGATCACCCACCAAACCCAAGAGCAGGCTGAACAACTCGCTCTCGCAGAGAATCCCAACCCATGGTTGCTTTTCGCGGCTCATCCGGAATTCAATCCCGGAGTTGTGGGGCTGGCTGCCTCACGGCTGACCGATTTGTATTATCGACCAGCCATCGTCGCCCAGATAGGTAAGGAATACACACGCGCATCTTGCCGGAGCATCCCTGAATTTCACATCACAGAGGCGCTGGACCAATGCGCTGGTCTACTGCTACATCACGGTGGTCATGCAGCTGCAGCAGGATTTACAGTCACAAACCACCACCTTGCTGAGCTGGTCAAACAGCTGCAAGCAATTGCCAGCGAGCAGCTCTCAAAAATTGACTTACGCCCGACGCTGATCGCCGACACTGAAATCCAGCTATCAGACCTTAAACCTGAACTAATCGACTATCTGGATTGGCTTCAACCAACCGGCTATGGCAACCGCCAGGCTCTATTTGTTTCGCGAGATCTCCAGGTGAAAAGTTCCCGCACCGTCGGTAGAGACCAGGCTCATTTGAAAATGTCTGTGACAGATGGGTGGACTACCTGGAACGCGATCGCCTTCCGCCAGGGTCATTGGCAAGAGCATCTCCCCCACAGGGTGGACCTAATGTACAATTTTGAATTGAATGAATTTAATGGTCGCACCAGCCTACAGCTCAACGTGCGCGATCTGAAACCCACCAGCCAGACAAACTAGACTTTCAGCCTATCAATCCACCAATCGATATTTCCATAAAGTCCACACCGCATGGAAGGCATCTTTGATAGTTATTTTTTTTCCTTCCACATAATCGCGGGGATTGAAAGTGATCGGAACTTCGAAAATGCGCACTTTGCGTTTAAGAATTTTAGCGGTAAATTCTGGTTCAAAATCGAAACGATCCGCTTTCAGGTTGATGCCCTCGACAACCTGGCGTCGAAATACTTTATATCCGGTTTCCATGTCAGTCAAAATGGTGTTAAATAGGACGTTTGTCATCAGGGTTAAGAATTTATTAGCCACCATATGCCAGAACATCGTCGGTCGTCGCGGACCACCGAGAAAACGGGAACCATAGACGACATCCGCCAGGCCCTCCTGGATGGGCTTTAATAATGTCGGGTAATCGCGAGGATCATATTCCAAATCCGCATCCTGGATAATGAGGACCTCCCCGCGGGCGTTTTCAATTCCGGTTCGGATAGCTGCACCTTTGCCTTGATTGTGTTCATGGAAAAAAGGTCGTACGATCCCTTTCCCACCCATGTCCTCCAACGCTTTGCGGGTACCGTCTGTCGAACCATCATCTATCACCAGGATTTCATCAGCAATATTAACGGCCTCGACTCGTCGCAGGATTTCCGGAATAGTCTTGATCTCATTGTAGGCAGGGATAATCACGGAGATTTTCACGCCATGGATTATATCAGCCTCTCTTATTTAAAAGCTTTTGAGGTAAAAGCTTGCCAGTAACATGCAGCGTGCTATAATCTCCACAACACACAATAACGATATGATAAATGTTTTACCTGGAAATGATTTTCGGTAAATTCAAGAACAAATAGCATTAATAACGCCTTGGGATTTGGAGGACCTTAGATGAACCCTAAACCATCCAGACCCGGATCAGCATCCATGACCGATGATACAGTTAATGGATTTTATCCTCCCGCAATTAACCGGATAGAAGACACGGGGCTTTCTTCGCTTTGGTTACAGGACCTGGCCTTGAAAATCCTTTATTTTCAAGGTTATCTGACTGGATTCAAGATCGCAGAAGAAATCTCATTGCCCTTCGCAGGGGTAATGGATCAGATTTTGGAAGCACTAAAGCGAGAGAAGTTCGTCGAAGTCAAATCGTCTCAAATAGGATTGGGGGAAGGTTCATATCAGTATGCCATCACAGGCGCAGGCATTGCGCGTGCCCGTGAGGCTTTAGAGCGTAGCCAATATGCTGGACCTGCACCTGTCCCGCTTCAAGCTTATTACAGTTCAATCCTACGACAAAGCCGGGGGCGTACGACCGTCTCGCACAACGCTTTGCGGAAAACGCTCTCCCAGCTCGTACTTTCAGAGAAGACCTTCAACCAAATCGGTCCTGCCGTGAATTCTGGCACTTCGATCTTCCTGTATGGCCCACCCGGCAACGGCAAGACCAGCATCGCCCGCGCAATCGGTGGCATGCTCTTGAACGAAAGCATGTACATCCCATACGCTATCTACGTTGACGGGCAAGTTGTAAAAATCTATGATTCTGTCAACCATAAACTAGCAACTGAAGGTGGAATCCTCAACGAAAGCACCGCAACCCTTCGTTTGGGAGCCAGACGGGACCCACGGTGGATACGAATACGCCGACCATTTATCGTTACAGGCGGTGAACTCACCCTGGCAGGCTTGGACTTGGTATTCGACGATGTAAATAAATACTATGAAGCGCCATTTCAGGTCAAGGCCAATGGGGGCATCTTACTTATCGATGACTTCGGCAGGCAACTGGTACGGCCACGCGATTTGCTCAACCGTTGGATTGTACCCTTAGAAAATCGCATTGATTACCTAACCTTACATACAGGTCGCAAAGTTGAAGTACCTTTCGATGTCCTGGTGATGTTTTCAACCAACCTACCGCCGAAGGACCTGGTTGATGAAGCCTTTCTACGCCGCCTGCGGCACAAAATCGAAGTCGGAGACCCCGACTATGATCATTTTCGAGAAATCTTCCGCCGTGTTTCGGAAGATAAAGGTGTCACCTTTACGAATGAAGGATTAGCTTATTTACTACAGGATTGGTATATCAAACCAGGCCGGAAGCTGCGCGCTTCCCACCCACGCGATCTTTGCGACCAGATCCTTGATATTGCTCATTATCTTACTGTGAAACCCGCCCTTACGATCGAATTAATCGACCTCGCCGCAGAATCCTACTTTGTAGAATTGTAAGGGAACGGATCACGCAATCGCCCTTTAACCTACCCACCGCCGAGATTGTTTTCCTCCGTCCGCCATTGCATGTTCAATCAGTTGCCTAAGCCCGCGATTTTCGCACACCGGGGGGCCAGCACGCACGCCCCGGAAAATACCATGGCAGCTTTTAACCTAGCTATTCAACAGAAAGCCGATGGTATAGAACTAGATGCTAAATTGAGCGCCGACGGATATGTTGTCGTTATCCACGATCAAGGCGTCGAGCGCACGACTACAAGCAATGGACGCGTAAAGGACTTGCCACTGGCAACATTGTTAGAAATGGACGCGGGCTCACATTTCGACATCGAATTCAAGGGTGAGCCAATACCCTCTCTCAACAAAGTCTTCGAAGCCTTGGGAGGCCAAATATTTATTAATATTGAACTAACCAACTACACCTCCCTGTTCGACCAGTTGCCTGAAAAGGTGGCCGATCTGGTGATACGCCATGACTTGGCGAAAAGCGTGATGTTTTCTTCTTTTAACCCGGTAGCCTTACGCCGAATCAAGCGCTTATTGCCTGGAGTGCCCTTAGGATTGCTGGCGCGCGGCCGCAACCAAGGAGCGATAGCCCGTAAACTGGGGAAGTACCTGGTTCCTTACCAGGTTCTGCAACCTGCCTGGTCAGACGCTACCCCAGAACTTATCAGACGAGTTCATCTTGCCGGGCGACAAATATTCGTCTACACTGTAAACCAAGCTAAAGATATGCGCGAAATGTTACTTCTTGGAGTAGATGGCATTTACACAGATGACCCACTATTAGCGCGGCGTGTAATAGTAACCGCCAGCCCCGGGTAAATATGAAAACAGATATTCTAATTAAATTGGTTTTATTAATGACCGATGATCCCTTACACCTGGATTGAAGAAGCTGCCAATCGCATCGCACCCTACATCAATAAAACTCCTCTCACTTATGATCCTGATTACAGACTATATTTGAAGTGGGAGAATCATCAAATTACTGGTTCCTTCAAATCGCGGGGAGCGATAAACAAAGTACTGACTCTTCAGCCGTATGAACTACAGAACGGGCTAGTAGCTGCCTCCGCGGGAAATCATGGTCAGGGTGTGGCACTGGCTGGCAAACTGGTTAGCGCTCCAGTGATCGTTTTCTGTTCCGACCATACTGTACCTGCCAAGGTGCAAGCCATGAATGCGTTGGGAGCCGAAGTACGCATGGTTCCAGGTGGATATAGCGAAGCGGAGAAAATTGGTAAAAGTTATGCGGAGCAACATAGAGCTGCCTGGATTTCTCCATATAACGATGGGCAAGTGATTGCCGGACAGGGAACAATAGGTCTTGAAATCTACCAGGAATTACCCGCTCTGAACCAATCTGACTGGTTCGTACCGGTTGGCGGTGGGGGATTAATCGCCGGGATCGGTACGTCTCTCGAACGGTTCAACTCAAAGACAAAGCTGGTAGGAGTCCAATCCGAGGCCTCCTCTTTCTTCCACGGGATATTTTATCGGGGCACACAAGAGGGCATCGTCGAATTACCAAGCCTGGCTGATGGGCTGGCCGGTGCAGTTGAAGAAAATTCTGTAACCATCGCGATGGTCCGACGTCTGGTGGATGAATTCATCCTGGTCAGCGAAGAGGATATCGGTCAGGCAATTGTATTCGCCTGGGAGCGCTACCAAGAACGCATCGAAGGTTCTGCCGCAGCTGCCCTTGCAGCGGTCCTATCAGAAAAGATTAGATCATTTCCTGCAGTTGTGGTTCTTTCGGGTGGCAATATCCAACCAGAGGTGCACGCCAAAATACTTACCGGGCATTATCACACCCAACCAGTGGAATTGGATGATGGAAATCTCTCCTGACGAATATATGGTAGTGTGCATGTCACGCCAGATTAAAGATGGCGAGCTTGTAGCACAGGGGTTAGCTACCCCACTGGTCGCTGCGGCGTATTTACTGGCCAGGCATACCCATGCCCCCAACCTTTATTTTGCCTCAGCGATTGGTCAGTCTATCTGTAGCCAGCCCGCTCCCTTGAGCCTTTTACAGGTGGAGAAGCTTTGGTTGGACCGAGCCTTAACCAATGTGGGTTTTGTGCGAGCCGTCGCGGATGTGCTACCACGTTTGCGTCCCAAGGAATTCTTCCGCCCAGCCCAGGTCGATCCCCACGGAAACTTTAACAATATCGCTTTTGGGAAAAACCATCAACGCCCCCGTCTAAGATTGCCGGGTACCGGGGGTATCCCGGATGTGACCACATTTATCAGCGATATCTATCTATATGTACCGCGACACTCGCGACTGACCTTCGTCTCCCACCTGGATTTTCTTTCTGGTTTAGGCCATCATCCCGCTCGTACCAAGGGTGCTGGGCCACGCTATCTGGTATCTGATCTCGGACAATTCGACTTCGTCGCCATTGCTAACGGGAAGAAAAGCCCACAGAAGCGTATGCGCCTGGTGTCCTATCACCCCGGTGTCAAAATCGATCGAATCAAGGCCAAAACCGGTTTTGAGTTCGAGGTCGCTCCGGATATTCAGGAAACCGAACCCCCTTCGGAGGATGAGATTAGATTACTGCGTCATGAAATTGACCCTCTAGATATCAGGAAACTAGAATTAATGAGCGGAGCTGAACGCAGAGCACTGTTACACCGGATCTTCGCTCAGGAGAGATCAGTCTTTGAAAGCAAGAATTAATCCAGAGACTAGCCATCCTTACTCTCAAATAACTTTTCCCACAATCGTCAGGATGATCGTGCTGATATCGCTGGTGGTTGCTATTTTGCCATCTTCAACTGGGCAGGCAATCGGCCTACAACAAGCGGGTGATTCTACAGAACGCGCCCAAGCTCTGCTGGAAACACTATCACCAGAAGAGCGCGTCGGGCAACTATTCATGGTGACGTTTACTGGCACCGACAGTGGGCCTGAATCAGCCATCTTCGACCTTATTGTTAACCATCATATCGGTGGGGTGGTATTACAGGCTGAAAATGACAACTTCGCTTCCCAACCCCAAACCTTGGGGGATGCACTCCATATGATCCGCCAGCTGCAAACTGATGAATGGTCCGCATCTCAATCCCTGCAGATAGATCCGGTAAGCAACCAAGAGTTCACCCCAGCCTTCATGCCACTTTTCATCGGTATATCCCAAGAAGGTGATGGCGCCCCTTATGACCAGATAATCAATGGTTTGACATCCTTACCAAGCCAGATGGCTTTGGGAGCCACCTGGCAAACAGACCTGGCGCAGCAGGTCGGCAAGGTACTTGGGGAAGAACTTTCAGCTCTGGGTATTAATCTCCTGCTGGGACCTTCTCTGGATGTCTTGGAAACACCCCATCCCCAGGGCACTGGTGATTTAGGAGTAAGAACTTTCGGAGGCGATCCTTATTGGGTGGGCGAAATGGGACGTGCATACGTAAGCGGTATACACGAAGGCAGTGAAAACCGCATGGCAGTTGTTGGAGAGCACTTTCCAGGACACGGCAGTTCCGACCGGCTGCCCGAAGAGGAAGTCGCTACCATCCGCAAATCTCTAGAACAGCTCAAAGGCTTCGAACTACCACCTTTTTATGCCGTTACCGGCAATGCACCAACCCAGGCTGCTATGGTGGATGCACTGCTGGCCTCCCATATCCGTTACCAGGGTTTTCAAGGCAACATCCGCGAGACCACCCAACCTGTCAGCCTCGACCCACAGGCTTTCGACAAATTGATGAATTTGCCGGCAATTACAAAGTGGCGCGCCAGCGGTGGCGTGATGATCAGTGATAACCTCGGCAGTCATGCCTTCCGCCGCTTCTCGGACCCAACCGGCCAGGACTTCAAAGCTCGATTGATTGCTCGAAACGCCTTTATCGCTGGTAACGATTTGCTTTTCCTGGGAAATGAATTCATCGATACGGCCGATCCGGATTATTACACGACGATTCTAAACACCCTCTCCCTTTTCGCTAAAAAATACCGTGAAGATCCGGCTTTTGCGAACCGGGTTGATGAATCTGCCCTACGTATTCTCACCCTGAAATACCGAATTTACAACAACATCTTCACCCTCAACCAGATACTTCCCACTCAAAATAGTATCGCCGATGCAGGTAAATCGGACCAGATAACCTTCGAGGTAGCCCAAGAAGCAGCCACACTGATAAGCCCTTCTCAAGCGGACCTCGCGGATGCGCTTCCAGAACCTCCCAATCTAAATGATCATATTGTTTTCATTACCGATACTCGTACGGCGAAGCAATGCAGTGAGTGCTCTCCTCAACCTGTGCTGGCTGCCAACGCCCTTGAACAGGCGGTGGTCCATTTGTATGGACCATTTGCTGGAGGGCAGGTGCTACAACGCAACCTGGAAACCTATACGTATGCAAATTTGCTGGAGTTCTTAGACCAAAGAGGGCAATACGAGGAGATTCCCAAGATAGAAGCCGACCTGAGAGGGGCAAATTGGATTGTTTTCGCCATGCTCAACGTGACCACCAATGTACCCGCCTCCCAAAGCCTGTCGCGCTTTCTTGCCGAAAGCCCTGACCTTTTTCGCCAGAAAAAAGTCGTCGTTTTCGCTTTTAATGCTCCATATTTTCTAGACCAAACGGAAGTCTCGAAAATTACTACTTATTACGGCTTATATAGCAAGTCACCAAAATTTGTCGAAGTAGCTGCGCGCTTATTATTCGGTGAAATTCCCGCTCCCGGCAACCTGCCCGTATCCGTACCGGGGGTTGGTTATGACTTGATTTCAGCCACCGCTCCAGACCCAGAGCAAGTTATCCCCTTGCACCTTGATATTCCGGAAGCGAACGGGCAACAAGGCACTGAAACACCTGAACCAACACCCACTCCGATGTTCGAAGTCGGCGGGCTCATCCCCATCCGAACCGGAGTCATTTTGGACCATAATGGACATCCAGTCCCCGACGATACCTTAGTGGAATTCATCCTGAGCGGCGGCAATGAGATTTCGGCCATATCCCAAGTTGAGCCAACCCGGAATGGTATCGCCCGTACCACCTTTCTGGTAGATCGATCGGGAACCCTTGAAATTAGTGCTAAGAGCGATCCAGCCACAGAATCAACTGTGCTGCGATACGATGTCCCTCCTGAGACGATAGATGAGAACGCCATCACTCCCACATTAACGCCTACCGAAACCCCCACGGAGGCTCCATCACCCACCATTACAGTTAACCCAACAGCCATTGTGACGCCGATAGCCAACGACCACACCCATTTTGGTGATTGGCTCCTGGCTTTGCTGGTCACCAGCGCCTTAGGGGTTGCGGTCTTCTGGATGAGCTCATTATTCGGGGTGGTAGAATGGGGCCTGCGAAGAACCATGCTGGTATTGATTGGAGGTTTACTCGGATACACTTACTTGGCGTTGGGCATGCCGGGGAGCGAAGATCTAATACAAAACTCTGGTATATGGGGAGTTTTATTGATCACCCTCCTGGGAGCGGTTGTAGGCTGGGCCACTGCCTGGGGATGGCAAATGATCCAGAACAACGGTAAGCTGTAATAGAATTACCGCATTAAAGTGGCGAGCAAGCTTATGATCACCATACCAGCAGTAATGCCGGCAAGAATCCATTCGGTTGGCGAAGAAATCAGATCACCCAACACCAGAGGAGGTAGTGGCTGGCGTTGTTGGGAGATGGGGTTCAAATTACCTGATAAGGCTTTGCGAAAAGTTTCTACATCCTGTGGTCGATCATCCGGGTGCAGATTCATTGCCCACAGAACAGCTCGTTCAGTTCGCCAGGTGAGATCTGATCTGAGCTGTCTGGGTGGAACAAGGCTGTTTGGATGCAAGAAACGCTCACGCGCTTCAACCGGAGCCTGGTTAGTGAGCAGATGGTACAAGGTGGCACCAAAAGCATAAATATCACTGCGAGCATCAGTATGTCCTGTGTCGCCGCCGTACTGCTCTAAGGGTGTATAAAGGGCAGTGCCGCGCCCTTGTAGAATAGTGATCGTCATTTCTTCAGAAGCAAGTATCTTGACCAAGCCAAAATCAACAAGTTTAATTAAACCGCTAGGCGTTAGCTTCAAATTACTGGGCTTGATATCGCGATGCAGAATTGGCGGTTCTTGACTATGCATATAAATCAGTGCATCGGCCAGCTGCATCGCCCAAGAGAGCACCTCTTTCTCAGCAAGATGAGATTTACGTTGTTGTGCTTCGGTCATTAATGTGCGTAAATCTTTGCCAGGAACGAAGTCCATTACCAGGTAATCACGTTGTTTCTCAGAAAAAAAATCGGACACTTTGGGTAAATTCGGATGGTCAAGGCGCGCAAGGACGGTAGCCTCTCGCAGGAATTGATCGCGAGCCTGCTTGAGCATCTCTTCAGGCAGTGATCCATCATGCGCCACCTCCTTGAGCGCGCAATGACGGCCCTCTAATCGGAGATCATCAGCCAGATAGATTGAACCCATCCCTCCTTGGCCAATAATCTGGCTGATTTTATAGCGTTCGCGCAGTACCTCTCCAGGTTTTAACGGCGTGGGCATGGTCACAAAGGATAAGAAGGACTTAATATAAATTCGGTTGGTAGTGCTTTACTCGGCAGGGCAATCGGTACAATCCGACACCAAATTTTCAGCATGCCTTGATCGGTAAAACAATGAGTTTTGATCGTAAATCACCAAAATAAACATCTAATTTTACAAGTTTAGCTGGTATTATACACTTGGAGGTCAGTAAATGGAGCGAAACGGCGAGGATATCCCGGTTCTGGTCGGACAGGCAGGTCCACTAAACGGTCAGCGGTGGTTGCTCCGAGATGATATTGTGGTAGGTCGTGAGCATAGCTGCGATATTACAATTCCAAACCGTCAGGTTTCACGACAACATGCCCGGATCTTCTCTTCTCCGGGAGGGGTTTACCTGGAGGATTTAGGAAGCAAGAACGGCACACATCATAACGGTCAACTCGTAGAAAATGCAGCTTTGCTTAAGGACGGGGATATCATCCAGATCGCCCTGGCACAGCAATTTGTATTTCTCAGTTCAGACGCGACTCTCCCACTGGAATCACTGGATGAACTGGAAGCCTTAATATCCCCTCAAGGTCGGCTGCACCTGGACAAACGCTCCCGCAGGGTCTGGATTGGAGATGAAGAAGTACAACCGCCTCTATCAGCATCCCAGTTCCACTTACTGGAGATATTGTTTGAACACGAGGGACGGGTAGTGCCTCGAACAGATATCATCTCCAGGATCTGGGGGGCAGAGAATGCTGTAGACGTCTCAGAGCAGGCTTTGGATGCTTTAGTCAGGCGCTTGCGTGATCGCTTAGCAGCAGTTGACGTTCATCACGCTTACATTGTCACCGTGCGGGGACACGGTTTACGGTTAGATAACCCACCACGAGTTTAACCTGGAAGTTGTTCGATTCTTATTGGATTTGTTCCCCAAATAGGCAATTATTTAACTACTCCCAGATTGACTTTTCTAGTCATATGCAGGTCATCCTGGCTTGATCCCTCCTCGGTCCTGTCCCTTATCGCCATAGACATCATATTCATCCCTGAGTTCGTCGACGTCGACATAAATGAGAAAGACCGCACTGCTAACAGGTTCGTGGCTGAATCCTGCTGATAAATAATGGGCTTATAAACCCATTGAGCAGCAGTTGTGCTGGCGGTTAATTTCTAGAGAACCCCGATTTTCTTGACTATTCGCTCTGCAGCGCGCCCATCCCAAAGTGGGGGCATTTTCTTTGTAGAAATTTTATTGCTCAAACCTGATCGTATCGCGGCGATAAGAGCGCGCCGTTCGCCAGGAACGAGCCGGTTTGTTCCAGAGGTCACTGTGATCGGACGCTCCGTATTTGGCCTGGCCGTAAGGCACGGCACACCCAGAAAAGTTGTCTCTTCCTGAATTCCCCCGGAATCCGTTAAAACCAGATCGGCATGCGCTTCCAGAGCAAGAAAATCCAAGTAACCAAATGGTTCTAATAAATGCAATCCTTCGGTTGCTGGTGGCTGTTCGAAATTAGAGATTTGCGCCCGGGTCCGTGGATGTACGGGGAAGAGCACGGGAGTCTCCCGGGAAATCTCCTCCAGGGCAATAATAAATTCTTTCAAGACCTTGATATCATCCACATTAAAATCACGGTGTAGAGTCACCAGTATGTAGCGTTCTAAATTGAAGCGATCACGCAAATTGGGCCAGTTTGCCTGGGCTTTCGGCATGAGCTGCACCAGCGTATCAATCATGACATTACCGACGAAATGGATTTTTTCTGGAGGCAAACCCTCCCTGGCCAGGTTTTGATCAGCATCCTGCGATGGCGTAAAAAGCAGATCAGCGATTTGATCGGTAAGCACCCGGTTGATCTCCTCCGGCATGCTGCGATCGTAAGAACGCAATCCTGCTTCCACATGGGCTACTCGAACTCCCAATTTGTTGCATACCAATGCGCAGGCCAGCGTCGAATTAACATCTCCCACCACAATCACCCAATCAGGTCTAACCTCCAACACAATAGGCTCGAAGCGCAACATTACCTGAGCTGTTTGCCATGCATGTGTGCCCGAACCCACGTCCAGATTGATATCCGGTCGGGGTAATTCCAGTTCATCAAAGAACACCTGGGACATGAATTTGTCGTAATGCTGACCAGTGTGAACCAGAATTTGGTCAAAGACCTCAGGAAATTTGTTCATCTCCCAAAGAATGGGAGCAACTTTCATGTAATTAGGGCGCGCCCCAACGACATGTAATATCTTCAAGTTTACCCCCCGCTTAAGTTGGCTTTCATCGAGAAGCGGATCACCTGACGATTAATCGCTTTAAGGTGGTCTAAGAGCTCCTGGTCACCATTTGATTGCTGCACCTGAGCAACCAATCCAGACAACATCTCCAGAAATTGCGGAGTTATTTCTTCCTTATGTTCTTCCATCATCTGGCGGCGAGCGTCATCGTTGGGGGCTGCCAGCAAATCCTCGATCAAGGCGATTTCTGGTGGACCAGAACCAGCCTGGTTTAAAACCTCAACGATTTGTTGCAGCTTCTCCACTTTCACCTGGTCATTGCTTTGGCTGGCTGCCTCCATCTCGTCATTCAATAACTGCAAAAACATTTCGTCGATGGACGGTAAATTTTGCCTGGTCGCTTCAGCGACATCATCAGCCAGCAAAATGTTGTTTAACAATTGCTTCAGAGACTGCCTGCGAGCTGACATTTGGGCATCGTATTGATTGGTTAATTCCAGCAACGTCTCGCGCAGCTCGATTAAACGTTGCCTACCTTTATCCCGGGCGCGGTCGATACGGTTGCTCAGCAATTGAAAAAACATATAATCCATTCCGGGTCGAATTAAGCTAACCAAAGCCTTTAAGCGAGTATCAGAGGGCGCGTTCACCACGATATCGACCAATTTATCCCGGGTCAGTTCTTGCCCAGCTTCTTGTAAAGATTTTATTGCAGCCTGAACTTCCTCTGCCTGTTCTTTAATCTGATGGCCAAATTCTGTATTTTCAAATAAATCTGACTGTAAATCCTCCAGACGACCGCTCGAATCCTGGTCTTTGCCCAATCTAGAAGCTTCCAATAAACGGCTGAGCAGGTTGAAAAAATCAGCGTCAAGCAAATCTTCCTCTTGTTTGATCACATCCTTACGCGCGTCTTTATCGGTGATCGTAAGCAATCTTTGCAAGAGATTCAGCCTTTGTTGTTGCGCTTCAATCATCTCATGGGTGATGCCATCAGCTTCTAAAATATGCTCCACCAAATTTTGCATGGTGAGATGAACTTTAGGTTGCAACAGATAACCCTTACGTTTTTCTTGTGAGAGATTCTCAATGACTCTGTTGATCATACTCCCGATAATCCGCTCTTGTTCATTCCTAGCTAAGCCCACCTCTGGAGGAATGAAGGAAAGTAAGAGCTCCTTTTCCGGATCGTGGTAAACGATGGGTGTGGCCAGATTACCTTGGTAACCACAAAAAGGGCACTGGATAAGATTTACCACCCCCGATAAAAGTTTTTGTTTAGCGGATGGGTCAACATTAACGTCAAATAGTTGTTCTACATCAGCCGTGATAGGCTGATGGCAATTCGGACAATTGATACGAGTCTTTGGCATAAAGTTCTCCTAAAAACGAGTTACCAGGCGTCAGAAAAAAAGAACACCACGGTCAAATAATAACTCAGAATGTATCGATAATTAATTTTATCGCGGAAGGGAAAAACAAATACGTGCTCCAACCCCAAACCCAGGGTCTACCCAGATACGTCCATCATGGGCTTCGACTACCGCCCGAGCCAAAAATAATCCCAAGCCCGCGCCTTTGGTCACCTTGCTGGCTTCAGAAGCGCGATAAAAGCGATCGAAAACGTGAGGAATATCGTTAGGGGCAATCCCTGGCCCTTGGTCACTAATGCATATAATAACATGTTCCGGGCGAACCTGGCCGCTTATGCGAATTTCACCACCCTTGTCGGCATACTTGATTGCATTCGAAAGCAAGTTCGACAATACCTGCTCAATCCTGGTTTCATCCGCTAAAATCACCGGAAAGTCATCCGGTAAATCCACGACAATCGTGTGCCGGCTGGTTTGAGTTCTAAAGCGGTCCGCCATACGGGTAGCTATGACCTTTAAATCAACATCTGCCCGGCTAAGAGATAGACTACCGGCCTGCAAACGGGTGGCGTCCAATAAATTCTCGATCAACTCTGTCAAACGGTCAGCCTCTTCTTCGATCACTGCCAAGCTGTCTTGAACAATGGCGCGATCCCAGGTAACGTCCTCCCGCCGCAATGTTCCTACATAACCCTTAATCAAGGCAACCGGTGTCTTCAACTCATGGCTAATAATGGAGACAAAGGTGCTTTTAAGCTCTTCGGCTTCCCGGAAATGGGTGATATCCCGAACCGTGGCGATGATATTGATCAAAATACCTTCTACCGACATCAAGGGGGCATAGGTAATGCCTACCGGCAGAGGCGGCTTACCCGGACGCTGAAGATCCCCTTCGACGTATAAAGTCGCATTGGGTGTGAGGGGCCAACTTCCTGCCTCAGCTTGTTCCAGGGTTGGACCGTGTTTCACCTTCGCCCAAAATATTATGTCTTCGTGAACGCCCCCGATAATCTGTGTGACAGGTTCCCCCAATAATCGGGCAAAAGCGGGATTGCAGCGTTCAATGCGATGGTCAGGTGACAAAATCAGGATACCATCGGGAGCCGAATCGAGCAGGGTATCCATGCGCTGTTTTTCCCGCTTTATTTGGGTATATAGTTGGGCGTTACGCACAGCTATGGCTGCCTGGTCGGTGAAACTTTGCAGCAAAGCCTGGTCATTGGACGAGAACCGGCCTGCATAGTTGCGAAAAATAAAAATCATGCCAATGACCTGGCCCCGCACCACCATGGGCAAACCCACACCACCTAATAAACCTAAACTGGCAACCCGCGTCACCTGTTGTAAGAGACGATTAATTACAGGAAGTTCGAATTTGGCCGGGTCATCATAATCGGGTATTTCCGCAAGAAGAGGATCCAAATAATTCAAAAAAGCAGGGGGGATGCCGTGGGAAGCTGCCACGGTCCATCCCCCAGTTTCTCCTCTAAGACCGATTAATCCCGCCTGCCCCGCCAACATTTCCGCTGAAATACGTAAAATCCTTGTTAATAGTTTATCCAGGTCTAATTCCTGGGTGATTGCCCGGCCTATTTCCAGCAAATAATCGCGCTGGCGAACTCTAAAATCAGGCAGCATGTTTCACAAACACTTCCTTTTCCGCCAATGTGATCGCTTCTTCGAACAAAATCAAACCTTCATCTATTTCGCCGCGAGAAATACTGAGTGGAGGTGAAATGCGGATGGCGCTTTTACCAGCACCAAGTAACACCAAGCCACGTTCAAAAGCCAAATCCACAATGCGATTACGCAGATCTGAGGCTGGCTCTTTTGTCTCTCGATTTTTAACGAACTCAACCCCGATCATCAAGCCAATTCCTCTGATTTTACCAATGCTGGGGTGTCTGGACATTATCTCTTCCAGGGCATCAAGGGTATATTCCCCCACGTCGGCAGCGTTTTGCATATATTGGTCAGCAATCAGATCAATTGTAGCAAGGGCAGAAGCACAGGCGATCGGATTGCCTCCATAAGTATTGCCATGAGAACCATATGGCCAGCTCATCACACTCTTCCTGGCAATTATCGCTCCCAGAGGAACGCCTGAAGCAATGCCTTTCCCGACACAGACAATATCCGGCTCAACGCCAAAATTTTCAATTGCCCACCATTTACCGGTCCGACCCATGCCCGATTGGACTTCATCGACGATCAGAAGGACATCATAGCGATCGCATAGATCCCGCAAGGCCGGAAAAAATCCAGGCGATGGCACAATATAGCCACCTTCACCCTGGATGGTTTCAACCAGAATCCCGGCAAGATCTTCAGGAGGCACAAGCTTGGATAGGATTTGCTGCTCGATATAGCGGACAACGGTCTCACCATAATCTTCGCCAGGTTCTGACTGTAAAATAGGCCGGTAGGGGTCAGGGAAGGGGACGTGTACGACCCCACTCATTAAAGGATAAAATCCCTCTTTATAAATCGGCTTACTGGCCGTAAAGGTAAGTGAACCTAAAGTCCGTCCGTGAAACGCCCCCAAGAAACCAATGAATTGGGTACAACCATTATGGTAGCGAGCCAGTTTTATGGCAGCCTCTACACTCTCCGTACCCGAGTTAGTCATAAAGGAGACTGCGTCTTCTTTGAAAGGAGCAATCTGATCAAGTTTTTCACCCAGTTCTACCCAGGGTTCGTGGTAGAAATCAGCAGAAATATGTACAAACTTCTCAGCTTGTTTCTGGATAGCACGGACTACTTTGGGATGGCTGTGACCAGTCGAGACCACAGCAATTCCCGCTGCAAAATCCAGGAAACGATTATCATCTACATCCCAGACCTCACAACCCTTACCGTGATCCATCACGAAGGGTGAACTCCTGGGATAGGAGGGAGAGATAACAGCCTGATCTCGTTCGATCAGAGCCTTAGCCTTTGGCCCAGGTAATTTCATCGGTTGCATAGCTTATTCTCCTTAATGAACGAAGATATATTAAGAAAATTAACTCGCTGGAATTATATCATCGCAATTCATCCGCTCATGGCGCCTTCAAACAAACCGAGTATAATCAGGCTTCATGAAAACAGCTGATTTCACCTTTCAACTCGAAGCGTGTCAGGGGCACGCCCGGGCTGGAATCTTTCGCACCCCTCATGGAGACATATTAACCCCGATTTTCGCCCCGGTCGGCACCCAGGCCAGCGTCAAAGCGGTCACGCCTGCGCAGCTATCGGATTTGGGGGCAAGCTTGATATTGACGAACACCTATCATTTATACCTACGACCGGGTGATCAATTAATCGCCGAGATGGGTGGTTTGCACGATTTCATGGATTGGCCGGGGCCAATCCTGACCGATTCCGGGGGTTTCCAGGTGTTCTCCCTCGCAGAAAACAGAGAAGTCGATGAGGATGGTGTAACCTTTAAAAGCCACATCGATGGGTCAACCCACCGTCTCACGCCAGAAAAATCGATTTCCATTCAGGAAAACCTGGACGCTGATATCATCATGACGTTAGATGAGTGTGCGGACCCATACGATAGAGACTACAATCAGGGTGCAGTTAGGCGCACCCACAGCTGGGCTGAGCGTTGTCTTGAAGCTAAAACTCGCCCAGATCAAGCCCTTTTTGGCATTGTCCAAGGGGGTATTTTCCGCGATCTACGTATCCATTCGGCAGGTTTCATCGCATCTCTCGATCTACCGGGCAATGCGATTGGTGGTCTTTCCGTAGGTGAAACCAAGGAAGAAATGCACGCCATACTGGAGGTGGTCGACGCCATCTTACCTGAAGATAAACCACGCTATTTGATGGGTGTAGGAACCCCTTCGGACTTGATCAACGGGGTTCTGCGAGGTATAGACATCTTTGATTGCGTTTTGCCGACTCGCCTAGCACGACATAATGCCGCCCTTACCCGCTCGGGTCGCATGAACATGGCAAACGCGATGTACGCCAATGACCCACTACCGGTCGATGAATCCTGTACTTGTTATACCTGCCAACATTTCTCGCGCGCTTATCTCCGCCACCTGGTCAGTGTGAAAGAAATGCTGTCAGCTACTTTGCTCTCCATCCACAATTTACACACGCTGCTACAATTGGCTGGGGATATCCGGCAAGCCATTCTTGCAGAGCGCTTCGATGTTTTTGCACAAGAATATCTTGCAACAGACCTGGTGGCAAATTCTTGAATAAAAACCCCAAATCTCACAAGGTTAAATAAGAAAAAATCTGAATATGACTATTTTTCAATCCCTGGTTCTTGGGATTATCCAAGGGATCACAGAATTTTTACCAATATCCAGCACGGGTCACCTGGTACTTACACCTTTCTTGCTGGGTTGGAATATCCCAGAAAACCAGGCCTTCGTTTTCGACGTATTGGTACAGGTGGCTACTCTGGTAGCTGTAATTACATATTTTTGGCAAGATTTGTTGTCCATAGTCGAGGCGATGCTGGCCGGTATTTGGCAGAAAAAACCTTTTTCGGAACCTCAATCTAAACTTGGGTGGTATATTGTCATAGCTACTTTTCCGGCCGGACTGGCTGGCTTGGTGTTGAATGGTACCCTGGAGGATATCTTTGGAGACCCTCCAGTTACTGCAGTATTTCTATTATTAACTGCCCTACTTTTAATTATCGCTGAACGGCTTGGACACCGCCAGCGCTCCCTGGATAAACTAAATTGGAAAGATGCCCTCGTAATAGGATTTTTCCAGATCTTTGCCCTTTTTCCGGGTGTATCCAGGTCCGGCGCGACCATCACCGGTGCTATGAGCAGGGACTTAGAACGTCCCACCGCGGCGCGTTTCTCCTTTCTAATGTCTGTCCCAATTTTATTGGCAGCCGGTTTATTGGCGACGCTCGACCTATTTAAGATACCAAATCTGTCCACCATTCTTCTGGCATTCATTCCTGGCTTTCTGGCCTCAGCGCTTGTTGGTTACCTGTCTATACGCTGGTTGTTACGCTACCTGGTTAATCACTCGCTTTATGTATTTGCAATATACTGCACAGCCCTCAGTATAATTACTTTGGCATTTTATTTCACCGGACATTGACCTAACTTCAATAACGATCGCAATCTGGTATTCCAGATATTACTTCCTGAGCTAAGATCATTTAAATCATGAATCCAGGTTATCCAAGATTCACCTTGCGGTCATTAATATTGATGCTTATCTTGTCTTTGCCCGCCTGCCTCCCCCAACAAAACCCTATCACGCCAGCCAGCCTCCAACCGATAACGATCGCACTTACACCTTCCATGGAGCCGGTGTCGCTCGCTCTAAATACTTGTGCGGCTATTTTTCCCGAGATGGCATTACTGATCGAAGAAATTCCGGCCCCCTCACACCAAATGCGACCTTCAGATTTGAAGATCTGGTTAGGGCAACCACCTGACCCTGAATTGTTTGCCACCCAGATTGCCTGGGAGCAGATTGTTATGATCCTCAACCCATCCAATCCCCTACTCAGCCTCAGCGTCGATAATCTACGGGCGCTCTTTACAGGGCGAGTCAGGCGTTGGAGTGCTATCGGCGGCACCGAAAGGGAGGTCGCGATATGGATATATCCAAAGGGTGATGAGATCCGGCAGATTTTCGAAACAACAATAATGGATGGAAACCGATTTACCTCCCAGGCGCTCCTGGCACCCAATCCAGAAGCTATGCTTGAAGCTGTGGCTAAGGATCCAGGCGCTCTTGGGTTTTTACCAGGTGCCTGGATCACACCTCAAGTGAAAACCCTTCAGCTAATACCAGATCTCACAGGAATGTTACGCCAGCCGGTTTTAGCGCTTACCACTGGTGAACCACACGGTTTAGTGCGATCTTTTTTATTATGTCTGCAGGGGCAAACCGGCCAGACGGCCATATCCACCAAATACAAACCCTTGATCCAAGCGACTGTGACCCCCTAATCATTGATATTTTGTCTGACAAGTGGAGATCCTAAGGATGAACCAGATAATCACCCATTCGTGTGAAGCTATGCCAGAATTAAAGGACGCTTCCGTCGCCCTAACAGTCACATCTCCACCCTATTGGAATGCTATCGACTACAACGTGCACGCCACGGATAAATCCCAATACTACCGGTCACGGTCGTACCACCAAGGCTTTTCTGATTATCTGGATTATTGTAATTGGTTAGAAAGGATATTTGCGGAGGTCTGGCGAGTGACTAAGCCGGGAGGATTCTGTTCAATCGTGATTGGTACAGTTCTCCTGGAGGGTAAATTATATCCCGTACCTTTTGACATAGTCGTCCGTCTGACCCGAAAGGATTGGGAGTTTCACCAGGATATTATCTGGCATAAATGCACTGCCGGGGTAAAGCGCGCTGGTATCGCAATTCAAAACCCCTACCCTGGATATTTTTATCCCAATATCATGAATGAATATATCTTGATCTTTCGAAAAACGGGGCCAAAGATCTACAAGAATCGCGATCCCCAGGAAAAAGCTAAGGCATGCTACCCGGTGAATAAATTATTCACGATGGATACCGCCAATAACATCTGGCATATCGCCCCAATCCCTCCTCATTACTTGGATCACCCAGCCCCTTTCCCCGAAGAGATTCCCTACCGGTTGATCAGTTTATATTCCTATCCTGGTGATCTAATCCTCGATCCATTTGTGGGCTCGGGACAAACCACTAAAATCGCAAAATTTCTAGATCGCCAATTCGTAGGTTACGAGGTCATTCCTAAATATGCCAAGTTAGCCCAAATGAGGCTGCGAGAACCGGTTTCGGTGCGTTCCAAGCAATTGATCGCCACGTTCGAAAAAATCGGTCTGGACGATCCTTTAAAGTAAAAGAGATCTAGCGACGTAATCTCCCTTTATTCTTCCTGTAAACGCCCATACAAATACCAATAAGTCTCGCTTGGGAATCCATTGCTTAATTCTTGCTCCCAAACAAACTCTCCAGGAATAAATTTTGCCTGCACAACCTGGTCAAGGGCCTGCAATAAGTCCGATTGAGCCGGGGGAATTTGATTTGTCTCTGAGGCAAGCAAGTGTAACATCACTCGCCGGTGAACCTCATAATGGAAACGCGAGAAATTATCCAAGGGGTCGTGACGGTATTCTTCCAAATAATCCCGCCAAAGGTTCAATCTCGCTCGAAAGCCGTGAGCCGATTTTCTCGCCCAGAGTTCTCGCCAGCGGCTTCGCACGTCGCCGATGCGTTCATCCAGGCGGTTTAATTCGTCTCGCTGTCTGGATTCTAGAGACCAGGCATGTGCCCGCGCCTGAGCCAAGAGAATGCCTCCAAGGGTTAAGCGTGGATATGGCGTATCTCCAGCCGGCGCTGAGATTCCAATCGGCCAGTACAATTCCTTAGAAAACAAATACTCTTCCAATTGAGATGTGCCTTCCCGCAAATAGGCCAGGTCGTATTCTGCCGAAGACATACTATTCCTCCAATGACGTGTGAAATCCCACCAGATCCTTTTCTGAGGTGCCTGCTATAAATATTACCAAGGAATACAATCACCAGGTAGTAGATATTCTTCGCATTATATTCAGGGTAGAAAGGCGTGTCAACCAAACCCAATCCACAGGCGTGTGTCAATTCCGGGGTAAATGACTCAGCCGGTGAGAAATACGCCAGTGTAAAAGGATGATCGCATCCTCACATAAAATAATCAGCCCCCGATGCGCAACTTTTTAACTGCACTGGGGTTGCAACACTCAAATCTGGATGAGTCAAGGAAAATACAAATAGGCGGGGCGACCCCGCCTATTTCTGTATCGGGACTTTTCAGAACCAAAACGATTTTTTCGAAAACCATGGTGAGGAGGTACAAGAATGGCAGGTATCGATTTCTCCGTAGACCAGCAAGGGATTGGGTTGCTCTCAATCGATCGACCACATGTGAGAAACGCTCTGAACTGGGCAGCTATGGAAGCCTTTGCGGAGGCAGTTGAATTAGCTCATCAGGTGGCAGACTTGCGGGCTCTAATCGTAACAGGCGCAGGGAAAACTTTTGCCTCAGGAGGAGATCTGTCGGAACTAAAAGACTATCCGGAACGTGAACACGGTCTCCGTTTAGCCAGGATTATGGGGGACGCTTTGAAACGATTGGAAAACTTAAAGTGCCCGACTCTGGCTGCCATCAATGGGCCGGCACGCGGTGGGGGCGCAGAAATCGCGGTTGCCTGTGATTTACGGGTCATGGCCGAAGATGCCGACATCGGCTTTGTGCATACCCGCTTAGGAATCGCAACCGCCTGGGGGGGAGGCCAGCGGCTTTTACGGACTGTCGGTTTTTCGCGAGCGCTTGAATTATTAACCACCGGAGGCGTGATCTCTCCCAAAGAAGCGCTTACTATGGGATTGACTAACCTCATCGCGCCGGTTGGCAAAGCGCTAGCTGCAGCCCGGGAACTGGCTTCTCGGATCGCGGTTAACCCAACGGAAGCGGTGCAGGCAACCAAACGCTTCCTTCTCTACGGGTTATGTCATTCAGAGCTTGACGCTCTGGCAGCGGAAAGGGCTGAATTCCCACCTTTGTGGGACACCGAGTTCCGGCGTGAGGCAGTCAGCCGGTTTTTGAAGAGAGCAAGAGGGGGGAAATCAAACGGGCGATTTCCCCCTCAGGTCGTAAATAAGCAGAATCTAAAGGCCTGATCTCCGCTTATAGAAAAACAGAATAAGGTAGGTTGGCAGCTCTTGCATTACCTGCCACCTCAAGTTTGCTTATTCAATTATTTAACCCTGCTGTCAGCTGTGAGAGCGGCGACCGACCAATAACTTAGTGACCTCCGCAGCGATAGAGGGGAAGATTAATAGCGGCAAGACTACTTCCCACTGCTGCCAACCCAATGGAGTCGTATTAAAAATGGGCTGCAAGAAAGGCACATAAACGACTAAAAGTAATAAAGTAAGTGAAGAGATAAAAGCCAGGTTCATGTTGCGGTTGTTGAAGAGGCCTATCTTGAGCAAAGGGTAAATCTCGGACCGAGCTGTATAAGCCCGCAAGAGCTCCGAGAAGGAGATGGTCACAAAAGCCATGGTCTCGGCAAACTCAGGTTGGTCAGGGTGTAATCGCAGACCGATCAGATATGCGCTCAGGGTAACCGCGGTGATAAAAAGGGTTTGTACCGCAATGCCAATCTGCATAAAACGGTTAATGATCGGTTCTGAAGGTTGGCGGGGAGGCTGGCGCATAATATCCGGATCACCCTTTTCCGTTCCGAGCGCCAGGGCTGGGGCACCATCGGTGATCAAGTTCAACCAAAGCAGCTGAATTACTGTGAGAGGCGAGCCTTTTGTGAATAAAATCCCCAAAAATATGGTGGCGATTTCCGCCAGGTTGCACGAAAGCAGGTAATAGACGAATTTGCGAATATTGCTGTAAATGACCCGACCCTGCTCGACAGCTCCAATAATACTGGCATAATTATCATCGGTGAGCACCATATCGGCGCTCTCCTTGGCCACGTCCGTTCCGGTGATGCCCATGGCGATTCCAATATCCGCCATCTTGATCGAGGGGGCATCATTGACTCCATCGCCAGTCATGGCGACTACCTGGTCCCGGGCTCGCAGGGCTTCCACGATACGCATTTTGTGCTCTGGAGAAACCCTGGCAAACACATCGGTATAAGCTACTTGACTCCTGAGGGTCGGATCGTCCATATGGTCGATCTCAGCGCCAGTAAGGACCTGATGGCCCGGTTCCAACAAGCCAATCGCCTCAGCAATCGCACGGGCAGTATTGGGATAATCACCTGTGATCATAATCGTGCGAATACCTGCCTGGCGACCTTTCTCTAAAGCTGGAGGCACCTCCGGTCTGGGTGGGTCAATCATCCCGATCAAACCAACAAAAACCAGGTCTTGTTCCCACTCATGTGCCTGGAGCTCCGTTGGCAAATCCTGGATAACCCGATAAGCGACTGCCAGGACTCGCAAGGCATCCTGTGACATGGCATCATTGGCTGCCAAAATGCGCATGCGTTGGTTTTCATCGAGCGGCAAGGAGTAATCATCCATACGTTGGTAACGCGTACATAAGTTCAGGACAAGATCTGGCGCGCCTTTTACTGTAATCACGTGCCACTCACGGTTCTCATTATCGTAGAAGGGGGAGATGTCTTCAGGCTGGGGGTCTTTTAGAGCGTGAGCGGTGAGCATACGTTTCCGAGTTGAATCGAAGGGGATTTCCCGAACCCGCGGGTAGGCTTTATTCAAATCAGCAGCGCGGGCGCCAGCCTTGGCCGCGGCGACTATCAAGGCTCCTTCGGTCGGATCTCCAACTATGCGAAAAGTTTGGCTCATATCGCTAGTCCCAGATATTTCCAAGTCAGCGTCGTTGTTAATCGCAGCCACCCAAAGAGCGGTCAGAGCAGCGGGAGCATCCACGATTTTTAGCCGTTGACCGTCTAGATAGAACTCACCATAGGGAGTATAACCCGTACCGCTTATCGAAATGGTCTTCCCATCTACCCACAGTCGGGTAACGGTCATTTCGTTTTGCGTCAGAGTCCCAGTTTTATCAGAGCAGATGGTGGTGGCCGAGCCCAAGGTCTCGACCGATGAGAGCCGCCGGATAAGGGCATGGCGCTTTATCATTTCCCGCATGCCCAACGCCAGGCTGATGGTAACAACCGCGGGCAAGCCTTCTGGTACTGCAGCAATTGCCAAACTTACCGCAATCAGGAACATGTTCAGAGGGTTAAAACCCCGCAACCAGCCAATCACAAAAACCAGACCACAGACTCCCAAGGCAGCCCAGCCAAGCGTGCGTCCTAACTGGTCCAATCGCCGTTGAAGAGGCGTTGGGTCTTGTTGGACCGATTGCAGCATTTCGGCAATCAAACCGATTTGGGTGTGCATGCCAGTGGCAACCACCACACCCCGACCGCGCCCATAATTGACCAAGGTGCCCATGAAGGCCGTATTCTTCCGGTCTCCCAGGGGAATGTCTTCCTGCAGGTTTACCGAAGCGTCTTTCTGAACCGGAACCGATTCTCCGGTCAAAGCAGCTTCTTCGACACGCAAATTGGCCGCTTCGAGCAGGCGCACATCGGCGGGGACGTAGTTGCCCGCCTCCAAGAGCACAATATCGCCAGGCACAAGTTGGTGAGCTGGAATCACCTGGCGAGACCCACCGCGGATGACATCGGCTTCAGGGGCAGCCAACCGACGCAGTGCTGCCAGCGCTTGCTCGGCGCGGCGCTCCTGGATCACACCGAGGGCAGCGTTCAGTATTACAATCGCCAAAATTGCACTGGCTTCAATAAATTCACCCAAAATCGCAGAAATCAGGGCAGCAACGATCAGTAAGATAACAACGAAGTTATTAAACTGCTCCGACAACATTTGCCAAAAAGAGATAGGAGGCGATTCAACCAGCTGGTTGGGGCCATATTTCCCTAAACGACGGGAGGCTTCCTCAGGTGTTAAACCCACTTTATCCGGGGTAGCCAGCTGCTGCAAGACATCTTGGGTTTCTAAGGCATGCCATGAATGACCGTCTTTCGACGGGACGACATGTGGGGAAAATTTTTCAACGGTCATAGAATCTCATTGATGTAAGATTGCCAATCCCACCCATTGGTAGAAACGGCACTGAAGTCAGGATATCTGTCAAAGGTAAAGCCACAATCATCCGGTTCGATGGGTACTTCCCGATTCAAGTATTGCGGGGTATCCAAAATGACCAAAAAGTATTATATCAGTTGGTGTAAGTGACCATTCCTGCCAAATACTATTCAAATCAGTTACGCCGCAAGAAGTTCCCCGGATGTTTACAAATCCTTGACCTGCATAAATCCTGATTAGGGAAATTCGTTTGGGAAGAATACCGGAAAACACCTCTAAAATAGAAATGGATAAATCTAACTGCTAGCCAAACGGCTGCATGCTATAATGCTGCCTGAAAGGGACAGGGCGTTTGCGAGCATCGTTCGGGTGTAAGTTCTTCTGAAAACAAGGGTTTAGCCAGTTTTCGAACTCATCTTGTTACCATTCGGTCTTAAAGCAGCAGGCGGCAATAGAATTGCCGTGTATTTTTTATCGAAAGGAGAGGAGGTTTAATGGAATTTGATCACATTGAAGTACCCGAGGGTGGAGAGAAAATTACTATACGCAATGGGAAACTACAGGTGCCTGACTTTGTTATCATCCCCTTCATGGAAGGCGATGGCACCGGACCAGACATCTGGCGAGCTGCAAGCCGGGTCTTCGACGCCGCAGTACAAAAAGCTTATCGAGGAAAACGGGGGATACTTTGGATGGAAGTCTTCGCCGGTGAGAAAGCCTATCACAAAATGGGATCCTGGCTGCCGGATGAAACCATCCGAGCTTTTGACGAATTCTTGATCGGTATCAAAGGACCGCTGACTACGCCAGTTGGAGGGGGTATTCGTTCTCTAAATGTGGCTTTACGAAAGACTTTGGATCTGTATGTTTGCTTACGCCCGGTCCGTTATTTCTCAGGGGTGCCATCTCCCGTGAAACACCCAGAATATGTAGACATGATCGTCTTTCGAGAGAACACAGAAGATATCTACGCTGGAATTGAATTCGAGTACGGCACCCCAGAGAACAAACAATTTAAAGATTTCCTAAAACAGCACTTCCCTCAGGAATACAGCAAAATACGTTTCCCGGACACGACCGGTTTTGGGATCAAGCCAATATCCAGAGATGGCACTGCACGCTTGGTGCGTGCCTCAATCCAATATGCATTGGACAACAATCGGCGCAGCGTAGCTCTGGTCCACAAAGGCAATATCATGAAGTACACTGAAGGCTCCTTCCGCAAGTGGGGGTATGAAGTAGCGGAAGGCGAGTTCGGTGATCGAGTTTACACCTGGGCTCAATGGAACCGTACAGAGCAGGAGAAGGGCGAGGATGCCGCCAATGATGAACAAGATCAAGCCATAAAGTCTAGGAAACTACTGATCAAAGATGTAATCGCCGACATCGTGTTCCAGCAAACCATCACCCGAGCACGTGAATTCGATGTTTTAGCAACCATGAATTTAAATGGGGATTATCTTTCTGACGCATTGGCGGCTCAAGTTGGTGGTATCGGGATTGCGCCTGGGGGAAATATCAACTACGTTAAGGGACATGCGATTTTCGAAGCAACTCATGGAACCGCGCCCAAATACGCCGACCAGGACAAGGTAAATCCTGGCTCAGTGATCCTCTCCGGTGAGATGATGTTCACGTATATGGGTTGGCCAGAAGCTGCCGCCCTGATTATCAAAGGAATCGAGGGCGCCATTGCTGCCAAGACCGTCACTTATGATTTTCACCGGCTGATGGAGGAGGCCACCTTGCTCAAGACCTCCGAATTTGGGAACGCGATTATCAAGCATATGGATGATTAGGCACACTCCCATTAACCTATAAGGGCTGGGTTGTATAGTAAAATAACGACATTTCGGGGTAACCACTTTGACCATCAAGAATGGAGGAGGCATGTTGGTTATCACAGCTGACATGCTCCCAGGAATCCATAATACCGCTGTTTATCAGACAGGCAGATCGAGCCAAGCTAATAATAATATTACACCTGCACTCACTTTGTTCAATTTACCGATAAAAAGGAGATTCGGATGAACGCATTTAGATTAAATGTGTCCAGTCTCGCCCGTTATCGAGGTCGTGTGGGACAACTCAGTTTTATCCTGCATCGCCTGGCGGGTTTAGGCACACTGCTTTTTCTTAGCCTGCATATTTTGGATACTGCTACGGTTTATTTTTTTCCTTCCCTTTATTCACACGCCATTGACCTTTATCGCAGCACGCCCT
The DNA here is from genome assembly GCA_034430155.1 of Anaerolineales bacterium. Classification (GTDB taxonomy): domain Bacteria; phylum Chloroflexota; class Anaerolineae; order Anaerolineales; family UBA4823; genus DAOUET01. Next base: position 81,328 of record DAOUET010000048.1, read on the forward strand.
TTATGATCGGGGAAATCATCCTGGTCTTTTGTGTGATCTATCATGGGGTCAATGGAGCCAGGATCGCGCTTTTCGATCTTTTCTTTCCCCAAAAGTGGAATATCAACACCCAACGTCAATCGGCAACATTGGTGCTTACTATCGCGATTGTGCTCTGGCTTCCAGCGGCTTTATGGATGGGCCGGAATCTCTTGGTTTACAATTTTGGCCTGTAACAGGAAGAGGAAAGAATAATGACAACTGAAACTGGACAAGTGAGCGTAAACCAAGATTACGAGTCAATTGCCTGGAAGTGGATGCGCTACAGTGGTTTGTTACTCATCCCTCTCGCCTGGATTCACGTATTGATCCAAGATGTCTTGGTTGGTGTCCATCAAATTGATCTGAATTACGTCGCTACGCGCTGGGCATTCCTGGGTTGGCGGGTATACGATTTCGCGCTGCTATCCTTTGCCTTTGCCCATGGGGTGAACGGCTTCCGCCAAGTCCTTGATGACTACCTCCGAGGTGAGAATAACCGGCGCGCCGTTTCCTGGATTCTATTTATATTTTGGTTGGTAATTTCCCTGATTGGCGCGATCGCCATCATCGGAGGCGTACGGTAAATCTTAAGGGGAACCTATGGTGTAGGGGTTGTTGTTAGATCTGGATTGGGGGTGGGATTTACAGCCGTTGGCGAGAGGACAGCTGCTTCTTCGGCCGTTTCAGGCGCTCCCGCGGCGATCCAACGCTCAAAAATATCGATTAATTCCGGCTTGAGCGCTTTGGTGGGGGGCATTGGACCCCCGGCGTCTATCTCCTGACGATATAGCATCAAGATCATATTCGAATTTAAATCGCCCGGGATCACGTTTGGCGCGTAGTCTCCCGTGGTCATAATTTCTTCATAATCACGCATCAAATAATTATTGTTCTTCTTTCCAGGCCGGTGACAGGAAATACAATATCTTTTGATAATCGGTTCAATGTGCACAACGTAGGAGGGGACCTCATCAGGGCCAAGCGTGGGCACAGAGCTGGCTTGAGCGACTTCTTGAGGAATTTCAGCGCGGTCATCCCAGGTATAGCGCATGAAAGTAACAATCGCATTCATATCTGCCCTGGAGAGCTCGCCTCCGTAAGCCAATCCAAATGGGGTCATTCCCAAATCCGGCTGACCATAATTAATAATGTTGAAGAAGGTGTCATCTGTGCGAGTATACATCTCATCCATACTGTTAATAGGCTTGACAACCACGCCCTCCAAGCCCTCCACGCCTTTAATCTCTCCCCCTTCGCCATCGGCGCCGTGACATTCAACACATTGGATAGAATATAAGTCCTGCCCAGCGATAATTTGATCAGTAAGGATGGCAAACAGGGCAAATTCCTCTTGAGGGGGTGTTGTAACCGCCGCAATGATTGTAAGTGCCACCATCCCAATTAGCACCCCGCCCATTATGGATACTGCCAGCTTTCGCTTCTTCCAATGACGGATGGGACTGCGATCATAGAAGGGCAGTAGAAGTAGCGCAAATACTGCAATTACCGGAAGTACCGCGGTACCGACCCACTCTAGCTTGCCGGGGAAATATTTTAAAAGTTGGAACAAGAACAAAAAGTACCATTCTGGTCTGGGGATATAGGCCGAATCGCTCGGATCTGCGGGAGGCTCACTGGGCACGCCGATATATATAGCCAGTCCAACCAAAAGCACGAAAAGCCCAAAGGAAATCAAAAGATCCTTGTAGATAATATCAGGATAAAACTTGATCCCTTGGGATTTCTCACGCTGGTACTTTGCTAGATATTCTTCCTTTTCTTGTTCGTTCACAACGACACCCTTTGGATTCTATTCCTCCTTCGGAACCCCAGAAATACCGATCCGAATGACCATGTAAAGGTGGATAGCAATCAACGAGACAATCAGCGCCGGCAGAAACCAGATGTGAACGGCAAAGAAGCGGGCAAGCGTAACCCCACTCAAGTCAGCACCACCACGCACCACCCGCAAGATAAAATCACCGATTAGCGGCACCGTTCCAGCAATTTCGGAACCCACGGTGGTCGCCCAATAAGCTCGCTGGTTCCAGGGCAACAGGTAACCCGTGAATCCCATACCTAGGGTTGCCAAAAACAGAAATACACCGGTAATCCAGGTAAGTTCCCGGGGATATTTATAGGCAGCCATGAAAAAGGTACGCAGCAGATGAGCGAACACAAATACCACCATAAGGCTGGCTCCCCAATGATGAATACCGCGAATCAACCATCCGAATGCGACCCCGTTCATGATGTATTGAATGCTCTCATAGGCATGGTCTGGGGAAGGCACATAATAAACGGTCAGGAAAATTCCTGTGAGGACCTGGATCACAAAAAGAAAAAAGGTGGCACTACCTAACGTGTACCACCAATTGACCTTGGGTATTTTACGATCTAATATCGTATTATATAGAGTCGTCAGACCGAGTCGTTCGTCAACCCACGAGAGAACTTTATCCGCCATGATTACTCTTCTACGAAATGGATAAATAAGTTGCCGTCCTCCAATTTAGTTTCGAACTCCCTCAGGGGAGCAGGAGGAGGCCCACTACGTACCTGGCCATGTAAGTCAAAATGAGCGTCATGGCAAGGACAGACAAATTCCTGTAAGTCATCCTTCCAGCTGACCCGGCAGCTGAGATGTGTACACAGATTTGAGATCACTTCACACTGATCCTCGCTTGAACGTACAACATAAACTCCCACGCTTTTGACGGATTTTTCCCAGCCATTTACAGTTGTCAGGGTAAAGGTAAACAAAGTTGGCGTTCCAAGTTGGTAGCTCTCTAAAGTTCCTAAAGGTATCCAGCTTTCCGTACTTTTCGATTTAGTGGCGGGAGATATCAAAAATCCTAGAGCGGGTATGCCGATAACCGCTCCTATGATCGATCCGAGAAAAGTCAATATGATTTTTACGAAATCACGGCGATCCAGGTTGTTAGAAGTAGCCATGGCTTCTTCCTCTCAGATTCAATACCTGTAGTTATCAAAAAACTCTACTACCGAAAATTGACAGCAGAACCTTGATAGGATAATCTCCGTTTAAGAAAACCACCAATAATATTGTAGATTAAATGAAGATTTGATTAATAGGACATCTGAAATCAATTATTTGTGATGAACGTCACTTTTCCTTTATAAAAGCAAGGTGCAATAATAGATGTGGACGATTTTCGTCACTGGCTGGCATTAAATTGAGGAGGCAGCTATGAGTCTCAGTGGTAAAGTCAGTTTCTTTAAAGGATTGAAGTACCAGGGGGGCATTCCGATGATCACCTGGATGCTGCACCGCATCACTGGTGTCGGAATACTAGTATTTGTCAGCATTCACGTGATTTCGTCATTCTTCATGCAACAACTGGGCAGCGATCTGGCCACCAACCTAAACATCCTTTACGAATCGTGGATCTTCCAAATCGTCATCATTTTCTTCGTCATCTTCCACGCATTGAATGGGCTTCGCATCGCGGCTTTGGATCTTTGGCCACGGCTGCAGAATTACCAGCGTGAAGTCCTTTGGCTTGAGTGGTTAGTCTTTGCGCCTGTATACGGTCTGACGATTTTCATCCTCATTCAAAGCGGGTTAGCTGGTAGCTAGGCATCCAATCGGAGGGATTAAAATGCGCGCTCGAGCAGTAAAACCAAGCGTCTCTTTTGAATATTTCATGTGGATATTTACACGTTTATCCGGCGTTGCTCTAGTCGCAATGGCCGTTATGGGAATGTCTAGCGCTTTCCTGCTAGGTGCCCGAACGCAAGTAGACCTGCCAACATTGATGCGCTGGACGTTTTTCCCCAATCCGAATCATGTGGTCAATAGCAATATACCCGATGTTGCGGTTGGCTGGGCAAACGGATTTTGGCAGATCATTCAAATTCTGATCGTTTTCTTCGGTGCCACCCATGGTTTCAATGGTCTGCGCGCAGTTATAGAGGATTTCACGGGACTTTCTGCCTATAAGCCGTTATTAAGAGGTATCATCATCTTGCTGTGGTTGTTCGTCCTCATTGCAGCAGTGTACGTCATTCTGGCATCATAGCAGCAAGCCAGCAGACCTCCTGCTAGAGGGATTATAATTGGGTAAGAGCATATCTTGCCCTTTTTTTTTAACGGATCCAGTAAAAATCTCGCGATTTCTATTAATATCAAAGGAGGTTTAAGGAGTTGATTCATGAAAACGCATCAATTTGATGTTGTTGTTGTCGGAGCTGGAGGCGCGGGATTAATGGCAGCTCTTTATGCCTCCAGAAAAGCCAATACGGCGGTACTCAGCAAGCTCTACCCAACCCGTTCTCACACTGGTGCTGCGCAAGGGGGGGTTGGGGCAGCCCTGGGTAGTGAAGAAGAAGACCATCCGGATTGGCACACTTATGACACCGTGAAGGGCAGCGATTATTTAGGCGATCAAGATGCTATCGAATTTATGTGCAGCGAAGCTGTTCAGGCAGTTTATGAAATGGAGCATATGGGACTACCCTTCTCGCGGACACCGGACGGTCGCATCGCCCAACGCCCTTTTGGCGGTCATACTAACAATGATACCGGCAAACCTGTACGACGGGCTTGTTATGCTGCTGACCGTACTGGTCATATGATCTTACAAACACTTTACCAACAGTGTATCAAGAACAAAGTAAATTTCTTCGATGAATACCAAGTTCTTGACCTGATCACGATAAATGGTTCTGCTGCCGGGGCGGTTGCCATCGAACTGGCTACTGGTGAGATACATGTATTTCACTCAAAAGCGGTAATTTTCGCTACAGGAGGACATGGACGCGTCTGGGAAATCACATCAAACGCCTATGCATATTCTGGCGACGGGGTCGCTATTACCTTGCGTCGTGATATTCCAGCTGAGGATATGGAGTTCTTTCAGTTTCACCCCACCGGAATTTATAAGCTAGGCATCTTAATCACTGAAGGGGTACGTGGCGAGGGGGGAGTGCTTCTAAACGATAAAGGTGAGCGATTCATGGATAGGTACGCTCCTCATGTCAAAGACCTGGCTTCAAGAGATGTTGTAAGCCGTGCCATGTATATTGAAATGCAGGAAGGCCGGGGGATTAACGGCAAACGCTACTTATATTTAGATGTCCGTCCCGAATCCGTCAACAAATACGCCATCCAGGATGGCCGTAAGCAACTAGACGGCTCCCAATACGTCGTCACGGCAGATGAAATCCATAGAAAACTCCCTGATATCATGGACTTTTGCCGCACTTACCTGGGAGTAGATCCCATCACCCAACCTATGCCAGTCCAACCCACTGCCCATTACGCAATGGGAGGCATCCCCAGCAATAAGTATGGGCAGGTGGTGATCGACGAGAAAAACACGGTCATGCCCGGTCTATATGCGGCTGGCGAGGTGGCCTGTGTATCGGTGCATGGAGCCAATCGATTGGGGACAAACTCTTTATTGGATTTGCTGGTGTTTGGGAAACACTCCGGCCTTAACGCGGCTGAGTTCTCAAAAGGTGCTTCTTTCCAGCCGCTGCCAAAAGACGCCGCCGATTTCGCCCGTGAGCAATTAGACCATTTATTAAATCGCAAGGGTAGTGAAAAAGCCACCGATATTGCCAACGAGATGAAGGCTGAAATGAACGACCATGTCAGCGTCTTCCGAACCGAGGAGGGCATGCAAAAAGCCCTGGATAAAATCCAAGAGCTCAAGGAGCGATTCAAACACGTCCATTTCGATGACCGCGGCAAAATCTTCAACACGGACTTGTTGAATACCTGGGAGCTGAGCAACCTGCTCGACCTGGCGGAAGTCACAACTGCATCAGCCCTGGCTCGTAAAGAGAGTCGTGGTGCTCATGCCCATGAAGATTACCCAAAACGTGACGATCAAAATTGGATGAAACATACACTCGCTTGGCTAAAAGACGATGAGGTAGAGCTGCGGTACAAGCCAGTAGTGTTAACCAAATTCGAGCCAAAGGAAAGAGTTTATTAACCATAGGACTTACGCAGTTGGTGGGAGGATGGGGGCGTTTGGGCGGGCGTTGCCCAAACACCCCCGATTTTCCCCTGAACTGTGTAACTACTAAACCATAAAAGAGGTGAGTGAATATGCGAGTGACGTTAAGAGTATTCCGGTTTAACCCTGAAAAAGATAAAAAGCCTCATTATGAAAAATATCAGCTGGAAGCTGAACCTACGGACCGGGTATTAGATTTAATGGAATATATTAAGGGATATATAGACGGCACCTTGTCTTTCCGACGATCCTGCGCGCATGGCGTCTGCGGCTCTGACGCTATGCGCATTAACGGTGTAAATCGCTTGGCATGTAAGGTGCTGGTCCATGACCTGAAAACCACTAAGATCACCATCGAGCCATTGCTTGGTTTAAGGGTAATCAAAGATATGATCGTGGATATGGAACCCTTCTTTGAACATTATCGTTCTGTGATGCCATATTTCGTCAATAATGACTCACCCCCGATCCGAGAGCGTTTGCAAAGCCCGGAAGAACGAGAACGGATCGATGACACCACCAAATGCATCCTTTGCGCGGCTTGTACTACTTCCTGCCCTTCTTATTGGGCGAATGATCGATATGTGGGACCTGCCGCGATTGTCAACGCGCACCGCTTTATATTTGACAGCCGTGACCAGGCTGCTGCTGAAAGGTTAAGAATCCTCAACGACCAATTTGGCGTCTATCGCTGCCACACAATTTTTAACTGCACTGAGGCATGTCCTCGTGATATCCAGGTGACAAAAGCGATTGGCGAGGTCAAGTTAGCGATTGCCACCGGCAGTCTGGAATAGTTCAGGGG
>DAOUET010000049.1:0-11033 GCA_034430155.1 Anaerolineales bacterium
CCTTCTTGGCGCCCTTGGACTTGCGTCAGCTTGGTTTATCTTATTCAGCCCGTTATTTTAATCTTTCAACAGGATTTGTGAAAAAAAACAAACTCGTAAGTAATTATAAGTTCTCATAACACTGATGAAGGATGAGGCATAACTCATCAGGGGGTTGTCGAGGTATCCAGCGATTCTGGGCGGGGGGCTAGCTGCAAACTGACTTCTTGGGTTTTCCCATCTCGAATAATGCTGAGTTTGATATCCTGGCCCGGCCGGGTTTTTAAGGCTATGTAGATGAGTAGATCATCAAACGAACGCACTGGCTGATCATCAATAGCAGTTATGACATCTCCACCGGTGAGGGTAGCCCGTCCGTTGACAGTAGTAGTACCGGTAGCTCCTTGTAATCCGGCTTTCTCTGCGGGACCGCCTGGGGTAATTTCCGAGATGAAAGCACCTCGATCCACAGGGAGTTTCATGGCTTCGACTTGGGTTGGGTCAAGGCTACCTCCTCGAATGCCCAACCAAGACCACTCTGTTTGGCCATTTTCCACCAGGTCAGGCACAACTCGCTTGAGGATATTCACTGGAATGGCGAAACCGACGCCGCTGTTACTGGTATTCAGACCAGATGTTTCTATCTGGGCATTGACCCCTATAACCTCACCCAGCAGGTTCAAGAGTGGCCCGCCCGAATTACCGGGGTTGATGGCTGCATCGGTTTGAATAGCCTGGGGGATCGAGAAGGGCGTAAGCGCTGGAATAGTACGTCCCAAGGCGCTGATTATACCCCGCGTCAAGGTGCCTTCGAGGCCGAACGGGTTACCGATTGCCACCACCGACTCCCCAACCTCTAGCGTATCCATGTCTCCCAAAGGTAGAGGTTGCACACCCGAAGGCATCTGATCCACCTTCAATACCGCCAAGTCGCTGTTTAAGTCCAATCCAAGTACCTTTCCAGATTGGATAGATCCGTCAGAAAATGTCACATCGATTTGTTCGGCATCTTGAACGACATGGGCATTGGTCACAACATGGCCTTGATCATCGTAGACGAAGCCAGATCCTTGTGATAAAGCTACTACCTGCCCACTCTGGGAAACGTAAATGGTGATATTAACCACAGATGGGTTGACACGTTGGTATAAATCGATAAGCGTGCTCTGCTCATCGATAACAGGAGCTGGTAATGTGATGGGGACTTGCACCGTGGGGGCTACTGCAGGCACTGGTTGAGAGGTAGGAGTAGCCAGGGTAGCTAAGGGGAAAGAGATTCCACAAGCCAACGCCAGGGTAGGAAGTAACAAAAAAACCAAAATTTTTCGCGAAGAATGGGCTTTTGTAAAGATATTCATTTTTTATGCCTTAGAGAATCTCCTGCCTGGGAAATAGATCGGGTTTGCTATTATTTTCCCCTGCATATTAGAAATATTATTAAGTTCAACGGAAATAACTTACTCACGCAAGTATAGACGTACGGGGTTAGAGAATCCTGAGAGTATTGTTAACTTAGGATTAGAAAACCCGGAAACAAAATGGGGCGACCCAACCACAATTTAATTGAGTGTATGTCATTTCTGGGACAAATGGGGTTTGGGGTGTTGTGCGCAGTGCTTTGCGCTGCGCACAACACCCCAATTTCTCCCCAGACTGGGGTAGGTTGTAAACTCGCCCCCAATCGGACCTGCACCCATTTAATTTGATTGCATTGGCGCGCCAAAATGGTTATGGTAGAATACTTTCAGCTCGGGAGGGATTCTCTCCCATAATAATGGAGGGATGGCCGAGTGGTCTAAGGCGGCTGTCTTGAAAACAGCTGTGGGTTCACGCCCACCGGGGGTTCGAATCCCTCTCCCTCCGCTTGAAGGTGTTGCCGAACTTATTTTTACGATAGTTCATTCATAAAATTTATGGGGAGGTGCCAGAGTGGCTGATTGGGACCGCCTGCTAAGCGGTTGACGGGGCTTTAAACTTCGTCCGAGGGTTCGAATCCCTCCCTCCCCGCTGGAGCGCTCGCAGAGGCGAACGCTTTCTTGTTCTGGATCACTGGGGGTTCTGAATAACCAATCCATGTTTCACGACTTATTATTCTGCCTGCTTCCGTTCCTCTTCGAATGAAGAACCCCGCCGGGCAACAACGAACTCAATAATCTCCTTTCCTGCCATTCTTCCAGTTATATAAAATCCCCCATCAAGTTTCGCCAATCAATAGCATGGACCGTCTGGTATAAACCGTGATCATCATCTACCACATGAAAAGTCAGATTCAAAAAGACTTTATTCGAAATCTCTCTAACAGCTTCTAGAGAGATTATCTCATCTTTACTACCATGGTATACAATCACCGGTAAGGAAATCGGTGCGGGTAGGTTATTCGCAAAGTCGGGCCAGATCAAAGCTGGTGCCAGAAGGATCAGCCTATCAACCAGCGAAGGACAGCGGCAGGCGAACAAAGCCGCCATCAAACCGCCGAAACTCGAGCCAATTATTTTCCAGCCGTTCTTGCCAGCAAGCAGGGCTTCCGAATCGGCCATTCGGTCATCTAACGATCCCTGAAAATCAGGTGTCAGAATCTCTGGGAAAATACCTCGCAACAAGGTAGCCTTGACTCCCTGGCTACTGCCTTCCAGACCATGGATAAAGACCATACCATCTTGTTTGCCCATAGCGAGATAATAAATTGACCTAGAATTAGGTTTGGTATAGACTCATTGCAGATTAATTTGTGCAGACCTGCATTCAAGCCTATTCACAGCCAAAACCTGTCCAAAACTCAATAACCTAGTTTACCAGAAGGAGGCACCAATATGGATAAAATCCGGTGGGGATTGTTGTCCACTGCCCACATCAACCGCTACTTTATCCCAGCCATCAGATCGTCTAAACGCGGCGCTTTGGTTGCGGTCGCCAGCCGGAGCCAACATTCTGCCAAGAGCTACGCGGCTGAGTGGCAAATCCCTCTAGCCTTCAGCAGCTACGATAGCATGCTGACCTCCGGATCGATCGATGCGGTTTACATCAGTCTGCCCAATCACCTGCACGCCGAATGGACCGTTAAAGCTTTGAACGCAGGAGTTCACGTGCTGTGTGAGAAACCCCTAGCGCTCTCTGTCGCAGAAGTTGACAGGATGATCACTGCCAGCCGGGATAGTCACATGGTTCTGGCTGAAGCTTTTATGTACCGCCACCATCCTCAAACAAAGTTGGCGGGTGAATGGGCTCACAGCGGAAGGCTAGGCAATATCTCTTTGGTTAAAGGCAGCTTTCATTTTTCCCTAAAAAGCCGCCAGAATATCCGGCGCGTGCCCGAATACGGAGGCGGTTGTCTATGGGATGTGGGCGTCTATCCAATCAGCCTGGCCCAATTCATTTTGAATGGCCCTCCTGAAAGGGTCTCAGGCATGCAATCACTCGGTGATACCGGTGTAGACGAGACTTTTGCTGGTCAAATGATCTATCCCGGCAACCAGCTAGCCCAGATCACTTCGTCGTTTCTTACCTCCTTCTACACCTCTGTGGAAATCATCGGCAGCGAGGGTCGCCTGATACTCAACAGGCCTTTTATCAGCATGGATGAAAATCACCGGATGGTTTTTTACCCAAAGGAGGGGGAGACCAGAGAAATCGAGGTCCCGGAAAAAGACCTCTACCTGGGTGAAGTTGAAGACATACACGCGGCCATTCTTGACGGCACACCCACCTACCTAAGCCTTGAAGAAAGCCGCGATCATATCCGTACAACAGTAGCGCTCTACCAGTCAGCACGCAGCATGCAAGTTGTGCCTTTGGAATAAATCTCTCTTGAGCGAAAGCGATCTAAGCATAAGACACATGAACATAACTATGCCAACATTCTTCGAATACCAAACACTTCTGTCTGGATACCGTCTGGCGCCAGACGATCTGGCGCTAAACATCGCCATTCAACCGCCGGCAAGGCATTTGAGTATATATATGGTAAGAATACTGCGCTTGCAGCCAGGCGAAGCACCTGATTCGAAGGACTCGTCAAGGAAAATCTATAGAGTCTGGTCAAACTACCGGAAACATCCCTGAGAACATCAATCGCAATCCCATCACGATCAGCAGCCAAAACACGATTTTCCGGAATGTCCTCGGATTGATGATCTTATCCAAACTGATCCCTGTGATAATTCCCAAAACGATCGCCGGAAAAACCAGTAGATATTCCTTTAAAATCAGACCCGTCAAATTATGACTCCAGAAATGGCCGGCAATAATAAACAGGTTGTTGATTAAGAAGAAACTTTGCAGGTTGCTTTTAAATTCAGCGGGAAGCCAACCTCTGCAATTCCCATAGATGATGACGGGAGGTCCTGAAGTATTGTACGCTCCACCCAGCACCCCAGCCAGGAATCCCAACCCATATGCCCAAGCAGGTTTGCTCAACTCGGGCAGTTTGAACTCCAACAAGCCGTATAAAGCATAACCGACGAGCACAATCCCTAATAGTGTGATGATAATGTTCTCACCTACGCTGCTCAAGGCCCAAACACCCAACGGGATACCTAGAAGTGAAGCCAGCGCCAAGCGCCACACTACTTTCAAGTTTAAGGCCTGGCGATAACGCACCAACAAGACAACTTCAATGGTCCCGCCAACCAATGCAATCAAGGGTGAGGCAACCCGGATGCTGATAATCCCCGGGAGCAAAGCCATCGCCACGAGAGCCACGCCAAAACCAGAAAGGCTTTGGGTGAAGACTGCCAGAAAAACAATCGAAAAGGTGAGAATTTGCTGCATGCTTGCTCACGTGAGATGCCTCAAACAAAGGGCAACAAAAGGTGATTATACTTTGATAGAGAAAATGATGATCGTTTCTTCCTTCTATGAGTGGGAATAATAGGCTATTGATGGTGTTGCCAGTTACCTATAGGATGGATATGACGATACCATTCGTCATGCAAGTGGTAATAAAAGTTGAGCAGCAAAGGGACTGTTGATCATGAAAGGGAAAATCACGACTCATATTCTGCTTTTGGCCTTGCTCCTATTCAACCTGAAGTTAAATGATGGCCAACCAGTCATACGGGCAGCCTGGTCAGCAAACCCACAAACCCCCCTCCTGAAGTGGCAATACGGGGGCTGTTATTCCTCCTGGTGTGAAACCGGCTGGTATTCCTCGCCTGCTGTGACCGATCTGGACGGAGATGGTTCCCTCGAGGTGATCGGATCCGCTTATTCGATCTTTGTCCTTGATGGCGCAACCGGGACATTGAAATGGCAAGTATCTTCAGGGCATGACCGCAGCCAGCCGGGTGCGAACAACGTCGGACGCACCTGGCCCGGCATCGTGGTCGCCGACCTGGAGGGGGATGGTGATCTGGAAATCGTCACTGCCCACAGTGGCGGCTACCTATCAGTTTATAACCACCTGGGTTATTTTAAACCAGGATGGCCGCAAAATCCCAGCTCTGGTGAGCTGCGAGGCTTATCTGTATATGATCTTGATGGCGATGGGATTTTGGAGATTATCACGACTGGCGCCGTTTCTGATAAAGTCAACACCTGGGTTTTCGAATCCGATGGCACTCTCGGGCAGGGCTGGCCACAGCTCAGTAACGATAGCGGTTACGCCTGGGGCATTTTCAACGATAACGCCGCAATTGGCAATGTGGATAGCGACGCTGAAGGCGAATTGATAATACCATCAGATGTACACTACATCTGTGCCTACCAGCCGGACGGTACCCAGATTCAGGCAAACCCAATCTATGGGGACAAGGCCTGGGGCAAGGTTGGCGTATGGGAGAGCCTTGAAACGGAATTGCGCGGATGGGGAACCTGTCGCCCTGAGGATGAGCGTAGTGAGCGCTACCGCCCTAACTTTGCCCATAGCGCCGCGACCATCGGTGATGTCAACGGGGATGGCGTCAACGAGGTAGTCGTCACTGGAAATGTATACGATTGCATCAGCGGATATCCTAGTAAATACAACGGCGTTTACATTTTTAGCCGTGACCGCAGCCGGTTTAATATGGATGGATTCAACTGGAACACCCCGCCAATTGATACCGGTGCACCTTTAAGTGAGGATTACAACAGAATCGAAAACGCTCAACCTAACCCTGTGCTTGCCGACCTGGATAGTGATGGAAACCTGGAAATCCTGTATCCTTCTTATGATGGACGCATGCACGCCTTCTGGCTGGACAAAAGCGAGCATGGCAACTGGCCTTATGCGGTCTACAACCCAGCTGTTGGCGTCTATCACTTCGCATCTGAACCGGTGGTGGTCGACCTGGACAACGACGGGTTTGCAGAGGTCATATTTAGTTCATGGGCTGAGAAAGGTTCCGGTCTTACGGGTAAACTCTATATTCTGGATTACCTGGGAAATGTAATTCAGGAGATTAATCTCCCAGATCCCTTTGGAAGCGCAGATTGGAACGGCGCACTGCCAGCTCCAACCTTGGCAAATATCGACAGTGATGCGGATTTAGAGGTCGTTTTAAACACCGCTCATTCTGGACTGGTAGCGTATGACTTGCCAGGCACTGCAAACGCCCGAATATTATGGGGCACCGGCCGGGCTAATTACCAGCGCACCGGTTCGTTCCTGCAAGGAAATCTAAGCGCATCTGTCAAGCAGGTCGATCGCATCCTGGCAAATTCCGGAGAGAGCCTCAACTACACAATCGTTCTACGCAATCCGGGTCCTGCTTTACCAAACGTGATTGTGAGTGATAATTTACCGACCGGCACACAATACCTGGGGGGGCTTTGGGCCTCCTCTGGCAGCTACGATCTTTCGGGGGATGTAATCACCTGGAATGGGGCTGTCAACACCTCCAAACCCGTGACGATCACATTCACACTGATAATCGGGGGGCAAATTGATTCTCCCCAAATGATCACAAATACCGCTGAGATCGAGGACGGCCTGGATAAGACCTATGTGAGGCAGGCTACCACGGTCGCCAACGGTTACGCCGTCTTTATACCGCTGAATTTCCACAAGAACAGCCCATAATAAAGCATATTTTCATTTATATAGGAATCCTATTGATTTTTTCAGCGTTTAATTTCCTCCCAACCGCCAGGCTCTTTCAGCTCGGATGAAAGGCTCTCCCCCTGCCTCATTCATCTCAACTACACCCTCTATTACATACGGACCAGGTCCGGAAAACACTTTCCGGTAACGGCGATGCACATCGGAAAATAAGACGATATCCAACATACCTTCCAGGTCTTCCAGGGACATAAAATAGATGTAATCGCCACGGGTTGTACGGCTGCGCCGCCAGGTCTGTCGCATCCCGGCCACCCGAACCTGTTTGCCCAGCAAGGCCGCGGCATCAACAGTGCTGAGCGCCCCGGCATTTGCGATACCCTCAGCGACCAGTTCTAACGGGTGAGCAATGATACTGATGCCTAGAACAGCCTGCTGTGCAGCGACTTTTTCCTGCAAGGACCAATCCTTTTCCATCTCAGGAGCAAGGTCCTCTTCCGCAGAAAATAAGCGCAGCTGCCTTGCACGCCAGCTTCCCGCTTGAATTTGCTTCAACAAACCGGGAATTGACCCAAATCCCTCTAAAGCGCCGACTTTTACCAAATTTTCTGCCTCTACCGGACGAGGATCGACCCGCACCAGAAAATCAGCCAGGGAGTGAAAAGGTCGTTGTGCGAGAATAATCTTTTGGGTGCGCCGGGTGAGCTCCCGCACTTGATCCAAACCCATGACAAGCACATCTTTTCCATCAATAGAACTGGCGCTGAATTCCCTTTGGGCATAATTGATACGCGGTGGAGCCAATTCCAACCCCATGCGACGAGCTTCTGTCAGGTAGACGCGTTGGCTGTAATAACCTCCCCAATTCGCCAGGACCGCAGCCATGAAAATAGCCGGGAAATGAACTTTGCACCAGGCAGCGCGCCAGGAAAGTTGTGCATATGAAGCGGCATGAGCTTTAGGAAAACCATAACCTGCAAAAGCTGCCATCAGATCCCATACCCCCTCGCCAATATCTTCCGGCACCGCGCTATTGTTCAACGCACCCCTGATAAATTTCTCCTTGAGCGTCTTCATCTGTTCGCCAGGATCGAAGTGGCTCATGGCTCGGCGCAACAGGTCAGCCTCCGCCAAACTCAGACCTGCCAGCTCATGGGCTATTCGCAGTACTTGCTCCTGATACAGGATGACTCCGTGAGTATCTTCCAGCAAAGGCCCAAGCGCCGGATGTATTTGCGTGACCTCTTCCTCACCACGATGGCGCCGGACGAAGGCGTCTTTCAAGCCGCCGGTAAGCGGTCCCGGTCGGTATAATGCCAGCGCTATCATGAGATCGTCGACGCTGCTGGCGCGGATTTCCTTGAGAGTTGCTCGCATGCCGGGGCTCTCGATCTGAAAACAACCGATGGTACGACCGTTTTTCACCAGATCAGCCGTTACTTGGTCATGCTCAGGTATCGATTCCAGCACCTGCACTGTGGTAGCGCCAGACGAAATTGATCCAGAAATACCGGCCAAAGTCCAGATCGAAGGAGCCTTGGAAGCATTCTGCCGAACGGCGTCAGCAACGTCTCCCAAGACGGTCAGGCCTCGGATGCCCAACAGATCGATTTTCACCAGACCGAACCGTTCGACGGCCTCCAAATCGAATTGGGTGATGACGACCCCCTTAGCTGCCAACATGATTGGAACCAGATCGGTGAGCGGGCCTGGTGTGATAACCACGCCACCAGGATGGACCGAAAGGTGGCGAGGGACACCCCATAACGCTTCAGCGTCTCGGAATATCTTGTGATGGAGAGGGGATGAGAAACGTTCAGCAAGCTCCGCATAGGGTGAATCGCGCCCAGAGCCTGGCTCAACCTTTCTCCACCACCGTACAGGCAAGCTTTCAGCCAAAGACCTGACCTCAGCAGGGGTCAGCCCATGAGCCTTAGCAACTTCTCGAAGAGCAGAGCGCGGGCGGAATCGATTAATGGTAGCCACCATTGCCACTCGATCCGAACCATATCGTTCGGAAACGAATCGAATCACTTCATCACGTCGGCGAGAACAAAGATCAGTATCTATGTCCGGAGGCGTCAACCTGGCCGGGTTGAGAAAACGCTCAAAAAAAAGATTAAGCCGAATAGGGTCAGGTGAAGTGATCCCCAGACAGTGAGCTACCAGGGAAGAGGCTGCGGAACCTCGCGAGGAAAGCGGAATGCTTTTCTCCTTGGTGAACCGGACAATTTCCTCCATGATTAAGAATAAGGGGGCATATCCGCACTTATCGATTACGTCGAGCTCATGATTTAGCCGTCTCAATACCGATGGCAACAGGCGCTCATCATTCAAAGAAGCCTGGCCATAAAGGCGGTCAGCGCCACGCCTGGCTTTTTGGCGTAACACCTGCATTGCAGTCAAACCAGAGGGGAGGTCAATTTTCGGGTAGTGAGGCACATCCAAGGGCAGGGTCAGCTGGCAACGACTGGCGATTTCAAGCGTAGCTTCTAAAGCGTCAGGGAAATCCACAAATCTGGTTTCCATTTCTTCTGGGGAAGCAAAATGCGATCCAGGCTGAGCAACTACCTCAGCAGGGATATCATTTACCTGGTGATTCTGGCGTATGGCTGACAACAGCCTTTGCAAATCAGATTGCTCGGGATGAAGGTAATGTACGTCCCCAGTGGCAACAAAAGGACACTTTAATCTTCGCGCTGACGAGACCAGCTGATATATCAAGCTGCGGTCATCAGGTGTTTGATTCTGCAATTCCACGTACAATCTATTGGGGAAGAGATCTTTCAGGTTTCCCAGGAATTGAGTTGCAGCCCGTTGCTGCCCGAAGCGCAGTAATTTCGCTGGCCAACCCCTATTGCCTCCTGTCAGACAGATTAACCCAGACGTATGCTCGGCCAGCCGCTCAAGAGGCAAACTACCCGCAGGTTCTGTTGACCTGTCCCTGCCCAACAGGCTGCTCAATCGGCACAGACTGCCCCAACCAGCCAGATCCATCGCCAGAAGGGTTAGAGGCGCAGAAACTCGCCATGCCTGCGATCCGCTCCAGGTTCTCGTCTTTGGAAAAGATGAAATCAAAGCCACATCCGGCTTGATATCCAGGTCCAGGCCCAAAATTGGGCGCACGCCAGCCTGCTTGCAAGCCTGGTAGAACTCGACAGCTCCCGTCAGCATCAGATGATCTGTAAGGGCTAAGGCCGGCATACGGTATTGCGCGGCCTGCAAAGCCAATTCCGCTGGAGAAGGAAGGCTTTCGAGATAAGAATAATAAGAATGGGTGTGAAGGTGAATGAACATCGAGCGCCCGCCGATCTAGCCAATTGTAAACCCAAATAAATCCTATCTGCATTTATAATGAATATGCATGCTGAAACTTGTCGCTTTTTTGCTCCTATCTTTACTTATTCTGATTACATCGGCCAAATCTCTGCGCGATTGGCGTATGCATGGTTTCTTCCGCACCTTTGCTTTCGAGGCCCTTTTAGGGATGATCTTGTTAAATTTAGATAATTGGTTCAGAAACCCCTTCTCAGCCTTCCAAATCGTCTCGTGGACCTCTTTTATCGCCTCCATTTTCCTGGCAATTCAAGGATTCTACCTGCTGAAAACCCTAGGAAACCCTAAAGGGAATATCGAAAGTACCACGAAGCTGGTGAAACGGGGATCTTACAAATACATTCGCCATCCCCTCTACTGCTCTCTACTCCTGGTAGGGGTGGGGGTATTTCTCAAAAACCCCTCTTGGCTGGAAGGGCTGCTACTCATATTAACATTCGCCTCTCTAACGGCTACCGCGCGAGTCGAAGAAGTAGAAAACCTGCATCATTTTGGTAAGGATTATGCTGTGTATGTGCAAAGCACAAAAATGTTCATCCCTTTCTTGTTCTGAATAGCCCGCGACTTAGCACTGCTATATGCGTATATCTAATAGAAAAGAACTTCATAAAGCCAAGGATGCTTACTCATTTGCTTAACCCAAAGAGGTCCCCATCTAGACTGGCTTGAACGGCAACATAAGAAGGGTGTATGCAAATAGTTCTGGAGCAAATGGGGTTTGAGGTGTTGTGGGGCGCGCCAA